>DHUO01000005.1:4670-8872 GCA_002409215.1 Candidatus Dojkabacteria bacterium UBA5232 | reverse complement strand
AGATGCCTGTGCAGCCTCAAGTGATTCAAAATGATTTTTACCTAATACAAAATATCTCTGACTAAAATCCATTCCAGAAACCAACTTTGCAATTGGAGGGTTAATAATGTCTTTAATTAAAGAATTCACAACTGCTGTAATAGCTGAACCAATCATCATTCCAATAGCAATGTCTAACATAGATCCCTTAAACGCAAACCCCTTGAACTCTTTGCCTAAAGTTTTAAATTTTGTTTTTAATGTTTTCTTCTCCTCTTTCATTTTTTATATCCTGTCTAAATTTAATTAAAAGAAACAGTACTGTTGATACTGTTAGAAGACTATATAGTATTATCTGATTATCTACAACAACTTTAATTCCATCATTTCTTGTTGCAAAAAGAAGAATTTGTAACATAGTAGCACTTAACAGAATTAGAATATATGAATATGTTCCCTTTGAGATGAAGTAATTCGCAATCATATATACCAAAGAGTAACCTGTCATACAAAGTCCAAATACACCCAAATATCGCATAATTGGGAGATATTTTTCTCCAACAGACAATTCGATTATCTTCCCTCCAAAGAAGAAAAATGCTAATGATAATACAATCCCTATCAGTAATGATAGCGCTATCGCAGTAATAAGGCTTTTTCTTTGGCTTTTTGCATCTTTTTCATTTGCTAATCTTGCAAACATAACAGAAGATGTTGTTATACATGCAAAATAGACAATCTTTCCTAATAGTGATAGGGAGGAGTAACTAGCTCTGAAACTTTCATTGACTAAGATTAAATCTAGTGTAAAAGGCATTGTTAGGAGAATGAAAGAGAATGCCATTAGTATGAACTCCTTCCAGTTTTGTTTTATTACTATTGCTTCTCCTTTTTTATATCTTAACAAAGGGATAATTATTAACGTACTAAGCATTGCAGGTAGAGCATTCGCCATGATGAGTAGAGGGATGTTTCCACCCATCTTAATAGATACTATTCCTATGGCAAACTTAACAATTGTTTCCGCAAGAAGTACAAGATTAACTGTGATGATTTTCTCTTCTCCAAGTAGCAGGCCTTTTGCAACAGGAGATGCAAATGCAAATATAATAGCAATTGCAAGATAGAGCATATACTCCACAGGTAGTGATGCTATTTCTGCAATAGGATGTCTCAAAAGGAAGAATATTACAGCAGTAATGACTCCAATTACTGAGAATATTAATAAAGAATTCCACTTGTAAAGATTGAGATTCTTCATTTTGTTTTGCCCTACGGTTTTTGTAATGAGGGATTGTATTGCAACACCGCTGATTTGAGAAAGATAGATAATACCAAGGGTTGCGCTAAATGTCCCAAATATCTCAGTAGATGTGTGTTTTGCAATCAATATGTTGAAAGCATAGTTGAGAAGTCCAATTACTCCACCAAGAATTGTTGTAAAGAAAAGATTGTAGATAAATGTTCTTTCTTTTTTCTTTAGTGTAGACATCTTAAGTAACTGGTATAATAATAAATATTGATAACTTTAGTAATTCTATCACTATGTCAGATGTAACGCTAGTAATAATTTCTTTAGTAGGAGGACTTCTTTTAGGTGTTGGGGTAACATTCTTCTTGAAGAAAAGTTCTAAGAGAGATAAGGAAGATATTGAAGAAACAATAGGGAATAAGTTGAATGAGCTACTCCCTGATGTCTTAAGTAAAGCTAATGAGGATTTGGTTAGAATGGCAAATGAGAAGTTAGGTTCTGAGACAAAACAGGGGAGGATTGATTTGGATAATAAGAGGGAGGAGATTACCAGAATTGTAAAGAATCTTGAGGAATACATGAAAGGTGCAGAAAAGGAAAGGATTGATACATACTCTGCATTGAAAACCTCTGTAGAAGAGAGTAGGAAAATTACAGAACAACTATCTGTTAGTACGGAAGGGTTGAAAAAAGTTCTTTCTGATAATCAGGTCAGAGGACAGTTTGGTGAGCAGGTGGCAGAGAACCTACTTAAGATGTCAGGTTTTGTAAAAGGTGTTGATTACGAATTTAACAAAAAGCAGGAGGGTTCACAGACACGTCCAGATTTTGCTGTATTTTTACCTGATGGAACAAGAATTAATGTAGATTCTAAATTTCCATATTCTAATCTTCAGAAGATGTCTGAAACAGATGATAAGACAATGAAAACAAAATATATGAAAGATTTTGAAAAGGACGTGAAAGAGAAGATTAAACAGGTAACTACGAGAGATTATATTAATCCAGTAGATAAGACAGTTGATTTTGTAATTCTCTTTATTCCAAATGAGATGATATTTTCATATATTTACGAAAAAATGACTGATGTTATAGATTCTGCTATGCAAAATAGGGTTGTGTTAGCAGGACCATTTAGCTTTACTGCAATACTTCGTATGATTAGACAGTCGTATGAGAACTTTAGAGTACAGAGTAACATCTATAATATTATTTCTCATGTAAAGTCTTTTGAAAAAGAGTTTGGGGTGTTTTCTGAAGCATTTTTGAAGATAGGGGATAGATTGGATGCGTTAGGAAAGCAGTATGATACTGTAAGTACAACTAGATTCAAACAGTTAGAGAAGAGGATAGACAAGGTGAAGCAGGAAGGTTTAGCGAATGAAGAAACAGAAAGATTGTTTTTAGAGTTTGATGATAAAAAAGAAGAGTAGCCTTTTACAGCTACTCTTACAATTTCAAAATAAGAGGTTCTTACTTTGTTTTCTCTATGGCTTTTTTGTCTTCTCCCCATGCAAGTACCCCCCAGAGTATTAATCCAGCTAATGGGATAAGGACTAGCAACCCAATCATCTTGTCATGTCCCCTCTTCTCACAAATATTCATTGTTGCAACTATACTAATGATAGCAATAACCAATGTACCAATTCCAGGGATTAGAGCTAATAACAAGAGGTAAGGATTCTGATTCCCCATATTAAAGAGTAAAATCTTTCGTAGTATAGGAATCCAAGCATACCATGTATCCTTCATTCCTAACTTCTCTGCAGTTTTTTGTAATGTGAGTGCAGAGTAAATGTATCGTGCTAAACCTAAAAGAATTGCAAATACTAATACGGTGCTGGTGAATAGAGCCATAAATTTAGCCAAAGCAGTAGAATCCTTCCCTTCTAGCTTATCAACCAAATTATTCTCTTCTAAATCCCCAAACAAATCATCCCAGTCAATATCAAAATCTAAATCCTCATATGTAACTGTGGATTCTGTTTCAATACTCTCTTCTGAGATAGGAGCGATTGGATTTTCCTGTGCAATTGTTGGCTTCACAAAAACGGACATTGGAAGAACAATAGCAAGAAGTGCTATAAGAAATTTTTTACTATTCTTCATTTTAAATATGAAATAATTTATATATTATCATTCTTACACATTTGAAAAAGTATGACAATATGTGGTAAGTTATATCTAATGAATACTGCTCACTTTGAAATAATTGAGGGAAAGAAACCAATACTGATTTCTGCTCCACACGGATATTTTCATAAGCGACCTAGGTTAAGTATGGGATATAGACAGGGGGAGGATTTGACAGATGAAATAGTGAAGGAAATATGTAAGCAAACAGGAGCGTGGGGGATATATCTTAAAGCTGGTGTCGATTACGATCCAAACTTCCATGAATTACCCTCCAACCTGTATAAAAAAGCTGTTGGTAAGATAGTTAAAGAACAAAAGATAGAGCAATTTGTAGATATACACGGTCTTTCAAGAGAAAATAACATGTATGATTTTGGTATATATTATGCAACACGTTTCCATAAATCTAAGAAATTTGCATATGATGTGAAAGAGGAAATTGCAAAGAATGGATTGTATGGGGTGAATATAGCAATTTTTAGATTCCTTGAAGATTATCAAGAAACCATTAGTGAGTTTTTAGTTCAGAAATACCGTGTCCCATCAATACAAATTGAAATAGCTAAATATATTAGAGAAGAGAAAGCACTAAGAGATGTATTTATAGAAAACTTCTCAGATATTATAAATAAAAGGTTTGTATAAAATTATTATCGGTTAATGAACTTTTTCATTTTCTCCTTTGACTAGACTATCCTCCTCTGATATTCTAAAGAAGAAATCATATAAATTTTTCTAATCCTATATAAATGAAAGAAGTAAAGAAAAAAACTGCACCAAGTAGTGTTGAAAGCCCTAAGAGTAAGGCAATTGAGATGGCTGTTGCACAGATTGA
>DHUO01000005.1:3743-4408 GCA_002409215.1 Candidatus Dojkabacteria bacterium UBA5232 | reverse complement strand
TTAGCATTAGGTGTCGGAGGTGTCCCTAAGGGTAGAATTGTTGAAATCTATGGTCCAGAATCATCAGGAAAGACAACTTTAGCAATTCATATCTTAACGGAAGCACAGAAGAAAGGAGAAGCTGTTGCATTCATTGATGCAGAGCATGCTTTTGATCCTGTATATGCAAAGAATATTGGTTTAGATATAGAAAACCTTTACATGTCACAACCAGATTTTGGTGAGCAGGCATTAGAGATTCTTGAGACATTGGTAAGGTCTGCTGCTTTTGGTGTAATTGTGGTTGACTCTGTTGCAGCTTTGACTCCACGCGCAGAGATTGAAGGGGATATGGGTGATAGTCATATGGGTCTTCAGGCAAGATTGATGTCCCAAGCTTTAAGAAAGATTACGGCAATTGCAAGTAAGGCAGGTACAACAATAATTTTTCTTAATCAGTTGAGGATGAAGATAGGTGTGATGTTTGGTAATCCAGAAACGACAACAGGTGGTAATGCTTTGAAGTTCTACTCTTCTGTTAGGATGGATATTAGACAGAAGGATAAAATTTTAAGGGATGGAGAAGTTATTGGCCATTCAAGAAGAGTGAAGGTAGTTAAGAATAAAACAGCTCCTCCATTTAAAGAAGCTACTTTTGATATGATATATCCATTGGGAATAGATAA
>DHUO01000005.1:1490-3511 GCA_002409215.1 Candidatus Dojkabacteria bacterium UBA5232 | reverse complement strand
AGGTATGGTGATACACAGCTTGCCCAGGGTAAAGAGGCTACGGTACAGGCTCTTAAAGATGATAAGAAGTTGAAAGAGAAGATAGAGAAGGAAGTTAGAGCAACAATGAAATAATGAAAGTAACAAAACTGGCTCAACAGGAGAGAAATGCGGAAAGAGTTAATATGTTCTTAGATGAGAAGTTTGCTTGTGGTCTTTCTTTGAATACTGTGGCCAAATACAATATATATGTTGGAAAGGAGATAGGCGATGATGAATACAAATCTCTGTTATACGATGATTTAGGTGAGCGACTTTTTAATCGTACAGTTAACTATCTTGCTAGTTCAATTAAAACTACAAAACAGATTCGGACATATCTAAACAATCTTCTTTTTAAGAAAAAAGGTATATGGTTTGAAGAATTAGAAAAAGATAGTAGAGAGGAATTGATTAGCAATGTCATGCAGAAGCTTGAGAAATACTCATATCTAAATGATGTTGAATTTGCAGAAGCCTTTATTACTTCAAGAATAAAAAATAAACCAAGAGGTAAAAATATCCTTCTTGGAGAACTTCTTGCCAAAGGTGTAGGTAAGGAGATAGCTGAAGAGAAACTAGCTGAGTTAGTTGATGATGAGTATGATATGCTAAAAAGAGCATATGAAAAGAAATATAAAGATGAAAAGTTTGGATTAAGGGATAAGAAGAAAATAGATTTTTTGCTAAGAAAAGGATTTAATTGGGATTTAATTGAAAAATTCATAAACAATGAGTCTGAAGAGTAGTGGGGAGTGGAGCTTCCCAGGAAAGAAACAATCTGATGATATTGTGAAATACCTTTTAGAAAAGAAAGAGGTTGAAGATATTGAAGGCTATCTTAAACCATCACTTAAGGATATTCCTGATTCGTCTAAACTTTACAATAGCAAGAAAGCTGCAAAGAGAATCCTTGAATCTGTTAATAGTGGTGAGAAGATAATCATACATGGAGATTTTGATAGTGATGGTATATGTGCAAGTGCTCTTCTTTGGGAGTTTTTGTATAGGGATTTAGCCAAGCATTTGGATAAGAAAATAGATGTTGTTCCATATATCCCTAGTAGAATAGAACAGGGCTATGGCCTTACAGAAGATTCTCTCAATGATGTTTTGGAATTAGGTGGACAGCTTTTAATTTCAGTAGATTGTGGTGTAAGGGATGAAAAATTAATTAAGAAATACATGAAGGGTGACAAAGATAGATCACCCCTCAAAATTATTGTAACTGATCATCATCAACCTCCAGAGGATTTGTCAGCAAAACTCCCGTATCCTCTGGTTCATCAGATGTATCCTAATCATGAATATCCATATACCGAGATATGTGGTGCAGCGGTAGTTTTTCTCTTGATTCAGGAGATTAAAAAAGAAGCAGGAATGGAGTATGAGTTAACAGAGAACACAAAAGGTTTAGATTTAGTAGCCCTAGCAACAGTTACCGACCTTATGCCTCTTGTTGGTATAAATAGAGTATTTGTTGCTTTTGGACTAAAGCAGATTTCTAAAGGTCAGAGGAAGGGCTTAAGGTATCTCTGTCTAAGAGCAGGTATTAATTTTAAAGATGTTAATTCATATCATCTTGGATATTTAATTGGTCCACGAGTAAACGCTGCAGGAAGGATTGGTTCTCCAATAGATGGGGTAAAACTTCTTGTTAGCAATGATGATAAGCTCTGTCAGGATATTGCTGAGAAGTTGGATGCCCTTAATTTTGAAAGACAGAAACTAACATCGGATACGAAAGAGGAAGCTCTTAATATGATTGGTGATATTGGTAATCAGAAAGCTATTTTTGTAGTAGGAAATGATTGGCATGAAGGGGTGATAGGGCTTGTTGCAGGTAAGCTTCTTGAAGAGTTTAGCAGACCCGTGATTGTTGGTACTTATAATGGAGGAATAATTAAAGCATCTGCAAGGAGTATTAAGGGTTTTAATATTACAGAAACATTGGGTAAGTTTAGTAAATATTTAGAAAGATACGGTGGACATGAGTTAGCTGC
>DHUO01000005.1:1046-1261 GCA_002409215.1 Candidatus Dojkabacteria bacterium UBA5232 | reverse complement strand
ATTACAAACGAGATGCTACTCTCAAAACTACATATTGATTTAGAATTAGAAACAGATGATATCAACAAAAAACTAATAGATGATTTGCATAGCTTAGAACCTTTCGGTTACGGCAATCCTAAGCCAGTTCTCTGTTTGCGAGATTTAGTTGTATTTAGAAAAACAGTAATGGGACAGGAAGAGAATCATATGAAGTTATTAGTCAAAGGTAATGG
>DHUO01000005.1:0-900 GCA_002409215.1 Candidatus Dojkabacteria bacterium UBA5232 | reverse complement strand
TATGATATGCTGACACTAATTCTTTTTGGAGCTAATCAGGACAAGAATGAGATTGAGCAAGATTCCGTAATAGATGTTGTTGGTTACCCAGATTTAAATGTATGGAATGGTAATGAAAATATCCAATTTATGGTTAAAGAATGGAGGTTTAGTAAGTCTTAATCTTTCTTTTCAACCTTTGTTTTAGCTAATAACTTTCCCAACCTATTTGGTGTATTAGGAAGATATGTAGTCTCAAGAACAGAGTGCAGGTTCAGAAGCTTCATTAATAATCGTTCTGTTCCAATTGCAAATCCTCCGTGTGGTGGGCAACCGTATTTAAAATAATCAAAATAATCTTCTAGCTCTTTCTCAGGAATACCTCTCTCTTTTGCATTATTTTTCAATTCTTCATACCTATGCTCTCTCTGTGCACCTGTTGTTATCTCCACACCTTTCCAAAACAGATCAAAACCTAAAGCTAATACAGGATTTTTGGGGTCTTTCATGTGATAGAAAGCTCTCTGTCTATGAGGGTAATCTATCATAAATACAAACTCACAACCTGTTTCCTTCTCAATTATTTCTCCAATAGCTCTCTCTTCCTCAGGTGAGAAGTCACCATCATCCTTACTTGGTATACTAGCCTCTTTTAACTTTTTCTTAGCTTCTTCAACTGTTAGGTAAGGAAAATCTCCCTCAGGCACTACTACTTCTGTACCAAAAACCTCTTTAATTTCATCTCCATGCTTTTCTTTGACATCTTTTAACATACTCTTAATCATCTCTTGTTCGAAATGACAAACATCTTTGTATGAATCAATGTATGAAAACTCAACATCAAAGCTAGTATATTCAGTTAAATGTCGTGTTGTGAATGATTTCTCAGCTCTAAATACAGGTCCAACATTAAATACTCGC
>DHUO01000027.1:34633-36755 GCA_002409215.1 Candidatus Dojkabacteria bacterium UBA5232 | reverse complement strand
TCGGACACTTCAGCACCTTCTTTGTTTAACTCTCTTTTTAAGTCATTCCAATATTTTCTTGGTCTTGAGCTATTGGTAAGAACAGAGATTATATCTATTACAGAGAAATACCATATTTCTTTCTTTTCGTCCCATACCCTTCTGATTTTCTGTTTTTTGAAAATAGCAATCTTTTTCTTGTTTTTAGGCATAACATATTCTAGGAGAAAAACATTGAGAAAGCAATTAGTAGAAAGGATTATTTAATGAATTGTTAAGAAGTTTTCCTTCCATTTCTCTTTTCTACTTCCCATACATAATAATATTGCATGGGCTCGTGTTGCCTTTTAGGATTAAGTCTTCGGAATGTTAAACCTTTTTCCTTTTGATACTCATGGATCTTTACCCATACAGTAGTTTTAAGAGAATTATATAGGTGTCCCCATTTTTCTCCGTTTTCCTTTCTGTTGTTTCCCAATTTGAATTCCTGTTCATCATCATTTATGTCTGATGTTTCTAATAGTTCAGGTAGTCTAAAGATTAATAGTATGGAATCTGAAGATATGTTTTGTTTAAGACATATCTTTTTTAGTATTTTTCTGCGGTCTTTTCCTATTATGATATCAAATCGGGGGAGGGCAATGTCGTTTTGTACTATGTGCTGTATTGTGCTTTCAGGGAGCATCATTTCGTTACTGTTTTCATCTTCTTCAAGTAGTAATTGGAGGAAGTCGTTAGATACTTCGTCACAGAACTCTTGAGTTAAAGTCATACATTGCTTTTTTCTTTGAGTTTCCCTAGCTTCTTTTTTGAGTTGTCTTTTTGTTTGTTTATTAACAAGGTGTCTTTCCCTTTTAATGAATTCGATATCAAGGATGTTGTCTAGGAGTTCATTTTGAATATTCCATTCAAGATTATTTTCAAGACAGTCATTAACTATTTCTGGATTATGATTTTCTTTGAAATTTTCAGGGTTTGCAGTACCAAGCATTTATTTAGACTTATATGTAGTGTCAAGTAATTGTTGAGGCAGTAAAGAAACGGAGAGGGAGGGATTCGAACCCTCGGTGGGCTTATAGGCCCACGACTCGTTAGCAGTGAGTTCCTTTCGGCCACTCAGGCACCTCTCCGTGACAATGGTAATTATACTTGAAAAGGTTTAATAATTCTAGATTCTCCTAAAAGGGTATATAGTAAGTTAACTAATCGTAACAAAAACGTTTCTAGCCCTTTCTGTATAAAGTAAACTTTGCCAACCAGGTTGGTGTGGTAAAATAGGGGTATGTATTTAGGTGTTCATGTATCATCTTCGGGTGGTATTGAAAATGCAATAAAGAATGGTGAGAGGTATGGAGTTAATAGTATCCAGATGATGCCAACCGCTCCTATGAGGTGGTCAACTAAGGAGATCCCTGATGAGAGTATAGAGAAATTTTTAGATGCTTTAGAGAGGAGTAGTGTAAAGAAGATATTGATCCATGGGATATATTTAACCAATCTTGCAAGGGAGGATAAGAGGCTTTTTCATTTAGGTAAAATGGGTTTAGTTACATATTTGGATTTTGCAGAGAGGGTTGCTAAGGGTATTAAGGAGAGGAAGATAAAGGATGCTGAGGTATTGGGAGTGTGTTTCCATCCAGGTTCTCAAAAGGAGCTTTCATATGAGGATAGTCTTGAGAGGATTTCATACGGTATGCAGTGGGTTTTGGATGAGGTGAAGGGAAGTGAGAAGCTCCTTGTGGAGGCAACTGCGGGGACGGGTGGTAATTTGGGGAGAAACTTCACGGAGTTGAGGTTGATTAGAGAGGGTGTGAAAGATATGGATAGGGTGGGGTTTGTCATCGATACCCAACATACATTTGCAAGTGGGTATGATTGGGTGAATAATCTAGATGGTGTTGTGGAGGATATGGATAGGGAGCTGGGTGTTGGAAATGTTAAAGCAATACACCTTAATGACTCTATGGCAGAGTGTGGGAGTAATAAGGATAGGCATGCAAATTTGGGGAAAGGTAAGTTAGGGGAAAAAGCGATTCGAAGTATTTTGAAAGAACCTAAATTCAAAAACATTCCTTTTCTTTTGGAAACACCAGCATTGAAGGATGAGAAAACAATTCCTGCAGAGGTTGAGAAATTAAAGGAG
>DHUO01000027.1:27116-34341 GCA_002409215.1 Candidatus Dojkabacteria bacterium UBA5232 | reverse complement strand
TAATGGGACAGATTAGATTAAATGAAAATCAGAAGAGAGCAGTTGAGTATAAAGATGGAGATCTTTTGATAATTGCAGGGGCGGGTACAGGTAAAACCGCTGTTATTACACAGAGAGTGTTGCACATTATCAAAAATGAGTGGGCGAAGCCATCTGAAATTCTTGCTCTGACATATACAGAGAAAGCTGCAGAGGAGATGCAGATGAGGGTTGATGAGCAGATGGAGTATGGGTATGATGAGCCAGTTATTTCAACTTTTCACTCTTTTTGTGACAGGATTCTGCGTGAGGATGGGTACAATATTGGACTTGATGGGGGGTATTCTTTGATGAGTAAAGGGCAGGCATATATCTTTTTAAGAAAGTATCTTTATGAGCTTGGTTTGAAAACTCTTCTACCAAGGGGTTCTGCTACAGACTTTATTAACAATTTTCTGTCTCATGTGAGTAGGTTGCAAGATGAGGATGTTTCTCCCGAGGATTATATGAAGTATGCAGAAGCCCTCAAGGATAAGGAGGAGAAGATTAAAGCTTTGGAGTTGGCTGGGGCATACAAAAAGTATACGGAATTGAAGATTGAGAACTCTCGTTTGGATTTTGGAGATTTAATTTTACTCACAATTAGGCTTTTTAGAGAGAGGAAGAATGTTTTAGAGAAGTACAGGGAGAGGTTTAAGTATATTCTTGTTGATGAATTCCAGGATACAAACTATACCCAGAATGTTTTGATTAATATCTTGAAAGGTGGAACTGAACAGGAGAGAAAGGATGGCCCATTGCTTACTGTTGTGGGTGATGATGATCAGGCTATATACAAGTTTAGAGGTGCTGCAATTTCAAATATATTGCAATTTAAGGAGAGATATCCAGATGCGCAGGAGGTTGTTTTAACAGAGAACTATCGTTCAAGACAGGAGATTTTGGATTCAGCACATGCGTTGATAAGGCATAATGACCCGTATCGTCTTGAGGTTACAGAGAAGATTGACAAGAGGCTGGTTGCGAAGGCAGCTTTTGAAGAAGATAGTGATGTTGTAAATCTTATTGTTGCAAAAAATGAATTGAGTGAAGCGGAGAGGGTTGTGGAGGAGATTTTAGAATTGACAGGATATGGGGAGTTAATCAATCAGGTTGAGGATAAGGGTGCTCAGACTTTTGATAAGGAGGGGCAATCAACATTTCTTGATAGTCAACCAGCAGGGAAAGATGCTAGGTACAAGTTTTCGGATATTGCAATTCTTATCAGAGCGCATAATCATGCAGATGTTTTTGTTCAGGCTTTAAGGAGTAAAGGAGTTAGGTATAAGATAGGTGGTTCAAGAGGGTTGTATTATAGAGAGGAGATAAAGAATCTAATATGTTTTCTTCGAGTTTTAGTTGATTATTCAGATGAGAAGTCAATGTATAGGCTTCTTACAATGCCAATTTGGGGTCTTAGTCCAAGAGAATATGTTGATATTGTACAAATAGCAAGAGAAAAGAAGCAGAGTGTTTTGGAGACATTGGAGGATGAGTGGAAGTTGAAATTAGGCAAAGATGACTTAGTAGAAGATGATTTTAAGAGTATAGACAGTAATTTGATTGACAAGATTCTCTCTCCCCAGGCAATTGCAGGTATAGGGACTCTCTTGATGTTGTTAGATTCAAGTATGAAAAAGATAAAAGAGGGTAGGCAGATAACAGAGATTCTTTATGATTTTGTAATGCAAAGTTCATACATTGAGAGTTTTATAAATGAAGATTCTCCGGAGAGTCTTTTTGCAATTACTAATATAGACAAGTTCTTCCAGTTGGTGAAAAACTATGAGAGGGATAATCTCGATAGTAATATATATGAATATGTAGATTATCTTGATTATAGTATCCAAGCAGGGGAGACACCTCTTGTAGATCAGGGTGATTTGGATGATTTAGATGCTGTTACCATTATGACTGTTCACGGTTCTAAAGGTTTGGAGTTTCCCGTTGTGTTTGTTGTAAATCTCGTATCGGAGAGATTCCCTGGAAGAAATAGAGCTGATGCAATTCCAATGCCTGAGAGATTGATTAAAGAGGTGGGTATGGAGGGTGTTTCGGAAAAAGAGGCAGGGCTCCAGGAGGAGAGGAGATTGTTCTATGTTGCATCTACTAGAGCAAAGGAGAGGCTTTATCTGACAGCAGCTCAGTATTACGGTGATGGTAAGCGAAGGAAGAAGCCTAGCATTTTCTTGCAGGAGGTGTTAAATAGGGATGTTGATAGTGAGTTCACAGAGGAGATAGGTACTGAGAGTTTTACTGATGATTTTATTCACTTGTCAAAAAATGTTGATATGGGAAATTCGATAATTCCACAGAAAAATATGAAGAATCTAATAGAGAAATTTAGTTACTCCAAGCTAGATTTGTATGAGGATTGTCCAAGGGAGTATGAATATGCATATGTTTTAAGGATACCTACCAAGGGTAGTGCTTCGATGTCTTTTGGAACAACAGTTCATAATACCTTAAAAGATTTCTATGCACTTCTAATGCGGTCAAAGGAAGGTTTAGAGGGTATTGTTGAGTCTCCAACGCTTGAAGTTTTGTTGTCTTTGTATGAGAAGAATTGGGTGGCTAGTGGGTATGATAGTAAAAAGCATGAAGAGTTGAGAAAGATGGAAGGGAGGGTGTTGATGAAATCCTACTACGAAAAGCTCTTTTCTCTAGAGGAGAACCCTTTTAAGCTTGAAGAGTCTTTCTCTTTATATTTTGGAGATACTTCTTTTAATGGGAAGATAGATAGGGTGGATTTAGTTGGGGTAAAGGATGGTGTGCAGGAGGTAGTTATAGTTGATTACAAAACAGGAAAAGAGAAAAAACCTGCTGAGATTAAAAAGGATCTTCAGTTACCACTTTACGCTTTAGTTGCTGAACAGAAATTTGGTGTTAAGGTTGTTGGTGCTAAGTATATCTTTGTTGAAACGTGTAATGTTATTGACGTGGATGTTTCTCAGCAGAGGCGAGAGTTGGCGAAAGAAAAATTGTTGGAAACGTTGGATAGAATAAAAGAGGGTGATTTTACCCCAAAGCCTCAAGCTTATACATGTAGGTTTTGTGATTTTAATTCAATCTGTGAATATGCAGAGTTGTAAGTATGTAGTATAATTAAAAGTATGGTGAATATTTTTGAAAAACTGAACAATCTTTTAGTGACAAAGGTCTATGCTCAGAGTTTAGGGCAGAGGTTTACAGATGTAATAGATCCTGTGGAGAAAGTAGATCCTGACAATCCTGTTGCTCCATATATTGATAAAATTGTTAAAGTTGCAGCTCCAATCGCAGTCATTTCATGCTTTATACTTTTAGTATACGGTGGGTATTTGTTGTCTGCTAGTAGTGGTAATCCTGATAAGATTCAGGAGGCAAAGTCAATTATGACAAACGCGGTTATTGGACTTTTGGTTGTTCTTTTGTCTGTTGTTATACTACTAATTATTAGTAATACAATTGGAGTTTCAACAGGTCAGAAGATTTACGAATAATAAGATGTAAGATAAAGATAATATGGCTGTAAATATATCAGGGTTTGGTCTCCCGACGCTAAAAGGTGTGACAGATATCCCCTCTCTTGTAGAACTTGGGATAAAACCTCTTTTTGATTGGATTATTGGTTTTTCTGTTGTTGTTGCTGTTGTCTTGATCATCATGGCAGGTTACAACTTTATTACCTCTATGGGTGAGCCGGAGAAGATACAAAAAGCACAGAAAGGTGTGACTGCTGCGATAATCGGTTTGGTTGTTGTTTTCCTCGCAAGGTTGATAGTTCTATTCATCCTCGAGATAGTTGGGGGGAAGTAGACTTGTGCATGTCATTGCATACTTGAAAGCTATTTTGTATAATGTTATCGTTATATTCAATATATTTTAATTAAACATATATAAATAAAATGAAGTTATCAAGAGTTTTAGCTGGTGCTTCTGTAGGAGCAACAAATCTATATTTAGCTTCTGCTACTTTTGCCCAGGAGGCTACAGATCCAGGTGGATTTCTTCCTGACCCTCCAGTTAAAGGTACTTTACCTGAAATAGTTCAGAAGGTTCTAACATGGATACTAGGCTTTGCAATTGTTGTTGCCGTTGTTGTAATTATTGCTGCAGGGTACATGTACATCACAGCAGCTGGAGATGAAACTAAGATTAAGAAGGCTACAACAACATTGACATGGGCAATTGTTGGTTTGATTGTTGCATTTGTGGCTATGCTGTTGGTAAGGTTTGTTATGACTTCATTCTTGGGAAGAACAGGAGATCTTTAATAGGTTTTAGCCAAATTAAAAATGAACCCTTTTGGAAATCTGCTCGATAGTCTAAACTATACGAGCTTTGACAACTTAACAGATTTTCTGTCCAACATCATACAGTTTGCGATGACTTTTGCTGTCATAATTGCAGTTGTTGCTGTGTTGGTTGCGGGTTTCAAATATATTACATCTGCAGGGGACAGTGAGAAGGTTAAAAGCTCAACCCAGTCCTTGATTTTCGCACTAGTAGGTTTGGTTATTGTATTTCTAGCTCCAACCCTTATTAAGTTCATATTAGATAAGTTCATATAAAAACTGCTATGTCTAAGAACTGGAAGAATCTTCTTTACACCTTTTTTTCTTTTGGAATGCTTTTTCCAACTATTACATATGCGCAAAGTGATGAACCACCTCCTCAGATAAGTCCTGGGACTATTGATGGTTTTCTAAACGATGTTGTGTACAAATATATCTTCCCTCTAGGAGGTTTGATATGCTTCGGCTTTATCATTAAGGGTGGATACATGTGGATGATGTCTGCAGGGGATCCTGACAAGATAAAACAGGCACAAGGAACACTCACATGGTCAGTCATAGGATTGCTTGTTGTTATCATAGCAAGACTATTAATAGGTGTAATAATGGATGCCATAGCATAATGAAAAACAAGAAATACAAAGCAGAAAGCTTTTTCAAAAGTCAGGGTTATGCCAGAAATGGCTTGAAACTAATCCTCAAAAATGAAAAAAACTTCAGAAGAGAAATTGTAATAGCTGTTATCGTTGTTGCTCTTGGGTTTGCTTTAAACATTAGTCATTTTGAATGGATCGCTATTAGTCTAGTTATATCAATGGTTCTTATCTCAGAAGCAATTAATAGTGCAATAGAAGCTTTGTGTGATGCAGTATCCCAAGACTTCAAGATTAATATCAAATATGCGAAGGATGTTAGTGCTGGAGCTGTTTGGTTAAGTGCTTTTGTATCATTTGTAACTGGAATAATAGTTTTTCTTCCGTACATAATAGAGTTGATTAAAAAGATGTTGTAGTACATGATATAATACTACAATGCTTACGAATGCCCCGAAAACAATTCAGAAATATCTTCTAATAGTAGTAATTGCAACTCTTTTTCTTGTACCAATAGGTATTGCCCACTCTCAAACAATTACAGATTTAGAAAAAGAGATTACAGAGAAGAATCAACAAATCAATCAAAAAAAAGGTGTGTTAAGTGATATTGAGAAAAAAATTGCTGCAATTAGAGGGAGTAATAACTCATTAAGTCAGAAAATAGAGTTAATGACTACGGAGATAAATAATCTCCAAAACAGCATTACCGAAACAGATGCACAGATAGAAGAGAAATTAAAAGCCATAGAGGATAAGCAAAAAGAACTATCAGAGAAGAAGAAGTTTCTGGATGATATCTCTGGAGAGCTTTACATAGAGTCAAGAAATAGGGTTCCAGCTTTCTTTCTTCTAGGAGAAGGTTGGAATAATATACTACGTGGATTCTATATTAAAAGCAGTACGATAACATTCCTGAAAGAAGAGATTGAAAAAATTAATGGAGATTTTAGCTCTTTAGCAGATGCTAAAGCATCGCTAGACAAAGAAAAAGAGAGTTTAGATACTCAAAAGAAGGATTTAGATCAATCATATGCATTGTTAAATGAAGAAAGGGCAAAATTACAAGCTGAGCTAAGGAAACAAAGCTCAGAGAAAGGTGTCTTAAGTGCAGAAATTACAGATTTGAGTAAGAAGGTCTCTCAACTCCAGTCCGCTTTAATTGCAGCAAGAACAGCAGGGATTGTTTCTTCTGGTGGTACTACAGGGACAGTTGCGGGTACATCTATATCACAGGCACCTGCGGGTTCTTTTGGTGTGTTTTCAATTGGTGCATATACACATAGAAATGGTATGAGTCAGTGGGGAGCAAAAGCGAGAGCGGCTGCAGGTCATTCATCTGCACAAATCTTGGGCTTTTACTATCCAGGTACTAGGATTTCTAACGGTACAGTAGTAATCAATGGTGTTAATGAGTCTTTAATGTCTACAATCCCTGTTGATGGGTATGGAAACTTATCATTTGAGGATTACTACCTCCTTGGGATTAAAGAGATGCCTGACTATTTCGGTCTTGAAGCTCTCAAAGCTCAAGCAATTGCAGCAAGAACATACGCTGTTAGAAGGACGAATAATGGTCGTAGCGGTATATGTACAAGCCAGTATTGCCAGGTGTTCAACCTGCCACTTAAGAGTGGACTATGGCAAACAGCTGTGCAGCAAACAAGGGGACAGATTCTTGTTAATGGGGATGGAACTCCGGCAATGACACAATATGCTGCCGTACATGGAGCTTGGGTGAATAATGTGGGGTGGGATACCCAAAGTGGAAATGGAGGTAATTGGTTTAATGATTCGTGGGAAAGAATCTCGGGGGTAAACTGGTTCTACAGATCTTGGAATACAAAAACATACAACTCTAACAGTCAGACTTGTGGTCACTCTCCATTCCTTTCTCAAGAAGAGATGTTGCTTTTGGTAAATGGGTATTTAATTAAGAATGATATTGGATTGGCTCGTACACCAAATAAAGCAAGGCTTCTACCTCATGACTTTGGAAGATGTGTAGAGAGGCTTGATTATGGAAGGACAGACTTAACACCGTACTCTCTTTCTGAGATGCAAAGCTTACTTTCCAATCCTGTCAGATCAATTTCAAATGTTAATGTGGCGTTTGGAAATGGAACAACAAATAGTGTTGTCTTCTATACCAACCGGGGTATTGTAAGTATCCCAGGGGCGGGCTTTAAAGATATATACAATCAGATGGCACCAGGTCACATGCACATCCCCCAGAGTAGCTTTGTGTTCATAAATATAGAGAAGAGGTAATTCTGATTCAATATATTGTTGTATAGAAGGTTTTGTGGTATTCTTTCATATGGCAATATCAACAAA
>DHUO01000027.1:16855-26889 GCA_002409215.1 Candidatus Dojkabacteria bacterium UBA5232 | reverse complement strand
TGAAGATACAGCCTCTTTTAGATCTTTTCCAAAGAATACAACCTTCATGGGAAAGGAAAGTGATGAGAATGTAATACTGGTTGTAAGGTCCCACTGGTTTAGATACATTCAATATATTGTTACCTCTGCTTTAGTTCTAATACTTCCAACGGTTGTTGCTCTACTCATACCTTCATTAAGTGGAAATGCAACACTTTTAATTGCAGTTTTTCTCACGAGTGTACTACTATCAATGTCACTAGCTATGTATAGTTTTTTGATGTGGTATTACAATGTCAATATCATTACAGACAAAAGAGTAATTGATTTAGACTTCAACTCTATCTTCTCCCATACCTCTTCAGAGGCTAGACTTGAAAAAATAGAGGATGTAACATCCCATCAAAGTGGTGCTTTCACAAACATTTTAGACATAGGGACAGTACATATACAAACAGCAGGTGCAAATGCCTTCATAGAATTTGATGATGTTCCTAAACCAAGAGAGATACAAGATATTCTCTCTGATCTCTTAGAATTAGCTAACAAAAAAGAAATATAATGGATGATGTAAATCAACTTTTGAACAATATAGGATCAGAAGCAGTTGCTAAAACAGGGGAAACCCATGTTAGTGCAATGGATTTCTCATGGTTTATAAAACTTCCAGTCATAATAATTCTTTTTGTAAATGTCTTCGCAGCAGTCTTACTTTTCTTAAGAGTAAGAATTTTATCAGACACTATTGCAACTTCAGGAAACAAGCGTGTAAAACAATTACTTTTTACATACCTTATTGCAACAGTAATAGGGACACTCCTCTCTATCCTATTTTTAATCCTGGCGTAATATGGAAATAACTGCCCAACAATATGTATCTAGCAACAAAGATCCTAAAGTCTTTGTAACTACCCACACAAGCCTCTATTCAACAAGAAAAGATACATCCCAAAAAGATGGTGATGTATATATCATTCTAAAAATGTCTTCAGAACAAGCTCTTCCTTTCTCCAGGCTCTCAAGATTCATACTAGACAGTATTGTAGATGGATATATATATTCCCATGCAAAAACTACCAACGACTCTCTCAAATCAGCTCTCTCTGATGGTATTGAAAAGATAAATGGAATGATTAAACAGGATAAAGAACTTAGTGAAGTAGCAATTCATACAGACATTCTAATGGTTTTAGTAAAAAAAGAAGGTGCATATATAGGTCTTGCAGGAGAGGGTGAAGTTCTTGTTACTAAAGGAGAAAAAATCATAAATATAGCGGACATTATGCGTAGTAAAGGGGCAAATACAGCAGGTGTAGTACTTGAAGAAAATGAGGCACTTCTTCTTTCAACTTCAGGGGTTCTCTCAGAAAATTTAGGAGATATAATAGTTGCATCAGAAGAGAGGAAGATACAAAGAGAAACAACTAAAATAGGGGTATCATTACCAGATAACTCAGCAATTATGTGTTTCTCTAACAGCAAGGAAGATGTTGTAAAAGAAAAAGTTCCTCTAGAGGAAAAGCCTAAGGTTGTAAATACATTCATTCCTAAAGAAACAGTAGAGAAAGTTAATATTAAAGAGGTTGGTGTAAAAGCAAAGAAAACATTTGGTAAAGTTTCAAGGGGTGCTAAGAATAGTATGAAAAAGATATCAGAAATTAAGGGTAAGATTAAAATACCTCCACAAGTAAAAACAGCCTTAAAGAAAATATGGGAATTCATAAAGATGATAGGAATCAAGTTAGGAGCTTTAATACTATCAGGAGCTAAGAAAATATGGGAAAAGATTTCCTCAGCACTTGCAACAAAAAGGTGGTTTAAGAGAATTATGTCTAAAGCATCTGTAGTTAAATTAGGTAGAGTACCACGAACAGTTAGAACAGCAGGGATGAGGATTGATGACTACAAAGTTCGAGATCTACGAGGAAAGAGGTTTAAGATTCTTTTTGGTCTAGTTGCAATAGTGATTCTTGTTGTTGTTGGAGTTAATTTCACAATGAAAACAAAGAAGGCTAATGAGATTAGTAAAGAAGCTAATGATAAGTTTGAAAAAATAGCTGCACTTCTAGACAAAACAGAGGGTAATTTTGTATCAGACAAAAGTAGTGCAGAGACAACGTATTTCGAAGCAGGACAATTAACTAAATCAATACCTGAAGAACTAAGAGAAAAAGATCAGGAGAAAGCAAAGAAAATTAAAGAAAGGTATGAGAAAGTAGGGGATGAACTGTTTAAGAAAAAGGGTTTTTCAGAAGAGATAGGGAATCTTTCTAAATTTCTGGATACAAAATTAAACTTTGGTGAGGGTTCAGAACCTACAGATATTGAAATATTTAAAGATAAGTCTAACAATGAATATATTGCTGTTATAGATAAGGGGAAGAAGGCTCTTTTTACAGTTTCACTTGCAGATAAGTCTACATTAAAAGCGGTAGATGATTCAGACAAATTGATAAAGACTCCTATGTATGTTTCCTCTGGAGTAGGGGGGTTGTACATATATGATAAAGAAGCTGGGATGTTGAAATCTCCTCTTCAAGATGGAGTGTTTGGAAAAGTTTTTGCACTTAATGGACTTACTGCAAAAGACATTCCTTCAAAAGATGTTTCTGAAATGGTTATTCTTACACAGAATGATAATATATATATACTTGGGAGAGATTCAAAAGCGGTGCTGAAATCAACAGCTATATATCCTGATAGATACGGTATGTTTATGCATTATATAGATAATGACAAGATTGCTAATTCTACCGATATTATGGGTGATTTTAGTGTATATATCATCGATCCGGAAAGTGAGAGTGGAGTTTTAAGGTATTCATATAGCTATGTGGCACAGAAACAGCAGGAAGTAGCTTTGGGTATAACTGGCCTGTCTGGAGCAATTGGTAGAGTAGAGAAGGCATACAATGATACAAGTAACCTAAATACAGGCTTCTATATGTTTGATAAAGATGGAAGAAGATTTATTAAATTCGAGAAACCAATAGAGGCAGGAGCAGAAATGAGGCATCCAAATCAACTTCTTTTCTTAGAGCAGTATGAGTACAGGGGTGGGGACAGTGAAGAGTTTAATAATGTTAAAGACTTTGTTGTTGATTATGCAGAGAAGAATATCTATGTTCTTGATGGTACCTCTATATGGAAAATATCAATGTAGGGTATAATACAGAATGAAAATTTCAAATAAGAAAGCAAGTTTTGATTATGAAATCCTAGAAACTTTTGAAGCGGGCATTGTTCTAACAGGAGCTGAGGTTAAGAGTATAAAGGATGGTAGAGCAAACTTAACAGATACTTTTGTAAAGATATTGAATGGTGATTTGTATTTGATTAATGCTGAGATACCAAGGTATAAGTATAGTTCTGATGAATCCTATGATAGTCGTAGAACAAGGAAGCTTTTGATCAAGAAGAAAGAATTAATACAGATAGATAGTAAGCTTAAGTCTAAGAATCTAACATTAATTCCTCTCTCTTTATATACTAAAGGAAAAGTGATAAAAGTAGAGGTGGCTTTTGCAAAGGGTAGGAAGAGACATGAGAAAAAGGAGAGAGAGAAGAAGAGACAGATGGACAAGGAAATGCTTTACGAAGAGAGGAAATATGTGGTATAATATTATATAGGTTTATGGAAAATGTAATACCAACAATAGAACAAGCACCGCAAGTCCCTGAAGGGGGATTTGTTCCTGTTGTACCTACTGTAGAAACGAATGAATCTCCTGTTATTCCTACAGGGGCAAGTGAGTCTAAAACTACCGCAAACAAGGAGGCTTTAATCAGAACTCCAGAGACTGGTCCAACAGTAGAATCACAAAATGCTCCAGCAGATCCTTGGAAAGGTTGTGGATACGTACCCTCTGTGGATAGTGATGGTAATGAGACAAAAGGTGATTTTATGTCTTCATTAGTCCTTGCTAAAGGTAACGGAACTCCTGTTACTACCTAGTTCGATAAATCTCTCTTTGAATTCCACTCATTTCTGAATGTGTTAAATTTTTCTTTTAATGAGGTGAAGTCGCTAATCCCGATATCCCAAGAATCTTTCCCTTCTGCTAAAATAATCCTTTTCCCTCTCCTTTTCTCTTGCTCTGGTGTTGGATTATCTGGTGGAGTAGAAGGGACCTCTCTTTGCATTGGATCAACCCAAATCCACTCGTTCTTTTCTGAGTCGTAAATCTTTGCATACACATGTCCTCCGTAAGAGTCACCTCCATGTTTTAACCATTCCTCACTTACAGTTTCTACATACATGGTAGGGATTTTTGCTTTCCTTGCAAGCAAAGTAAATGCCAGTGCAAAATCAGTACATCCCGTATAATATCCGCTTTTGATTATCTCGGATGCTGTTCTTTTCCGAAATTCTTCTTCATTAAACTCTTCTTTTGATGAATAGGTTTTCATAATCTCCAATATTTGTTGTGCTTTTTGGATGGTATTTCCCTCTAGCCTGTTTACAACACCCTCAACCATACTTACTATCTCTGTTGTGATTTCTGTTTGTTTGCTAGGCAGTAGGTAACCTTTTACATCGTAGGGTAATTCGTTGTCTATAAAATCTCCTTCTGTTTGTTCCATAGTATAATTTTACCACAAATTCTTTTGATATATATCTCCCTCTGTGATATTCTTTCAGTATAATATTACTGTCCAATTATGTATTCTGAAGATATTGTTTTTGCACAAATTACTCCCTCTGGAAGTTCATCAACTCAACCTCCATATCCAACAGCTATGTCTGACATTCCATGGGGTTTAATTGCCCTTGCAGTAATCCTTGTTGCAGGTATCGTTGTTGCTTTCCTTGCTGTAAGGAAGAAGTTGTTAAAAGATGATAGGAATGAGAAGGCAAGTGATGGTATTTTGATGGAGGTTAGAGTTCCCAAAGGTAATGAGATAGAAATAGGTGTTGCAGAGAGTATGTTTGCAAACCTCTACGGTATTGGAGGTAAGGGAGATGGGTTGGCAGAGCATTTTAGTGTAAATAATTGTGTAAGTTTTGAAATTGCAGCATTTCCTGGAGAGATAAGGTTCTTTGTACATTGTCCAAGAGCATATGCAGAATTAGTAGAGAAGCAGATTTTAGGTTCATATCAAGATGCCGATGTATTAGTTGTTGATGAGTATAATATTTTCGCGCCTAATACAGAGATAGAGTATGCAAAATTAGTGCTTGATGAAAGTCCATACTGTCCAATTAGAGTTCCTGCTGATTTTACAGGTGATCCAATGGCAAATGTTTTAAGTACTCTTAGCAAGATGTCTGAGAATGAGGGTGCTTTAGTTCAACTTGTAGTTGCTCCTACTCAATCTAAATGGCAGAAGAATGGTGTAGGGTTTGTACAGAATATTGAAAAGAACAATTCAGATCCGGAAAAGAAGAAGATAAATGTACCTCAGGAGAAGATTCAAGCTATTAACAAGAAGGTTGCTAAGCCTGGTATGGTAGCAGAGATAAGGATAGTGACAAGTGCTCCAGACAAAGCAATTGCAAAGATGCATCTTGACAACATTATTGCTGCATATGATCAGTATGCTAATCCAGGAATTAACAAACTGAAAAAGAGTAAAATTAAGGGTAGGGATGAGAAAGGTTTTCTTTATGATGTTGTATACAGAAGAACTCCTGAACAAGAGGGAAGTATTTTGAATATTGAGGAGCTTTCTGGGTTATTTCACTTTCCAAATAAGGATATTACAACCCCAAATATTATGTGGTTGTTAGCTAAAGAACTTCCTGCTAGCAATGAGGTGAACTCAGATATTAATTCTAGGGATACTGTTTGGCTTGGAAATAACTATTTTAGAGGCAAAAAGAAGGCAATATGTCACAAAAGGGATGACAGGCGTAGGCATTCATACATATTAGGACAAACAGGTACTGGTAAATCTTGGTTAATGGTAAGGATGATTATTCAGGATATATATAATGGTGATGGTTGCTGCTTTATTGATCCTCACGGGGAAGCCGCGGAGATGATTTTGGATAGAATTCCTCCTGAGAGAGCAGAGGATGTAATATATTTTAATGCTGGTGATTTTGAGAGACCATTTGGTTTTAACATTATGGAGTTCTACAATGAGCAGCATAAGCATCAAATAGTGAATAGTTTTATAGCTCTTCTGGTTAGGATGTTTGACCCTAATAATCAAGGTTATGCTGGTCCTGCATTTCAACAGGCGGTAAGAAACTCTATGCTTACAGCTATGTCTAAGCCAGGTTCTACGTTAATAGAGGTTGTTAGGATGCTTCAGGATGAGGATTGGGTTATGAGCTACTGGCTTCCGTTAATTCAAGATGATCTTGTTAGAAGGTATTGGACAGATCAGATAGCAAAGACTGATAAAAAGACAAAAGCAGAGTCTTTAGGTTACTTCATTTCTAAGTTTGATAAGTTTACAACAAATCTTGCAATTAGAAACATTATTGGTCAGTCTGAGTCATCTTTTGATTTTAGACAAATTATGGATGAGGGGAAGATATTGGTTGTTAATCTTTCAAAGGGTTTGATAGGTGAAGAGAATATGTCTTTCTTAGGTCTTTTGATAGTGCAGAAGCTTTTAGCAGCTGCGTTGAGTAGGGAGGATATTAGAGGTGATCAGAGGAAGGACTTCTTTTTCTATGCTGATGAGTTTCAGAACTTTGCAACACAGGAGTTTAATTCGATTCTTTCTGAAGCTCGAAAATACAAACTTAATCTTACATTAGCACATCAATATATTGGGCAACTTCCGGAAGATATTAAGAATGCTGTTTTTGGTAATGTTGGTTCTCTTTTCATAACAAGGTGTAGTCCTGAAGATGCACAGTTTCTTGAAACTCCATTTGAAGGTTATGTTAGTGCAGGAGATATTGTTAATCAGGGAATGGGGCATTGGTATGTGAAGCTTTTAACTGATGGTAAGTATCCATCACCGTTTTCTCTTGATAGTGCGTATGGACCGTTTGCTCCACATTCTGGGTTTAATCTCCCAACCAATGAGGAGGTTTCAAAGATAATTAAGAATGTGTCTAGGATGAAATACGGTAGGGATATTAATGTTGTGAATGAAGATATTAGAAGAAGGTCAGAGGTTTCGCAGCCAGAGGCACAACCACCACAACAGGAGCAAGCTCAAGGTTTTCCACCAATGTTCTAGTAAAATGGGCTAAGTTTTGATAGAATTGTCTTCATTAATGGGAATATAGCTCAGGTGGTTAGAGCGCGGTTCTTATAAAGCCGTGGTCGGTGGTTCGAGTCCACCTATTCCCACACTTTATATGTTGTTAAAAGAAAAAGAACCCTTAGATGTGGTTAAAGCTTATATATAAGCATTTATATACCACAAGGGTTCTTTTGTTGAATTAGATTATTCCTCTAATCGAGGGAATTTCCTTTTGTAGAACTCTACCGAGAGTAGAGAAGCCTTCTCATCGAAGTCATCACCGTTGATTAGGTTCATTAAGATGGGGGTTGCAAAATCATCTAAATTAATTTCTCTCAGTGTGGAGAGAATCATTTTACTTAACACCCAGGGATCTGCTTCGATATATTCGGGAATCTTTCGTTTAAGTTTGTTGGTAAGGATTGTTGTAAAGATGTTATTAACAGCTTTCTCAATCCTTTTACCACTTATTTTATAAGTAGATTTCATTATTTCTCCTTTTTCATTAATACTATATGACTTCAACTTTAAGCAGTGCTTGTAAGGCACTAAAGTTTGAGGATATACTTTCGCACAGGATACATGCTTGGACTACTTCCGGACCTGTTACATCGCCTTCTGTAAGAGGCAAAAGGTGTTGATATACATTTTCACCCTCTTTTGAGCCATACAATCCTTGCTCTAGAATTACATCCATAACCATTTCTCTTGTAAGATTCACTTATCTAGGCCTCCTTTCTTTATATTTTTTAAAGATCTAACTCAACCCTTAATTATACTATAGGTATATGAAGAATTCAATCAAAAAGATAAAGATTTTGTTGTGAATAATAGAAGATTAGAGTTCCTTTAAGTTTCTCTCTTCTTTTCCAACAGGTTTGATGATGTTTAGATACTTCTCTGTTGTTGAAAGCCTCTTGTGCCCAACAAGTTTTGAAACTGTTGGTAGTCCAACACCATTTGCTAAATGATGAGCAATGAATGTATTTCTAAGATCATTAACCTTTGCATTTTTAATACCAGCCTTCTCAAATGCCTTATCTATTGCTGTTCTGATATTCCTAACGAGTAGGGGTCTTCCATTCTTAGTTACAAATACTGTATCATCCTCTGTTTCTGGTCTGACAGTTAGATAGTCATCTAGAGCTTTCTTTGCTGATTTGTTTAGGGGGACCTTTCTAGAAGGGTGACTACCTGCTGCTTTTACGTAGAGGTAGTTAATCTTCCCATCTTTTGATGTTCTAATATCTTCTAAGGAAAGTCCTGCTAGTTCACCAATTCTAATACCTGTTTGAAGTAGTATTTCAACAATTGAATAGAGTCTAATATCAACCCTGCTAACATCTCTTAGAGCTCTGTATTCCATCTCAGAGAGTACTCTAGGTGGTTTAAGCTCAAATCTTGGGTGTGCTAATTTCTCAGAGATATTGTCTTGGATATAGTTGTGATCTAGTAGATATCTGAAGAATGTTCTAGTACTGTTAATTTTTCTAGATACACTTTTTGGGGTGTAGTTGTTATCCTGTAGGTTTTGTCTATATCCTTCAAGTTGCTCGATTGTAACTTTGTCTAAGGAATCAATTCCTAATTTAGAAAGGTAGTTTAGAAGTTGCTCAATATCTTTTGCATATGCAATGATTGTTGCTTCTGATCTACCCTTTTTAGATAAATCTTCCGTGAAAAGTTCTGCCTTTTCCTTAAAATTTGGGTTGTTTATTCCAGCCACGCCTTTTTTAACAGTTAAATTTAAGGGGCATTTCTTTGTATATAGGGTAATTATATCATCCTTGGCTGGGAGGTGCAATAGTAATTGTATATAGGGTGGTGGGTGTTCTGGACTATAATTCTCAATATTGCTAATATGTGCGTATGGATAAAGTCATTTACAGAAAAGGAAGGGAGTTCATTCAATCAAGTAGGCAAGAAAAGGTAAAAAGGCCGATTGAAAACATTACAGGTAATGTCTTTATGAAAGTAGTCATGATAGCTCTTTCGGGCTTTCTCCTGTACAACGTGTATCGTTCGGTAGTAATTACTCGTGAAAAGATGGGTATTTCGCATCAAGCAAGAGAGCAAGTAAATGAATTAAGGGTAGAGAATTTGGAGTTGGCATTAAAATTAGAATCAATGCAATCTAAAGAATATCTAGAGGTACAGGCAAGGGATAGATTGAATTTTTCCGGTAGTAATGAGTATCTTTTTGTAATACCAGAAAGTCTTTTAGATGTAGGGAAAGAAAGGGTGGCAGCCTTTTTGTACCCACCTGTTAAGGAGCCTGAGGATCCTACCTATATGGTATGGTTTGAATTTTTGAAGAATGGTATTTGAAAATATTGATAAATAGGGATATAATCCTAGTATCAATTGTTAACGCGGGGTAGAGCAGTGGAAGCTCGTTAGGCTCATAACCTAAAGGTCGCTGGTTCGAATCCAGCCCCCGCAACCATTTTTCCTTTGTCAAGAAATACTAGACATCTATTTTCCCTTAAGTTATAGGATTGGTTGTAAAAATTTTTCATCTTGCTAACATATATTATGGTTTCGAATTAACTTAAGTTAGCATAAAAATTAATGAAAATATCCATAATATATGATTCTTTGTATGGTAATACAGAGAAAATAGCTCAAACAATTAAAGAGGTTTTAGAAAAAAAACATGAGATAGATATTAAGAATGTAACAGAGGCGAAGTTAAAAGATTTTCAAGAGAAAGATTTGGTTATTATTGGTAGTCCTACACATACAGGTAGGCCTTCTAAGGCCATGCAGGTTTTGTTAAATATGCTTCCTAAGGAGTCTTTGAAGGGGAGTAAGCTTGCAGTTTTTGATACTAGTATGGCCACTTACAAGCAGAATTTCTTCATGAAAGGCGTTATTAAGTTTTTTGGGTATTCTGCTCCTAG
>DHUO01000027.1:16138-16597 GCA_002409215.1 Candidatus Dojkabacteria bacterium UBA5232 | reverse complement strand
GCAAAGAAGTGGGGGAGTGGGTTGAAGGGGTAGAGATACCGTTACATTGAAGCGACGTCCTATAATATGCTATAATGTATGTAGGAATGTAGTTAGGTACTACTATTCTTGCTAACCATATAGGGTAGGTTGAGACCTACTTTGCGAGATCTTATTCAGCATAATTTGGTGAGTAGGATTCGCTTTGCGGAATCATGGTCTGACCTTTATGGTCCGATATTTCTGCGTACTAGTGGTTAGCCAAGCGTATGGGGATACGTGTTACTGTATTTGGTGCTCGGTTCGTCCCAGCATATTTTTGTAACACCTTCTTTTTGTCCCCATACGCTTTTCTCTTTTAATATTTCTATCATAATTTGTAATTCTTAACTTCTGGTGGTACAATCACCTTTGTATTAGTTAAATAAATAATCATATGCCAATAACAACACAACCTGTAAAAGGAATGTATTTGCTTGA
>DHUO01000027.1:843-15773 GCA_002409215.1 Candidatus Dojkabacteria bacterium UBA5232 | reverse complement strand
ATGATTTCTAAAGATGTAGTAGGTGGATATGTGCAATTTCTTAAAGAGGGAGAAGAAGTTTTGGTTATGGTACATGAGGGGAAAGTTTTAACGCTTAAAGAAAATCCATCTGTAGACCTTGAGGTAATCGAAGCGGTTGAGGCTGTGAAAGGGAACACATCTAGCTCTGCATCTAAAGAGGTAACCTTGGAAACAGGATACAAAGTACATGTTCCTCTTTTCATTAAGAAGGGAGATGTTGTCAGAATAAATACAGAAACAGGTCAATATTCAGGTAAAGCATAACAGACCTGGTTGGTAGGAAAATGTGCTTGTGGGCAGTCGTTCTTGTTGTTTTTAATCGAATTTTAATTTCTCTATGGGTGGATGGGAATCTTGCTCCTTTGCACATTTCCTATTTTGATTGGTATCTTAAGTGTATCCCCATTGTCTTGTAGTAAGTTAAAAGTTTGTAATATATGCAATCTCTGTTTTGATATACCAATCAAAACCTACCAACCAGGTCTGTGTGTATGATATAATGATACTTACTGGTGGGATAGCTCAGTTGGTTAGAGCATGGGATTCATAAACCCAAGGTCGGTGGTTCGATTCCACTTCCCACCATAATCATAATATTTCAAGATATTCCAAATATGAGCGAAGAGAAAAATAATGTAGATACGAAAAAAAAGAGTGATTCAAAAAAGAAAGAGAATACATATGTTGTAGATATTCGAAAGATGCCACGAGGTAGAAGGATTGTGTTACCAAACTTCCTTACAATCGCTTTAATAATAGGGGCTATTTCAGTAGGGGTTTTCCTTTTCAATGCTTTTTCATACAAAGGAGATAAGGTCTCTGTAAGTAGCATTATCTCTGATATTGCAGAGAAAAAATATGACAAGATAATCTTAAAGGATGATATAGTTACCTTAGAGAGAAAGGATAAGGTAAATGATGTGTCTGTGATTAAGAAAAAATATGCACATATTCCTGAAAAAATGGATTTTTATCAAGTTCTTTCTGATGCAGAAATAGATGTAAAAGATTTGGGAGATGACTTCTATGAACCTAAGGTTGGTATTACATTTGGAGACATCATTACAATTCTTTTCTTGGGTGCTGCAGGGGTTTTGGTGTTTGTGATGGTTAAGAATATGCAGGCATCAGGAGGGAAGATTATGGATTTTGGAGAGAGTAAGGCAAGGATGCTTTTTGGAAAGAAAACAGGTATTTCTTTTGGTGATGTAGCAGGTATAGATGATGTTAAAGAAGAGTTGACGGAAATTGTAGATTTTTTGAAAAGTCCTAAGAAGTATAGAGACTTGGGTGCAAGGATACCTAGGGGGGTGTTGTTAGCAGGAGCTCCAGGTACTGGAAAAACCTTGCTTGCAAAGGCAATTGCTGGTGAGGCAGGTGTTCCTTTCTTCCATACATCAGGTTCAGAATTTGAGGAGATGTTGGTAGGTGCAGGAGCATCTAGGGTTCGAGATTTGTTTAAGAAGGCAAGAAAAGCAGCGCCATGTATCATCTTCATTGATGAGATAGATGCTGTTGCGAAAAAACGAGGTACGGTACTTCATTCTGGTGCAGGAGAGCAGACACTTAACCAGATTCTTGTAGAGATGGATGGTTTGGAGGATAGGGAGGATGTAATAGTACTTGCAGCTACGAATAGACCAGATGTTTTAGATCCAGCAATTTTAAGGCCTGGCAGGTTTGACAGGACAGTTGTTGTACATATGCCTGATGCACAGGGTAGGAGAGAGATTTTAGAGGTTCATGCAAAGAACAAAAAGTTTGCTGAAGATGTTGATTTGGATGCATTATCTAGGAAAACAATTGGATATTCAGGTGCGGATTTGGAGAATATTCTTAACGAATCTGCCATTATGGCGGCTCAAGATGGGGATAAGGAGATAGGTCAAGATGATATTGATGAGGCATTTTTGAAGGTTAAGTTGGGAAGGAAGAAGAATAGGGAGACTGAGGCGGAGGATTTGAAGAAGACAGCATATCATGAGGCTGGTCATGCCATTGTTGCTAAGTTTACACCAGATTCTGATCCTGTGGAGCAGGTATCCATTATTCCACGAGGTATGGCGGGTGGTGTCACAGTATATCTTCCTGAGAAAGAGAGAAGAACTTTGTACAGGAATCAGATGTTGGCTTGGTTAAGGAGTGGTGTTGCAGGTAGGGCAGCAGAGGAGCTTTTCTTGGATGATATTTCTTCAGGAGCATCTGCTGATATTGAGCAGGCAACAGAGTTGGCTAAGGAGATGATTATGCAGTATGGAATGAGTGAGAAGTTGGGAATGGTTAAGTATGGAGATATGGATAGGACGAATCATATGGGATATTCGTATGGTGGTGGCAGAGATTTTAGTGAAGAGACAGCAAAGGCAATAGATACAGAAGTGAAACGATTGATAGATGAGGCCTATGAGGATGCTAAGAAAGTGCTTACAGAGCATAAAGATGATGTAGAGAAGCTAGTTAATGCACTTCTAGAGAAAGAAGTAGTAACTAGAGATGAGTTCGAAGCTCTGTTTAGTTAGGCGTATCAATAGATATGAATAGAGTAAGGATATAGAAACCTTCTTTTCTCATTTATTCCTAATCCCTAATTAAATATACTTAAATCTCTTGAGTAGAATATTGTATGTATTTTAATATCTTCGTTGTAACAGAAAGATACAAGATGTCCTGAATTTGCAGATCTACCAACTAAACAGTTAGAGTCAAAGAGATTTTCAAAACCAGCTTTACTAGCATATTTTGCTTTCTCACTATCACTTAATGGGAAAGTCCAAGGAGTTTTAGCATCTGAAAGATAATCCATACTTAAGGTTGCAGGAGTTACTTCTTGGCTAGTATCTGGAGTTGGTGAGTTGTAATGGATGTTTACCTTTGGTGCCATATAGGATTCCATAGGTTGTGTATTCATTGTATTTAATACAGCCTTTATATTCTCAATAGTATCCTTGTCAGGCAGGTTTGATTTTGCAGGTGTTGGCTTAGAATCTTCTTTTGATTCTTCATTCTCTTTTTCTACAATCTCGACTTTCTCTTTAGGGTTACCTTTGAATATACTCTCTAGATCTTTTCCTGAGACAATTGAATATACTAACCCAGCTATAACTACAAGCAATAATACAATTGCTACTTGTAGTACAACAGAACTACCACCTTCTGTTGCTTTAACAGGAGTATTTTCCTGTACTTTTTTCTCTTCTTTCATATTAAAAAAATAAAATTTAAATAGTTATTCAACATACATATAAATAATATATCATAGAAATATTCATAAATAATAGTAAGAGTATTGTACTTCCTGTGTTTTATGCTAACATATACCTAATATTTAAATTATATTCACATATCATGGAGAACAAATTAAAAGAGATTCTCAAGAACAAAAAACTTCTTCTTTTAATAGGAGGTGTTTTGTTAGCTATCATTGCTGCGGTAGTTTTTCTATTTTTCTTCCGAAAGAAAGAGAAGACATATACCATAACATTTGATACAGATGGAGGTAGTGCAATAGAGCAGATAGTGGTAAAAGAGGGTGAGAGTGTTGAGCTTCCAAAAGAACCAACTAAGGAGGGTTTTAAGTTTAATGGTTGGTTGTTAGATGGACAACCTTTTGTACCATCAACAAAGATTGTTAAGGATATTAAGTTGGTAGCAGGTTGGATATCAGAGGATGCAGTAACCTTTAAGGTTTCATTTAATTCAGATAATGGTAATCCACCAATAGAGATTGAAGTGGAGGAGAATACAGCAGTTAAGAAACCAACAGATCCAGAGAAGGAGAATGCAACATTTAAAGGTTGGTTTTTGAATGATGTTGAGTATGATTTTGCACAGTTAGTTACAGCTGATATTACATTGGTTGGACATTGGGAAGAGGTAAAGAAGGTTGAGAAGAAAGAAGAGAAGGAGGAGGTGGGGGAGAAGGTAGATCCAAAACCAGAAACTCCTCCTACTGTAGAGAAATTAACTATTACAACACCAAATCCTCTTAGAATCTGGAAGGGTAAAACTTCGAAAATAGGTGTGTCAGGAGTATCATCTGCAACTTTTGCTTCTAATAATCCAGCAGTTGCTACTGTTGATGGTAGTGGTGTTGTTAGAGGCGTAGATACAAAAGACGGGGGGACAGCAATTGTTACAGTCACAGGTTCGAATGGAGAAAAAGCACAGATAACGGTGTATGTAGAGTATCAATGGATAACTATAAAAACCGACAGAACCATTATTGCACCAGGGATTACAGCTAATGTAACAGCAACTAGGGCAGAATGTGGAATGGGGGTTTGTGGGAAACCAACAGACCTTACCTCTCAGATGAAATTTACAAGTAGTAATACAGATTATATAAATATAAGTAGTAGTGGTAGTGTGCGTACAGCTATAGTTCCTAGACCTGAGAGGATTTATAGCACAGAGAATGTCACAATCACAGCTACTTTTGCAGGTTTGACAGACTCCATCACAATGAAAGCTGAGGGTAACTACCTTCTAGATGGTTCGGGATCTAATTGGACAGCTCAGCCAACACTTTACATTGGTACTCCTAAGAGTTTCAATGTTAATATTGCATCTACTTTCTCTAAAGAATCAGGAGATCCAAGGTTTACTATCTCTCCAACCTTTGGGAGTAGAGTTACTGTAAACCCAATTTTACATACAGTAGCAGATAATCCAGGAAGGCTCAGCTTTGAAACTCCTGCAGGACAAAAGAGAACAATAATCTTCTTTATCCACTAGATGTGCTTTGGTACTTTGAGGGGTCACCGTATATTACGGTGACCCTTTTTATGAGGTCTTGCCTAGGTCTGCCCCCTGTTAAGAAATATTTAATCTCATGGGTTATGTTTGTCCTAAGAGGCTTCCTAACCCTCTGCATATGTAGTATGTACGGTTTACAACTACAAACACAGATTTGTGTATATCCAAAAAGTCTTCCCTAAGCCCAAAGAAACATCTTCTTAAAAAGTTCTGAACGAAGGCCAGGCCTAGGTCAGGCCTTTTATGTTAAAATACAGTATGAATTTAATAAAAAACGGTAGAGATAGGTTTCTTGCCATAGATGCAAATGCCATCATACACAGAGCTTTTCATGCATACCCACCAACCTTGGAAACAGAAGATGGTATACAAGTAAATGCTGTATACGGCTTCACAGTCATGCTTTTAGAAGCACTAAAAATGTTTGAACCTAAATATGTACTCTGTTCTTTTGACACAGCAAAACCAACATTCAGACATGTAGAGTTTCCGGAATACAAATCAACTAGAAAACCCACAGACCAATCTTTGATAGATCAATTTCCTTTGGTAGAGGAAGTATTAAAAGCCTTCAACATACCAATCCTGAAAAAGGAAGGATTTGAAGCAGACGACATTCTTGGAACAATATCTAGATATGCTAGAGAAGGAAAGTGGAGTAATGAGAATATTGAACTGTACATATTAAGTGGAGACAGAGACCTTCTCCAACTAATATCAGAGAATGTGAACATCGCTCTCCCTCAAGGTAGTTTTAGCAACCTTGTGGTATATGACAGAATTGAAACAAAGAAAAAGTTTGGAATGTACCCAGAACAAGTCATCGACTACAAAGCAATGGCAGGCGATGCATCAGATAATATACCGGGTGTGAGAGGTGTTGGGAGTAAAACAGCATTGGAGTTGCTAGATAGGTATGGGAGTTTAAACAAAATATATGAAAATCTTGCAGAGGTAAAACCAAGATATGCCAACCTTCTTAAAGAGGGTATAGAACAGGCAGAATTAAGTAGGAAATTGGCAACAATAGAGCAGGATGTAGATCTAAAAATACATCTAGAGGATTGTTTAATGAGAGATTTTGATAAAAAAGAGGTACTTCAGGTATTCCATAAATATGCATTTAGATCCCTCATAAAAAAGATAGATGGATTGAAGGAAGATGAGAGAAGTGAGATTACTACACAGCTAGATATTTTCTCAACAGGTACACAACAAGAGGTAATATGGGCAAAGAGTGAAGATGTGGAGAATATTTGCAAAGATGCTAAGAATCTCCTAATTGCGTATTTTGATGAGTCCGAATCAGCCACAGGTGAGAGTTTTAGTTTTGTCAGGAGTGTAATATCACCATCGGAATACAAGGATTATCTCTTTGAAGACATTACAACACTTCTCAAAACAGATTGTGAAAAATTAATATACGGTTTGGAGAATATAACGGAGAGAGTAGGTATACCTAATGGAAAGCTTTTTGATGTTTCACTTTTTGCACATTTAATTCATTCTGAAAAAAGAAGCTATCTTTTTAAAGATTTAGCTTTTGATTTTTCTGGAAGTATTTTTGAAGAGAGGATACATCCTTCGGAGATGAAGAAGGTTCTGGATGCTTTGGTAGAGATTAAGGAGAAGGAGATTAAGAAAGCAAATAGTATTGAATTGTATGAGCATACTAAAAGGAGTTTGAGTGATTTTCTAGATATTAAAGAAAGATTTTTTGAAGGGAGTTTGGAGAAGATTGAGATACCTGTGTGCAAGACTCTTTCGAAGATGGAGAAGAGGGGGATTTTGGTTGATATTAAGCTGTTGGAGGAGTTAGATGTTGAGTTAAGTGGTGAGATTAAGAATGTTAGTAAGGAGATATTTGATTCTGTTGGGCATGAGTTTAATCTTAATTCACCAAAGCAACTGTCTGATGTGCTGTTTAATGAACTTGATTTGCCAAAGAAAAGAGGAGCTTCAACAAGGGAGGCTGTTTTGGAAGAGTTGAAGGGTCTGCATCCTGCGATTGAGAAGATTTTGGAGTATAGGGAGTTGAACAAGATATATACAACATATGTTTTGCCTTTGTTGGAGATGGGTAGGGGTGATAGTGAGGGGGCGATACATACGAATTTTAAGCAGACAGGGACATCTTCGGGTAGGCTTTCTTCTTCTAATCCTAATATGCAGAATATTCCGATTCAGGGAGATTGGGCAGAGAAGATTAGGAGGGTTTTTGTTGCAAGGGATGGTTTTAAGCTTTTGGGAATGGACTATTCACAGATTGAATTGAGAGTTATGGCAGATATTTCGGGTGATGATTTGCTAATTGAGGACTTTGAGAATGATATTGATATACATAGGGCGACTGCAGGTAGAATTTTGGATAAGGAGGTTGGGGATATTACTAAGAAGGAGAGGAGTTTGGGGAAGACCATAAACTTTGGTATTTTGTTTGGTCAGACAGGTTTTGGATTGGGCAATATGTTGGGTATTTCTGCTGGTACTGCACAGGAGTATATTACTTCATATTTTAAGCATTATGCAGGTGTAGAGGCATATATGAGGAGTTTTGAGAAAGAGGCATATAAGAAAGGGTATGTACAGAGTATGTTTGGCACTACAAGGTGGATTAGGGGTCTTAGGTCAAAGAACTTTAGGTTGATGAGGTCAGCACAGAGAGAGGCTATTAATATGCCGATACAGGGAGGGGAGGCAGATATTATGAAATTAGCAATGATTAAATTAGATGAGGAGATAGAGAGAAATTTTAAGGGTGATGCATATATATTGCTTCAGATTCATGATGAGTTGATATTTGAGGTTAAGGCAGAGAGGTTGGAGGAGTTTGAAAAGAAGGCTAAGGATATTATGATTAATGTTGTTTCATTAGTAGTTCATTTGGATGTTTCTAGTAGTAGTGGTGATAATATGGCTGAGTTAATGGATTAAGATTTAATTTAAACACTTTTAACATATGGAAAAAGATTTAACACTAGTCATAATGGCAGCTGGTATGGGTAGCAGATTTGGTGGTCTAAAACAGATAGAACCAGTAGGTCCAGGTGGAGAGTTTATTATAGATTATTCTATTTATGATGCTATACAATCAGGTTTTACTAAAATAGTTTTCATAATAAAGAAAGAAAACTATGAAATATTCAAAGATACTGTAGGTAAGAGAATAGAATCACATATTAAAGTTGAGTATGTATTTCAAGAGATGGATGATCTTCCTGAGGGATATACTCTTCCTAAAGATAGAGTCAGACCGTGGGGTACATCACATGCAATATTAAGTGCAAGGAATGTAGTAGATGGTAATTTTGGTGTAATTAACTCTGATGATTTCTATGGTAAAGAATCTTTTGTTGTTCTAGCAAACCATCTAAGAGGAGCGAGAGATGGAGAATTTGGTCTTGTTGGATATGAATGTGCAAATACACTTGCCAAGAGTGGAGCTGTTAAAAGAGGTGTCTGTGATATAGAGAATGGTTCTTTGCTAAAAATAGTGGAAAGTAAATGTGAGATAGTTAATGGTAAAATTGTTGCAACTCCTCTGTCAGGAGATGAATCCTTTGAAGTATCTAGAAATCAATTAGTATCAATGAATATGTTTGGCTTTACTCTTAAACTGTTTAAATATCTAGAGTTAAAATTTCCTGAGTTTTTGGAGAAGAACAAGGACAATATTCAAGAGTGTGAGTATCTAATACCTCAATCAATATATGAAGGTATTGTTGAAAAGGAGTGGAGTGTAAATGTTCTTCCAACAACTGCTAAATGGTATGGTATTACATATAAAGAGGATAAAGAAGGTGTGGTAGAAGCCATAGAGCAAAAGATATCAAGAGGGGAATATCCCAAAGAACTTTGGAATTAAAACATGTATAGGAGTAGTTCTACCCAAACAAATTTGTAATATATCCAAGAAGTTCTTTCTCTGCATCTTTTATATTTTTCATAATAGTTGTACCTGCAGCTCCTGGATGTCCACCACCATCAATTCCAACACTCTTTGCAATTTTGCTGACATCATACTTCTCTTCATCTCTAGTTCTTAAACTTACTTTTGTAATATCTTTTTCAACTTCTACAAGACTAGCTACAATATCCCACCCACTTACAGACCTTAATATATTAGGTATTAGTCCTTCAGTAGCATCATCTTTTGAAATGTTCTTTGCTTTAATTATTTCATAGGGGATTATTGAAAGAACAACTTTATTATTGAAATATTTTTTAATGTTAGAAAGTGCCAGACCCATCATTTCTATTTCAATCTCTTTTTTATTGTTTTCTAAATCAAAAACAGTTTTATGATAGTTAGGGTGTATGGTTACTAGCTCTGTTGCTGCTTTAAAAGTTTTTGATGATGTGTTTGGATATTTAAACCCTCCACTATCTGCATATATACCTATAAATAGATACAAGGCTAATTCTTCATCTATATTAACATCCCACTCTTTGAATAATTCATAAAGAATCTGTGTTGTAGAGACAGCACTTTCGTCTACAAGATTGATATCCCCAAACTTGTTATTTGTATTGTGATGATCGATAACAATGGTTTTTAGATGTTTTGGGATAAGTACTTTGTTTATTTGTGATACCTGATTTAGTGAAGAACTATCAAGAATTATAAAAAGGTCGAATTTCTCTAAGTTAAGATCAAAAAAGTTTTTCTTTGCAATCTTTCTTTCTATTGGAAAATTCTCAGTCATATTAGTTGGATAGTCAGAGTCTCCAATAATTGCAGTAACATCTTTTCCTAGTGATTCCAGGTGTTTTTTCATTGCTAAAACAGAACCTATACTATCTGGATCAGGGTATGGATGGCAGTGTAATAATATGTTTTGTGATTTGTGAATAGTATCCTTAATCTCGATTGCTTTGAGTGTGGTCATTGTATCATGATTATATCATGGCATTTTTTAGCTTATTGCTTTTAAGGAGTTATTTCACAAATCCCCATACAAAATATATAATGAAGTATGAATGATAATGAAAAAGACACATCAATACTCTCCGTTATCTTAAAAACCGTAGGGTTCTTCTTAGGAGCATTCCTCATATTCAAACTAATAACAGAACGGAAAAAAGAGGACGAACAAATAGAAGAGGATGGAGAAATAACGCCAAAAGCAGCTAAAGATGAAGTTAAAAAGGTAGAAAAGATTGAAAAGAAAATATATCCCATTAACGAAAGACAGTACAAAATATTGGCTGAGATAAAAGAGAAAGGCCAATTAGAGCCATCAGAGATATACACACTCCAACCAAATGTATCCACAAGAACATTAAGAAGAGATATGGATGTATTGGTAGCACAAGGCGTTGTCAAACAGGAAGGAAATACAAAGTCAACTAAATATACATATATTGGGTAATATGAAATTCAATGAGGTAGCTAACATATTCGAACAGATAGAGAAAACAAGCTCTAGGAATGAAATAACAGAAATTCTTGCTACCTTCTACAAATCCCTCTCCAAAGAAGAAGGCCAAATACTCTCATACATGGTATTGGGTAGGGTAGCACCATTCTTTGTAAATAGTGAATTCAACTACTCTGAAAAAAGCCTTCTAACACTTCTTTCAACATATTCAAAAATGAAAGATTTGGATATAGATATACAAGAGGAGAGGAATAGATTGGGAGATATTGGTGATACAGTAAAATTGTTTTCTGAAAAAGAAAAACTAACATCCTCAGGTAAGGATATTAAGGAGATATATGATACCCTTTGGGGTATAGTGAATATCCAAGGAAATGGTTCTGTTGAAAGGAAAAACACCATTGTATTAGAAACACTCCAACAGCTCTCCCCTCTTGAAGCTAAATATTTTGTCAGGATAATATGTGGGCAGTTAAGATTTGGAATTAGTTTTAAAACATTACTAGATGTTTTCTCTTTCATAATATCTGGGGATAAGAGTATGAGAGATGAGCTTGATAGGGCATACGGTGTATGTGCTGATATTGGATATATCTACTCCCAGATTGCAAAAAAGAAACTTCCTGAAGCTTTAGAAACTCTTGCAAAGGTGAATATTCAACCCGGAATACCAGTATTGCCAAGATTGGTTGAGAGGGTGGGGAAATTTGAAGAAACTTTTGATAGGACAGGTGTACCAGCATTAGTCCAACCTAAATTTGATGGTTTAAGGTGTCAGATTCATAAATATAGTACAGAAGATTTTGAACAGAGGAAATATCTTTGGAAAAAATATGTCTCTAAAAAAGATGTTGGCCTTTTTGAGATGAGTGTTAATGATGTAGAGGTTAAGCTTTTTACACGAAATCTAGAAGATGTAACGGAGATGTTTCCTGAGGTTGTACAATCTGCTAGGGATCTTTCTGATTCATCTTTCATTCTTGATTCTGAAGTTTTAGGTTTTAAGAATGAGAAGTTTTTGCCTTTCCAAGATACTATGCAAAGGAGAAGAAAGTATGGAGTGGGTAGTGCATCTAAAGATATTCCTGTTAAAGGAATGGTTTTTGATATTTTGTATCACGATGGGAAGGACTTAATACATATTGATACTAAGCAGAGGGTTGAGATTCTTGAGAAAGTTAAGATGGGTGGTAGTTTGGAGAGGTGTGATACGACAGAGGTTGGAGATTTGGATACTTTAATGGATGTGTTTAATGAGAATATTCAGAAGGGTTATGAAGGTGTTATCGCTAAAATGAAGACAGGAGGGTATCTCCCGGGTGTTAGAAACTATGATTGGATTAAGTTAAAGAAAAGTATGGTGAATGCTTTAGTAGATACTGTTGACCTTGTTTGTGTTGGATACTATTTTGGTTCTGGAAGAAGGTCTGATTTTGGTGTAGGTGCTGTGTTAGGAGCCCTTTACAACGAGAAAACAGATACATTTGAAGCAATATGTAAGGTGGGGACGGGATTTAGTGATGAAATGTTGCGAAGTATTAAAGAGCAATTTGAAGGGAAGGAAGTAGAGCAGGGGTTTAATGTTCTTTGTCCTGCATCCCTTACACCTGATGTGTGGGTTAATCCGGAGGTTGTATTTACGGTTGAAGCAGATGAAATTACAAGAAGGTTAGGAGAGGAAGATATCGGTGGAGGACTGTCACTTAGATTCCCAAGATTAATTGAATGGGATAGGGATAAGAGTGCAAATGATGCTACGAGAGTTACTGAATTGGAGGAGATGTTTGAGATGAGGAAGTAGCCGTACATTGTTTCCCTTGAATAGACCTATGTGTCAAGTTATAGTATAATCTCAGCGTAAATTCGCTCTTATACAAAAATCAACACAAGGAGGACAATTATGTCAGGGAAAATTCGTTTGTCATCAGCATCTGTTTCAGAGGGATTGAATGGTGTGGCTATGGATTCCAATACGAAAAGATATGTAATCATATGCTTTGTGTCCACACTCTCAGGCTATCATACTCCGAGGAATATGGCAGAGAGGATATGGTCAATATTCCAACATTTCGGTTATGCAGAAAGGTATTTAGAATTCTGCAAACTTCTTAGTTTTGAAACTTCAAATGAGGAGTTTCTTAATTGCGCAAACGCATGTTTTGAAAATTAGAGCGAATAAAGACACCGTTGATGGTAAGACAAAATCTGTTTGTAATATACAAATGATAGTCGAACCGGAGGTGTTTTTTTTCTTAACCTATCCAATTACCCAATATTCTGATAACATTATATACTAGTATGGAACTAGGCTTTGATAATGACAAATACGTAAAAATTCAAAGTGAAAATATTCGTAAAAGGACTGAACTTTTTGACAAACTCTATCTTGAAGTAGGGGGTAAGCTGTTTGATGATACTCATGCTTCAAGAGTACTACCTGGTTTTCAGTTGGATGTGAAGATAAAGATGTTTCAAAAACTCAGAAAAGATATTGAGATAATCTTTTGTATAAGTGCAAATGATATTGAAAGAAACAAAGTTAGAGCAGAGTATGGAATAACATACGATATGGAGGTTCTTCGCTTAATTGGTAATCTTCAGGAGATGGATTTTAATATCAACTCTGTGGTAATAACACTGTATAAGAACCAACCAACAGTAGATACTTTCATTGCAAAATTAAAAAGATACAAAATTAAAACATATATTCACAGATATACAAAAGGATACCCAACAGATATAGATACAATTGTTAGTGAGGAAGGGTATGGAGCAAACCCATATATTAAAACAACAAAGAAGATAATATTGGTAACAGCTCCTGGTCCTGCATCTGGCAAATTAGCAACATCTCTCTCTCAGCTATACCATGAACATAAAAAAGGGGTGAATGCAGGGTATGCAAAATTTGAAACTATGCCGGTATGGGATTTACCATTAAAACATCCTTTGAATATGGCATATGAGGCAGCTACTGCAGACCTTAAGGATGTAACAATGTTGGACTATTTCCATCTTGAAGAGTATGGGGTTAAAGCTGTTAGCTATAATAGAGATTTGGAGGTTTTTCCTGTACTAAAAACAATATTAAATAGGATTGTAGGTAAGGATATATACAAATCGCCAACAGATATGGGTGTGAATATGATTGGGCAGTGTATTACGAACGATAAGGTGGTACAGGAAGCATCTAAGAAAGAGATTGTTAGGAGGTATTTTAATGAAATGTGTAACTACAAACTTGGAATTACGGAGTATGACACCCCTGAGAGGATAAAGAAGTTGATGAATGAGTTAAAGATAGATGAGAACTATCTAGATGTTGTACGACCTGCTTTGGAGAAATCCGAGAAAGTTGGTAAGCATGTAATATCTCTTAAATTACCAAATGGAAAGATAATAACTGGCAAAGAAACTGAACTGCTTAGTCCTGCAAGTAGCTTGATTTTGAATACAATTAAAGAATTAACGGATATTCCTGATAGTATAGATTTGCTTTCACCGACAATACTGAAACCTATGCTAGAGCTTGTTCCTAGAACAAGGGAAAGAGACAAGACATTAAGTCTGGAGGAAGTTTTGATAGCCTTGAGTATCTCTTCTGTTACCAATCCTTCAGTAGAGAAGGCTTTGAATAGTATAAAGGAATTGGATGGATGTGAAGCTCACTCTACATATATTGTTAGTAATGGAGATTTGAAGATGTTAAAAAGTTTAAGAATAAACCTTACATGTCAGCCACTCTTTTACTCAACTAAGCTTTCTTAATCTCTTTGTCAAAGAGTCTTGGGAAAACCTTAATAAGGGTGTATCCAATTGCTACGATTACGCACGCGACAACAACTGCTTGTACTGTACCATAGATTTCTTTAAATGTGTCAATGCCTCTACCTACCATATATCCTAAAAATGAGATAACGATTCCTTTTGGTATTGCAATTGCTAAAGAAGCTAAAACGAATTGCCTTGGTTTAAGTATTTGCTTGTTCCCAAAGTATATTAGTCCAGGTATTGATAGTGGGCCTAAGAATTTTGTGATGAATGCTGCCATATATGGTTTTGAGAGGTATATGGAATCTATCTTTTTAACAAAGTTTCTTCCTTTTTGAGTCTTTATTAGCTTGTCGAGTGCTTTTTGTAGTGGAATCTTTCTTCCGATTGAATAGTATGTTATGTCTAATGTTAATTCCATTATTATATTCAAGGTGTAGATGATGAAAATATTGAAGATTTTGTTTCCTGCAAGTGTCGATCCTATGAAGTTGGCAGTTTCTCCGTCCATAATAGAGTAGAGTATGAATAGTGGGTATCTACCTTTTAGAAGAAGCTGTGTCCAGTTAAAACTCATCGTTATTATATGCTTTAAGAATTAGCGGTTAAGTGATTCTCTCAGAAAGAAGGTTCTTATTCAAGGGAGATTTTTTATTTTATATTAAATCTGTGCTAGAAAGCTTGCATAAGTCGAAACTCTATGCTATACTTCTTGTCACGAGTTTGGGAAATGTATTAAAAATACGGATGGAGACACAGGAATCCTCTTAGAGAACTTCTCTAACGAATCCCCTGAGAAGAAATTGTTTAGTGTAAGACACACTGGATATATTGTTGGCACATTAAAAGTTAAAGAGTGACAGGAAGTCTAAAATCATTATTGACAATTGACTTTCTGTGTGATTGAGTTCATACAATTCATTTAGTCAGACGTTTAAAAAGTCCAAACATTTGTACTGGTTGGCCATATCGTTTTACGGTATGAAGTTAAGTACTATTTTT
>DHUO01000027.1:0-709 GCA_002409215.1 Candidatus Dojkabacteria bacterium UBA5232 | reverse complement strand
GGTATGAAGTTAAGTACTATTTTTCAATGAGAGTTTGATCATAGCTCAGGATGAACGTTGGCTGTGTGCCTAAGGTATGCAAGTCGAACGATCCCTTTTGATTTACTTGAAACTTCGGTCGATTGTATTTCTTTTTTGGGATAGTGGCAAACGGGTGAGTAATATATGGATAATCTACCTTGAAGTCGGGAATAGCTCATCGAAAGATGAGATAATACTCGATGGTCTTACATTCTTATTAGTTTGTAAGTAAAGCTCCGGCGCTTCAAGAGGAATCCGTATCCTATCAGCTTGTTGGTGAGGTAATAGCTCACCAAGGCTAAGACGGGTAGCTGGCGTGAGAGCGCGGTCAGCCACCATGGAACTGAGACACGGTCCATACTCCTACGGGAGGCAGCAATTAGGAATCTTGCGCAATGGGGGCAACCCTGACGCAGCGACACAGTGTGGAGGAGGAAGGTCTTCGGATTGTAAACTCCTTTTATGAGGGAAGAATAGATGACGGTACCTCATGAATAAGCACCTGCTAACTACGTGCCAGAAGCATCGGTGATGCGTAGGGTGCGAACGTTATCCGGATTTATTGGGCGTATAGAGAAGCGTAGGTGTTTCTGTAAGTCTTTAGTTAAAGACCACGGCTCAACCGTGGAGAAGCTTTGGAAACTACAGGAATTGAGACAGGAAGGGGCGAATGGAATTCCCAGTGGAG
>DHUO01000017.1:6374-22961 GCA_002409215.1 Candidatus Dojkabacteria bacterium UBA5232 | reverse complement strand
CCCTTCTCCTGACGATATATCTCCTCCAGTCTTAAAATAGGGGAGGCCATTAAATTAAACTTCCCCTCAACAGGAGGCAACTGCCCATGATCCCCAACAGCTAAAACAGGTCTTTGGAAACTCAAAAGATCCTCCCAAATATCTCTAGAAACCATAGATGCCTCATCTACAATGATTAAATCATACTCAAAAGCATCAATAGGTATCTTCTCCCAACCAATCACATTATCATCCTCATCCAATATCGCTTTATATATCAACCTATGTATCGTACCAACAAAATCAGAAGACAGAAGAGAGCTGTTCTCCTCAAGCTTCTTTCTCAAAACTTGTGAAGCTTTCCCTGTATATGAACAGTATGCAATTGAAATATTCTTGTACTCCTTATGTAGCTTCTCACTCAAAAAACCAAGTAAGGTGGTTTTGCCTGTGCCCGCATAACCACCAAGAGTAATATACTGACCTCTCTTACTTTTGTACCAATCTAATATACTCTCTAATATTTTCTTCTGTTTTAATGAAAGCTCTAAACCCATATCCCACTATTATACATAAATAATATTATTCCATGTTATAATGCTCATATGATTGAGTCACAAGAACCAATAAAGCCACCGATTGTTCAAAGAATCCCCATTGAGAACAAACAGGAAGAATATAAACCACTCCCAAGTCCTAAATATGTTCCCCTGACAGAGCCCAGACAGAAAAGTATAATGGAGGAATTTGACACCATAACAGAAGGGGATATTAAAGAAAGATATCAGAGAAGAGTTACTGTAAAAAGCTACGAGAATCTTAATATGCCATATGATACAAGAGAAAACCCTGCCATCTTTGGAAGGAATATTGTAATGACAATAGATGACTGCTACGGGGAAAACAGCAAACATGTTTTTGCGGCATTAAAGGAAAAGGGTGTGACAGCAACATTTTTCCCAAACACTCAATACTTAAACCCTAAAAATGAAGATACTGTTAAACTATGGAAAGAAATATATGAAAGTGGTTTTGAGATAGGATATCATACGACAAACCATACAGGAAATATGAGTATTGAAGAACTAAATGAAGATTTTCAAAAATTTACACAACATATGAGAGAACTTCTAGGCGATCCTGACTTTAGTATTAAAGTCGCTAGACCACCATATGGAGCTTGGGATGATGAATGGAATAAGTGGGTTAAGCAGAACAACCTTTTTAATATTAGATGGAATATGGGACCAAATGAGAAGTCCTCTTATGCAAACGCGTTAGGGAATCAAAACATATCCCCAATAGTTATACTCCACTCTAGAGATAACGATGTAGAATGGCTTAAAGAAAACCTTCAGGAGTTAATATTAATCGCCAAACAAAATAAAAGTATTGTTGGAAGTGTATATGACTCTGCTTTTAGGAATGAAAAGGACTTCTTGTTTGAAGATTTCATAAAGAGAACAGAGTATATGATAAAATAGAGTATGTTCTTCTTTTTTGTAAAGGATAAACCTAAGCCTGTTGAATACAGAATAGTATATGATTTTAAAGAAGATATATGTTTGGAGTATGGATATAAATATATGTTCACTCCAATATCTAAAAAAGATAGTTGTTTCTCCCCTTATATCAGAAAAATAAGCAAAGTAAATGGGAATAAATATGAAGGAATGAGTCTTCCACACGATACTAACTCTAATTGGACAATGTTTGGAAAGAACTTAGTACTAACAATAGATGACTCGTACGATTTTGAACAAACAAGAAGAATGTTTGAACTCTTAAAACATTACAATATCACGGCAACATTTTTTCCAAACACAATATTCATCAATCCAAACAATCAAGAACACATAAAACTATGGAGAGACATATATGCTTCAGGTCATGAGATTGGGTATCACACAACAGATCACACAAGAAAGAAGAGTGTAGTAGAGCTTAATACTGATTTTATCTCTTTTACACAAAGGTTTAGAGAGATACTTGATGACAATAATTTCAGTATAAAAGTTGTAAGAGCACCATATGGATATTTTGATAAAGTATGGATGCAGTGGGTAAAAGAGAACAATCTTTTTAATGTTAGATGGAGTATGACTGAGAGTGAGGATAGTAACTATCTTAGAAAGTTGTATAGTGAGAATAGGGGGGTAGTACTATTACTACATAATAAAAGAAGTGATGTAGAGCTATTAGAAAACAATATTGATGAATATATAAGTATTGCTAAAGAGAATGGTGGTAAGATGGGGAGTATTTATGATAGTTTAACTAAGTAATAGTGGCTTATTTACAACTTCTATGATATAATCATACACTATGGGTTTGATATTGTATTAATTATAAGAAATGAAAGAAATGCAAGAAAAACAATTTGTGAGTACTCCAGAGCGCATTATTCATAATAATATTCTCAATGTTGCTTTGGTATCAATGGCATTCATATCTGCATGCACACCAATAGATTATAAAGATTCATCGGAATCAGATATCAAAACTGTTCATACAGACAGAGTTACAGAAACAAATAATTATGAAGATACAACCATACCATCCCCATCAATTCCAAGAACGACAGAAGAATATAACATTAGAGAAATAGAGATAGAAGAAGAGGAAACGATAGTACCTACAGAGGAAGTTATAATAATATCAACAGAAGAGAAAATAAAAATAACAGACTCATCTATAGAAGAAGCTCTTGCAACTAATATCTCTGAAAGCATAGAAAAAATAGAGAAATATCCTAATATCATAGTCCAAGAAGAATGGACAGACGAGATAAAGCAGGTAGAAATAGTTGATGGAAAAGCTAACTTCGAAGCCTATCTTTTTGTAGATAAAGGATCTGATGATAATCATGATCGACTATACACAAAAAAAGGAGAGAGTGCCTTAATATGGAATGCCACAGAAGCTGCATATAGATTTGGAGAAGTAAATATGAGACCCGGAGATGAGATATCCTTCACTCAAAGAATTGGATTTGGAGAAATTATCCCACAATATCGACAGTACAATGAAAACATAGAACATGGAGAAGGATATGTTAAAAATGGAGAAGGTGCATGCTTCGCTGCTACTGTTCTAGGTGAGGGACTAGGTCTTTCTGTTCTGAACAATCAAGGTAAGAAAGTTCCAATATTTGTAACAGAAGAAGGTGCAATACACGGTCATGAGTTTGAATACTCCAATCTCTACCGTGGACCTGGAATAGGTATTAATAGCAGCGAATACGGACAATTCTTTTTCTCTCTTAACCCAGAGCTACCAGAAAGTGTAAAAGTCACCATAAAGATGGGTGTTGTTGATACAGAACCTAACAAACACTTCGAAGGCTTCTTTACACCAGTACTCTCTATCTCCATAGAAGGACTTCCTGATGAATACAAAACACTTGAATCTATGAGAATGACATCACACCGTAAAGAAGTATTAAAAATGATTTCGGGGAGAGAGTGGTAATATAGATATTCCAAATTAAAATTCCGTGCACTAACAAAATATTTTTGTTAAACTAAACACATGTCACAAAAATATCTCTTTTTCGATACAGAAACAACAGATGTACAAAGTAAAGATATCATTCAATTAGCGTTTCTAACTAGTGATGGAAAGGAGTTTAATGAATACTTCAAACCAGAACAAGATATATCCTTTGGAGCAATGGCTGTACATCATATAACACCAGAGTTTTTAGAAGATAAACCTACATTCAAAGAACGAACAGTAGCAGATAGTAGTTCAATGACTCTCTTTTCTGAAATATCTCTTTCACAATACCTAAACAAATTAGCTAAAGAATATATCTGGGTAGCACATAATGCTGAATTTGATATGGAGGTATTAAAAAAGAAAGGTATAGATATACCTAAATATATATGTACACTTAAAGTTGCTAGGAATATATTAGAGGATGAGAACAAGAAAGATCTAGAGAGTTACTCACTTCAATATCTTAGATACTATCTAGGACTATACAAACAGGAAAAAGATATAGAAATACTCCCACACGATGCAATGGGGGATGTTGTTGTACTAAAGAATCTTTTTGAATATCTACAAAATAACTCAGTACTAACAACAGAGAATATGATGACCATATCTAAAGAACCACAATATATTAGAACAATTTCATTTGGTAAGTATGCAGGGTATAGTTTAGAAGAAATAGCTAAGATAGATAGAGAGTATTTAGAATGGTTAATGGAGAATGCACAAGATAAAAAGGACTTACTATACAATATTGACAGGGTATTAACATCTATGTAGGATATTATTTAATGAAGGTATCTGCTTCTAAGAAAACAATTGTAATATTAATTATTCTTTTTGTATTATTACTTTTAGGTGGTATATGTTTTCTTTACAAAGATGTTATTAACAATGGTATTAAGTATGGTAGATGGTTTAGCGTAGATAAATATGAAGAATTGTTAGATGATTGTGAATGGGAGAGGAAGGGGGGGGAATTGAGAATTAAGTGTAGGGCACTTCTCTATCCTGGCACTGATGCTGACAAAAACATCCCAACACATTGTTTAAATTTCATCATGATTCCAAAAGATTTTGACAAAGGTGTCAAAACATTCAACATTTGCGAAGAAATCCAGAACCTACAATGGGAACAAAAGGAAGAATGGTTGAATGCAAAAAGCCTTATGCCTGTAAGATATACTCTGATATATAACCATAACAACAGCATTGATTTTCAATACTCTTCATTAGGAGTCCAACATGTTGATGAGAAAGAATACTTTGGAGAATTCCTTAAAAATAAGAGTCTTGCAAAAAAAGGATATGCAGTATCTTTAGATAGTTCTACACCTGAACAGTTTAATAACTATATCTCAATGGATAAAGAAACATTTGATATTCAAGAGATGGGACATATATACATATTTGCAACAGAACTGCTTAAAAAAGAAGTCAAGGGAGAAGATATATATATAACCCTTAAATCCCAGATTGAAAAAGAAGAAGTATCGTTCACACTTGCTTCGAACTCAATACTTTTGTCAAAAGGAGAGGGGAATTTTGTTAATATAACAACAGAGAATATAGATGACCTTGAAATTCATGGTAAATACCAAATACAGATGGCATATTTGACCAACAAGCCTGAAGACTTAACAAATAAAGTAGAAGATATGTGTAAAGAGGATGATATACTCAAACATAGAGAACCTCTTTGTAACAATAAAAAGATTGTTTTAGACGATAAATATAAAGCAACTAGCAAAGAGGAAATAATAAAAGAAATATTACTTAAAAAAGATGATGTATTTTTGCAGAATGTACTCCTTTACTATATGATCACAATAGATGAAAAATAACTTAAACTGTACTTTAATGCAATGGAGATAACTGATCATAATGAAAACAACATGCCCAACGATATAACATCTTTAGGTTTACAAAACGATATATATTCTGCTTCTAATAACGAAGATACTACCAGTATTCCAGATGTAGAAAACCAAGAGGATAAAAGAGAACAAGTGTTAAGTAAAATAAAAAAGGCAGGTAGAGACTTTTTAACTGTTGCCGCACTAGGTTCTATACTAATAACAGCATATGGCTGTTCTCCAAAAGAAGTAAATAGTATTACCAATATAGAAGACAAACCAACACCTACATTGAAATCTCCATTACCCACAGAGACACAAGAACCTACACAAACATATACACCTGAACCTACACCTACCATGACCTTAGAACCAACACCAACCTTAGAACCTACTCCTACACCACAGCCAGAAATAGATCCACAGGAATTTGATTATTCTATGTTAGACCTTATGTTATGGGAAGGTGAGTTAAAGGTAAGTGATATAGAAAAATTAAATCCGGGATATATTGTTCAAGTAAGGGAAGGATATAAAACTGTTATGTATGAACTTCCGTTGTTTGCATTCACGAAAGAGGCTGAGAATAGCTATTGGGCAGGCCTTAGGATATTAGATATACCAGAAGGTACAAAACTTGAACTATTAGAGGTGAAAAAAATACATGGCAAAAATGGACAGAATATAACTGTTGGTACTATTAGAAATCATTCTAGTGATAACACTTTCACAGGCATTGGAATGGTGGTCCTTTCTGCAGAAACTGAGGACAAAGAGATTATCAATTTTACTGAAACTGCTACCCATGTTGATGATATTTCTGTAACAAGCTTTTTTCTAGAAAATGGTAGGCAAGATCAGTTACCGCTTTCGCTTCTCCTCAAGAACTTGTTGGAATATCAGAAAGAAAATGGACCTTTTAAAGCTGGAGAGACATATTCTATAGTAGAAATTGCCAAGATTACAAGTACAGATGAATTTAGAAGGCTACTTTATACTCCGGAAGGTAACAATGTTTCCTTAGATACTGTGATTTCTAGTTTAGCACATACTCTGATCAATAAAAATCATATAGCCTTTCGTACACCAAAAACTATTAACAATGAGAATGCTAATTTTACGATGGGTTATGATGCCATATTCTCGGAGAAATATACAAATGGGGTAAAAATAAATGGTGGTAGTGCTCCTGAAAATGATATGATCTTAACTTTCCAGGAAGGCAAAAATGGTGAAGCAGAATATTATATAACAGGTGATATGACAGGCATGAGAAGAGGTGATGTACAACCAATAGGTTTTATCAGCTTCTATCTATCCACTAAGTTGGAAGAAGGAGAGTTGGAATCAAATCTAAAAAGGATGACAGAGGTATATGAGAAACATTTAGATTGGGAGAGAGGAGGGGAAGAACCATTAACAGAGAATGCAACAGAGTATAAGTATTATAATTTCTTTTCGGAATTAGGACCTGAGAAGTTACGACAAGTACTTAAAGATATTTATATCCCAATGAAGCAGTCTGATGCATTTAAATAAAATGTAGAAATTACTATAATGAATACTTTAGTGAAGAAAACATTATTACTAGTAGCTGCTATCTCTTTTTGTCTTTGGGCTACACCTATAAAAGCAGTAATATTTGATTGTTACCAAGTCACAGGACAAATCCCTGCACTATGTAATGGTCCTTATGATAATTTGTCACCAAAATATAACGGTATTTATTATAAATGTAATGGTCGTGGTGGCTATAGTGCAATTTTTGATTTTAATCCAATAAAGTGTCGTTCTCATGGATATAGATACACAGACGAAGGTGTTGTATTTGACTGTGAACAACAACCAGGAGGAAGTGTAAATGGATATACATGGGAAGATATCAACAACGGTGTTTGTAATGTGCAGAGTGATCCTGTATGTACACCACATGACAGCTGTGTACCATATAACTCAACATGTAATAGTAATGACAAATGTAAATGTGGTACTACAAAAATTCGGAAGAGCTGCAGAGCTAATGGAATGTGTTGTGTGAATGGAACAAACACCTGCATCGACCTAGGTGATGGGTGTAATCTTACCACCTGTCCTCCATTAACAGAAGTAGATAAATTCTGTAATTGTACTTGCACAGAAGGTGGTTATCCTGGTCCAGGGGCAGGCAGAACCCTTTTTTATGGACAGTGTTGTCATGGAGGAGGAGATGGTGGAGGTGGAGGAGGTGGTGGATGTACTCCACAATGTCCTCCACCAGAACAAAGATGTGTAGTAGAAGATAATTGTAAAGATATTAATAGAGGACTAGATCCAGAATATAATCTGTATAGAATGACAGAAGAAGGTGGTCCTTTGTGTAAAGGTCAAGATGCATATTGTTTCGATGATAATGGTTGTGGAGGTGCCAATGTATGTAATACAGCTAGTTGTTACAAACCAGAAACCAACACCTCTATCCCCAAAGTAAACAGACTTCAAATATTTGAAGACTTAAGAATAAATATACCTGATCAACCTGGGAAAACCTTCTACTGGTCAACTCCATCTTCCATACCAACAGGAGAAACATTAATAAGATATCCACATCCTAATTCAACAACCGCAACAGAAGTAGATAATATTGGATTACCTACAGGAGCAAGAGGATTAAGAGCTAGGTTAAGGATAAAAGGAACAACCGTATCAAACGAAACAGAGGTAAGTGGAAGCCCTAAAGAATTAGGTCGAGATAATCCCTTTTACGCTTTCAGAAATATCCCTGATAAAGGTTGGTCTTGGTTTAATTATGGATATTCAGCATATTTTAGTGCTACCTTTGAAACTCAAAACAAATGTGATGACTCATGGATACCAGGACAATCAAGCAAACTCCATTTTAAAGTAAATACACCACCTGTTCTAACAAGCACAACAATAACAGGAGATACTGTCAAAACAGAAAAGGGTTGTACACCAGAAAACAGATATACAGGTAATGAAGCAAACAGAAAACTAACATTTAATATAGCAGCAAGAGATATTGATGTTGGAAGTAGTAACCCTAATCATAAAATAAATGCAGCTATAATCTGGTTAGTAAAAGAGGGACACTCTCTTGGAGATGAGATTAATAATATTAGATCGCTTGGACCTAGAGACACACATGTTGCGCTAGACCCTAATAAGATAGGTCTTATTGTGTATACGACTGGAACACACGTAGGATTATTTAGACATTACCCAATTCACGGTTGGGTAAGAAAAAATGGAGGGACTGCTGAAGATCAACAAAGTATATATATCAATAATAATGGAAGTAATGTAAAGATAGCCGAAGTAAAAGCTGTCAGAATGGCACAAAATGGCAATACAACACACATGGAAATAGATATAGAATTTGAGAAAAATAGTCCAATATCAGGCAAGTATACTCTTTGGGCTGGTATGATGGACAACCTTACATTGTTTGAGGCACAACCATATGGAATCTTTACAGATCAAAGATCTGTAAAAAGAACAGGGGAAACATGGAACTTTGATTTTGTAAATCCTAAACTTCAAGATATTAGCCTTAAACCAAAGAGTCCTGAAGATCAAAGACGGCTTGATTTGAAGTGGAATAGTACTGACAACATACCAAATGGTATACGTCCAAACCATACAGTAGTAAATGTATACAAAACGGGTACAACTCCAGCTCATCCAGTTATCCGAGAAGCACCTTCACCACAACAGACCGTACAAAACCCCCACTCAGGAGAACAGATTCCTCCACAAGAAGATATCGGTAAAATGCAAACTGTAACAAACGGTATGCCCAATAGTGGTTGGTTTCATCCTAATGCAGGTCAAACAGAAATGACAGCTAATGTAGGAACAAACTCTGAAGGAAACATTCACTTCTACATCACAACATATGACAGGGCTTGTAACTATGAACAAACAGGAAAAGACGGTACCCCTGGAATCAATCCAGTAGAACTAAATAAATGGATTACAACAAAAGGAGGTGTCTTTTACTCTCAAGGTACTGTGAGTTACCCAACAGATGGTCTTGACCAAAAACACAATCTTGGAACAGAGTTAATATCTTCCAGGACAGGTGGATTATACAAAGTCTTAGATTATACCGGAACTAATATGAATCCAGCTGTAGCAAAAAGAATAACGGATGTAAATAATAATGCTGGCCTTTTTGATGCACTAAAGGAGAACTTTGAGAGGATTAAACCCAGTTTAAGTGAAGCAATCACTCCATTCATTACTGCCTTAGTGTGCAATGACCCAAAAGGTTGTATTTATAGAACTAATAGATTAGCAGGCTTTTTTTATTCAGGTAAAATAATAATTGTCCCTCCTGATGGAAAGTCTGACATAACTATAACACGGGATATTAAAGAAGGTTTTAGCAGTACTCCAGGAGATAATCAGGGTGAACATGCCCTGTACATCTTTACCGAAGGTAATATAAATATTGGATACCCTAATGGATCAAGTAGTGGTGGAGGAACATTGGAAACAGACCAAATAGATGCATTCCTAATAGCAAAAGGTAATATTAATATTCTTCCAGAAGCTCCAGAAGGAGGTTTCCATGACAAAGTACTTGTCAATGGAGGTATCATTGCTCTTGGGGAGGTAGGTTCTTCCCCTGCCTTCTCCCTACAAAGAACATTAGGATTACTTAATCCTAATCACCCAGTCCTGACTGCTAACTACCATCCTAAATATGCTGTATTCTCCGAACTATTCTTCGGTCTACAAACAAATGCATATAAGAGAGAAGTTGGATTTAAACCTATGTAACAAAAATATGAGAACTAAAAAGACGTACAATGCACAAGCATTAGCAATAATTATGGTAATACTAATTGTTGCATCAATAATAGGGTTTTCTGTCTTCTCTAGATTAATGACCCAAAAAAGGGCTACAATTCAAGAAAGAAACTCATCTGAAGCATTAGAAGTTGCTGATATGATACTAGACAACTTCCTACTTTCTAAACCAGAAGATTGGGTAGAAGCAGGAATGGTAGGGAATACATATAAAGAAACATTATTCATACCTGAAAATCTTCAAGGCCTTGTCGATAATGAAATCTCAAAGATTACAACAACGATCCACGCCCAAGATGACATGATAATACAGGCAGGACCCGACTCTAGTAGTAATGCGATAACAAAACTAACTCAAGAATTGGGTCATAAGCTAGACCTACAAAACTTAAACATATGTCCTCTATCAGAACATAACAACGAATATACATTACAACTATCTAGAACCAATGATGATACAGATTTCCCCCTTCGCCCTGGAGAAACCTTTGTCTTTCCAATAAAGGGCAGAAGCTTTGAGAATGGTTGTACAATCAACATAACATTCCCTAACCCAACTGATGGAGGCTTTACAGTAAACAAAATATTCATAGAAGGAGAAGGAATTAAAGCATATGATTATGCAGATACAGAAAACTACTGTTTTAGCAAAGGTATTTCCCCATGTGGAAATAGTAACTTCACAGGGACAGGTTGGACAACATCAAGTGGATCATTATCAATTCCTCTAAACTCAAATCTAGAAAGAATACAACTAACAGCAATTGGTTCAGATCTAACTTTTAGATTCAGTATGAGCAAGGAATGTACAGATAAAATACAACTATGGCAATTAAGAGCATCTGCAACATGCAGTGGCACATACAGAGCTAAAGAGGTAATCGTACCTGATGTAGGTTGGAGCTACTCAATCTTCAACTACGTCCTCTTCAATGGCAAAGGTAATATTTCAAGTGGACAATAATATGTATTCAAATAGAACAACAATAAAAATTGGGGGTGAATCGGGCCAAGGCATAAATACCGTTGGTAGAATGCTAAACCAAGCATTAAATCGACTAGGTTTTTTCACATTCGCAAACAGAGAATACCCATCATTAATAAAAGGTGGAGTAGCATCATACCAAGTAGATATTGCAGATAAAAAAATATATGCATCTGCAAAGAAGAACAACATACTCTGCACACTTTCCGAAAAATCTTTTCACACATACATATACGACCTACTTGAAAACGCAATAGTAATACACGATGGTAAAGATGTAGAACTAAGCCCTGATGAAGAAATCTTTGTTCAGAAAAACAACATTCAAATAATATATTTGGATTCTGTCAAAATCGCTCTTGAAGCAGGAGGCATTGAAATAATGGCAAATGTTGTACTCCTAGGATATATCTGGAAAATATTAAAACTTGATGTAAATATCCTCATTGAAGAAGTACTAGAACTCTTAGAAGGAAAGAAAATTGATATTGAAGCAGAAAAAGCATGCGTACTTGCAGGATACAACCACCCATCATACAGAGATACACTTGGACAAGACATAACTCTTCCCTCTCCATCACTATCTAGAAAACTCCTCATGAGTGGAAATGAAGCACTTGCACTTGGAGCCCTCTCAGCTGGCATGAGAGCCTTCTACGGATACCCCATGACACCAGCAACATCCATATACAAATTCATTGGAGAAACAGCAAATGAAACAAAGGTTGTTGTAAAGCAAGCTGAAAATGAAATAACAGCTGTACAAATGGCACTAGGAAGCATGTACATGGGAACAAGAGCACTAACAGCAACATCTGGAGGAGGTTTTGATTTAATGATTGAAAGCATCTCATGTGCAGGAATGTCAGAAACACCACTTGTAATAGTACTAGCACAAAGAATAGGCCCTGGAACGGGTGTACCAACTTGGACTGGAAGCGGTGATATATACACCGCAGTTAGAGCAGGACACGGAGATTTCCCTAGATGTGTAATATCAATATCAGACATTGATTCAGCCTTCACTCTAACACAAAAAGCATTCAACATAGCAGACAAATATCAACTCCCCGTCATAATACTAACAGAAAAACAGATAGCCGAAGCCATATACTCAACTGAAAATCTTCCTAATATAGAAAAAATAGAAAGAGAAATATCAAAAGGAGAAAATAGATATCAAACAACAGATTCTGGAATCTCACCTAGATGGATACCAACAAAAGGATTAAAACCATACCTTCATACAAGTGATGAGCATACTCAAGAAGGATACTCCACAGACATTGCACAGCAAGTAAAAGAAATGAGCGATAAAAGAGAAAGAAAACTAGAAACATTAAAAACAGAAATACCCGAACCACAATATTTTGGGAATCAAGATACTGAAATAATATTCGTAGGAAGTGGTAGCACCAAAAACGCAGTACTAGATGCTCAAGCAGCAGGACAAAACATTGCATACCTCTCATACGAATACGTATACCCTCTCAAAACAGACAAACTCCTAAAGCTAGCAAATGAAAACAGAAGACTTATCTTAATTGAAAACAACCAAACAGGACAACTAGGAAAAGTAATAAAAGAAGAGTGTGGATATGAATTTAAAGAGAAACTACTAAAATATGATGGCAGACCCTTCTTCATTGACGATATCTTAGATTATCTAAATAAATAATATGGCATTAGACATAAAAGAATACAATACAACAGTACAACCAACCTGGTGTGCAGGATGTGGAAACTTTGCCATACACGTAGCTCTTAAAAAATCCCTAATTGAACTAAACATTTCACCATCAGAAACATTCATATCATTTGATATTGGTTGCAATGGAAACGGAGCTGATACAGTAGGAACATATGGATTTAAAGGACTACACGGAAGGTCCATTGCCCTAGCAACAGGTGCACACCTAGCAAACAGAAAGTTCACAGTATTCGCAGACATAGGAGATGGAGGATGTTTCCATGAAGGTGTAGACCATTTGATAAATGCAATCAAATCCAACTACGACATGACAATCCTAATACACAACAATCAAAATTTTGCTCTAACAACAGGACAAGCAACAGTAACAACACCAAAAGGAAAGAAAATGTATGCCCAGCCACACGGTAGTCCTGAAAGAAATCTAGATATTGACAACTTCATACTCAATCTTCACCCAACATTTTTTGCTAAAGCATACTCTGGAGACCCAATACAACTTACAGAAATAATTAAAGAAGCTGTTAAACATAAAGGATGTAGTGTAATTAATATCTCCCAATCATGTCCTACATACAACAAAGAAATGACTCCTCAATGGTTTAATGAAAACATTCTGAAAACAAATACAATCACAGAATACGACAACCAATCATTTGATCAGGCAAAAGAACTTTTAAACACAGCTAACACAACAAAAAAGATATATACTGGTATAATATACCAAGACACCACTATTCCAACATTCTATGACAATTTAGAAAGTAGAAAAGGTATACTTTCTGAACTAACAGAAGAAGTAAAGGAATATAATATAAAAAATCTATTAAAATACACCAATAGCTAAAGAATATGGAAACAATACTCTCACCTAAATCCGTTGCCATAATCGGAGTATCAGACAATCCTGAAAAAGTTGGTTCTGTAATGATGCAGAATCTACTTGAAACTGGATATAATGGGAAAATATATCCCGTTAATCCTAAATACACCGAACTACTTGGAAGAAAAGCATACCCTTCAATCCTAGAAGTCAATGAAGACATAGACATGGTCTGTATAGCACTTCCATATCAAGCTGTAGAAGAGATTGTAGACCAATGTATTGAAAAAAGGGTTAAATCAGTATTAATAGTATCAGCTGGTTTTGCAGAAACAGGACCAGAAGGAAAAGAATTAGAAGAAAGGATAACAAACAAACTAAGAGGTGCCAAAATTAGATTAATAGGACCTAACTGTCTTGGATTCATAAATAATAAAGCAAAAATAGATTTAACATTTGCAAGATCAAACCCTGGAGATGGAGATATTGCTTTCATTTCACAATCAGGGGCGTTTTGTACTGCCATATTAGACATGGCATCAGAAAGTGGAATGGGTTTCTCGCATGTAATATCTGTTGGTAATAAAGCAGATATAAATGAAAATGAACTCCTACCATACTTTCTTAATAATAATTCTGTAAAGGCAGTTGCAATATATCTAGAAGAATTTGCTGATGGTAAAGAATTTGTATCAATTGTACAAAGATCTAAAAAACCTGTACTACTAATTGCCCCGGGAAGCTCTGAGAAGTCTAAACAAGCAATATCCTCTCACACTGGTTCTCTTGCATCCTCATACGATGCAGTACTCGCAGCTGTAAAGAAATCAAACATCATTCTTGCTGAAAATTCCGAAGAACTATACAAACTAATGGAGTTAATTAATACTGGATTTACACCAAAAGGAAAAAATATTGCAATAATATCGAATGCAGGTGGACCTGGAATAACTGCTGTTGATAGAGCAGAGATAGAGGGATTAGAAGTTGTAGATTTAGGTGAGCGAACAGAACAGAGACTAAAAAACATACTTCCTGTTGAAGCCTCTATAAAAAATCCTGTTGATGTACTAGGAGATAGTAAAAGTGACAGATATGCATCAGCCATAACTACTGTTTTAGAGGATGTAAATGTTGACAGTATAATTGTTCTTCTAACACCTCAATTAATGACAGACATAGAGGGTACAGCAGAGGCCATAGTTGATCTCTCAAAGAAAACCTCAAAACCAATATACGCATGCTTCCTTGGTGGTAAAGATGTTAGACCTGCATACAGAATACTTCAAGATAATAGAATAGGGTGGTTTAATGATGTAGAAGAAACAATGCATTTAATTGCTAAACTTGCTGATTTTGAAATGAAAAAAGAATTAAACAAGGTTGTAAATAGTAACCAGTACGTTAGAAAAACTAGAAATAAGAGAGAGATACAGGAGTTTGTTAATACTCATAGTGAAACAACTGTTCTCTCTGATGAGTTGGCAATTGCAATATTTGAAGAGTTTAGTATTGAAATGCCCAAACAGCTAGTGGCAAGTAGTTTAGAAGAGGCTAGGGATTTTGCAGCAACAACTTTCCCAGTAGCTATTAAAGCTACTTCTGAAGATTTAGCACATAAGACAGATTTTAAAGCTTTATATTTAGACATTAGAACTATTACAGAATTTGAAGAGAAGTATATTGAATTAAAAGAAAGTATTACAAAAATTACAGGTAATCCCTCTCCAAAAATATTAGTACAAGCAATGATTGAGGATAGTAAGATTGAGATGTTCATTGGAGCAAACAGAGATGGAGATAGTACTATCTATGAAAAAGATGGTGTTGGATTTGGACATTTAATGGCAATTGGAAAGGGTGGAGTATATACAGAGGTATATAAAGATATTAAGCATGTCTTAATACCTGAAACTAGAGAGAAGATTGATTTAATACTTTCTGAAACAAGTGTATCAAAAATAATTGATGGATATAGGGGTAAGCCTAAACTCTCAAGAGAGAAGTTTGTGGATATGATAATGAAAATACAGAGCCTTTTAATTACATATCCTGAGATTGAATCTATGGATATTAACCCTGTTATGCTTAATGAACAGAAGGCTATTGCTGTTGATATCAAGCTATATGTGAAAAAGTAGGCCTTAGTACAACTCTCTGTCTAAAGAAGTATACTCATCATAAAGTTCCTGACACTCTTTCTGATTAACCTGTTCTTCTGAATACTTACCACTATTACCCGTATGCTCATCAAAACCTATCTTGCTTGCATCATCATAATCACATCCGTAATACACCTTCTCAATCTTAGCCCATTGAATAGCCCCTTTGCACATAGGACAAGGTTTACCTGTTGTATATAGCTCACAACCAGACAAATCATGAGTATCTAACTTCTCACTTGCCTCTCTAATAGCCTCTATCTCTGCATGAGAGGTAGGATCATTTTCTTTAAGAACATCATTATGTGCAGATGCAATAACCTTGTCATCCTTTACAATAACAGCACCAAATGGCCCACCATGATTCTTCTGAACACCTTTTCTAGCCTCATCTATGGCTAATTGCATAAATGGATTCATTAAAACTCTCTTTTAAAATTAATACCTTTAGCGTGAGCCTTCAAACCTGTTTTACCTAAATCCTTTTCATACCTTCTTGCATAATCCCTATACTTAAAAACCCTCTTTCTTCTTTCTGGAATATTCTTTTCACTAATCATCCCTGGACCATTGATACAACCACCATCACAATTCAAAATATCTAGAAATTTGTAATGTTTATATACACCATCCTTAAACGCATCAAATACAGGCATGAGATTATTCAATCCCTCCATTACTAAAATATCCTTATCCTTAATCAAATTACCATGCAAAGTATCTGACAAACCGCCTGATACTGGATATATTTTAGTATA
>DHUO01000017.1:5776-6135 GCA_002409215.1 Candidatus Dojkabacteria bacterium UBA5232 | reverse complement strand
TCCTTAAACAACTCCTCAAGCTCCTTAAATGTTAATACCTCATCAACAACTCCTGTTTCCCCTGCCTCAAGCTTCTTAGTCATACAGGGTCCTACAAAAACAATCTTATGTTTATGATATCTTTTCCTTGCAATCAACCCCATACAACCCATTGGAGAGTGTCCAGGAACCAGATTCTCAACTAAATGAGGATATTTAACTCTAATGAAATTAACTATCGTAGGACATGGACTAGCAATCCATGTTTTCTTCTCTCCTTTATCTAAACTTTCTTTAAGAATCGAGTAATAGGTGATATTAGTCATCTTTGCACCAAATGTAACCTCCATGACTTTATCAAACCCTAACTTTCTTAATCT
>DHUO01000017.1:1178-5545 GCA_002409215.1 Candidatus Dojkabacteria bacterium UBA5232 | reverse complement strand
ATATTTTTTCCCTTTTTGAAATTTCATATTTAAATATACAGTATTGAAATTAATATAACAAAATATATAATCATATTAACCATAATAACTAATTTTTGACAATATTAAAATGTTAGGTATAGATACAATATATTGGATGTTTGCAATACCAGGATTACTACTCTCAGTTTTTTCTCAACTCTATGTTAAATTTGCATATTCTAAATATTCAAAAGTTGATGGTGGAAAAGGTATAACAGGAATGAGAGCTGCTTTGGAAATTAAAAAGGGTGAAAAGCTTCCTGTTGAGATTAATGCCAATCAACATACTTTAGGAGATCATTTTGACCCATCAAGAAATATGGTGAATCTAGATGCACAAAGTGCACAATCAACCTCTGTTGCGAGTGTTGCTGTGAGTTCTCATGAAATGGGACATGTACAACAGAAATTTACATCATCACGCATATACGGAACACGAAGATTTTTAGTTCCAGTAACAAATATCGGTACAAATGTAGGATATATCCTTTTCTTTCTTGGATTAGCCATGGCTAAGTATGAACTATCTAAATTAGGATTAATATTTTTCTCAACAAGTGTACTTTTCTCTTTGGTAACAATACCTGTGGAATTAAATGCAAGTAGTAGGGCAATGAAATTCATAAAAAAGTATAATCTAGTAGCAGAGGATAAAAGAGCAGGAGCAAGAAAGGTTCTTAATGCAGCTGCCCTTACATATTTTGCTGGATTAGCAACATCAATTTTAAATCTCCTCTACTATGCAAGTCTACTTGGTAGAAGGAAGGATTAAAGATACTACTTCTTTCCCATATGTAAATATTTCTTCCTCTGTGGTTCTTCAAGCCTCTCGATGGCATACCTTAACATTGTTCTTGGCATTTCAGTTGCATAACTATCTAAAAACTTTCTCAATTCATTAATATCTTTCTTTCCCATATTCCTTAACATCCACCCAACAGCTTTATGAATCAAATCATGCTCATGTGTTAAGAGCTTCTTTGCAAAACTTAATATCTCCTTAAAATCCCCATTCTTTATGAAAGCATAGGTTGAAATAACAGCAACTCTCTGTTTCCATAGATTATCACTATTCACAAGTTCATATATATCTTTCCTATCCTTATCAATCAAATACTGCCCAACTATCTCATGTGCTGTTAAGTCAATAATATCCCAATTATTAACATATTCTAAATGCTTAATGTAATACTCATATATATCCTTTTTTTGATGTTGAGTAGCTTTTTCAAATTTATATGTCAATATCAAAAAAGCAAACAACCTATATTCATGAACCCTGTTTTGTGTAAAGAAATTCAATTCTTCAAAAGAAATATCTCTGTAATACTTCTTGCAAATACTCCTCAGACTAGGAATCTTAATACCAACAAAAACATCTCCATAACCATACTCTCCTTTACCCGTCTTAAAAAAATTCTGCAAGGTAGAAGCATACTCTTTAGATGATACTTTTTCTAAATCTCTCAAAATTTCCTTTTTCATTAAAACATTTTACTCTTTCTTGACCTGAATTCCTAATCCTGTAATATATATTTAAGGGATATTTAATATTAATAGCGTATGGGTAGCTAGGAACTACTACGAGGAGGGAGAAATCGGATAATCAGCGGATACTCCCAGGTCATATTGTTGACCTAAAGATTGCCTACAAAACAACAAAAAGGCAATCATCAATTCCCTTTTTAGATAAATTAAAACTACACAACATATGTGCGGTATATTCGGATACTCAGGGAATAAGAGATGCAAGAATGAGATATTTAAAGGTTTGAAAAGATTAGAATATAGGGGATATGATTCGTGGGGAATAGCAATACTTAATGAAGGAAAGATTAATCAATATAAAAATATTGGAGAGATAGAAACAGACAATCAATTAAAGAAACTGAAAGATGGAACTGTTGGTATTGGACACACTAGATGGGCAACACACGGTGGAGTAACAACAAAAAATGCACACCCTCATATCTCTACAAAGAAAGACTTTACACTTGTACAGAATGGTATTGTTGAGAATTTTGATTCATTAAAAAAAGAATTAGAAAAAAAGAAAGAAAAGTTCATATCTCAGACAGATACAGAGGTAATAGTAAAATTAATTGAAAGAGAATTACTTAAGAAAAAAACATTAAAAGATGCAATTATCACTGTTTTTAAGCAACTAGAAGGAAGGAACACAATTGCAGTATTAGATAGTAAAAGTGGGAAGATATATGCGATTAGAAATGGTTCTCCATTAGTTGTTGGAGTAGACAATGGTGGGACATATCTAGCATCTGATACACTCTCTTTCTCCACAGCAACAAACAAAGTTATTCTCCTTGATGATTACGACATGATTGAGATTGATGGAGAAAAGATACAGATTCAGAACATAATGAAAAGAAAGAAAAAGAGGATAGAGATCAAAGAATTAAAACATCAATTTAGTGAGATAGATAAGGGGAAGTATGATCACTTCATGATTAAAGAGATTGTTGATCAGAAGAAAACCATACCACTTGCTACGGAATATACTGAACAAGAACTCAAACCTCTTGTTCAAGCTGTAAGAAAAGCAAGTAGGGTATATACAGTTGGAGCGGGTACAGCAGGTTTTGCTGCAGGGCAGGTTGCATATTTTTTAAGGAACATTGCCAAGATAGATGCACAGGATATTAAAAGCTACGAATTCAAATCATACTTATCAATCATTAAGAAAAGCGATTTAGTCATTGCATTCTCACAAAGTGGTGAGACTGCCGATACCATTGAGGCAATAGAGGGATTGAAAAAGAAAGGGTGTAAAGTTGCAAGCATTGTTAATATGTTCGGAACTACAATAAGTAGAATATCTGACTACGAGTTCTACACAAATGCAGGCCCAGAAATATGCGTAGCCTCAACCAAAGTCTTCACAGCTCAATGTGCATGGGGTTATCTCCTTGCAATGAGTGTTGCAAGAAAGTACAAACAGGCCCAGAGTAATATTAAAAAACTAACAAAAGAGCTAAGTAAGCTATATGGGAAGAAGACTTTCTTACAGACCTGGTCGGTTGGCAAATTAATGAAAAAGAGAGAGCATGCTTTCATACTGGGCAAGGGGGAGAACTCCTGTATTGCCCTAGAAGGTGCTTTGAAAATTAAGGAGATATCGTACAAGCATGTTGAGGGTTTTGCAGCTGGAGAGCTAAAGCACGGCGTTATAGCCCTAATTGAGAAGGGTACTGTGGTGTTTGGAATACTGCCAGAGAAAAAGTATAGCGAGAGTAATGATTTAATTAGTGCAATGGAGCAGGTAAAGGCTAGGGGTGCCCTTACAATAGGGATAGGTTCAAAGGATTTTCAGAAGAACAAGGTATTTGATAAGTATATTGTTACACCACAGATTGATAATATTTCTAGTATAGGGAATGTTATTCCATTCCAACTTATCTCATATTACCTATCACTTGAATTAGGGAATAATATAGATAAACCAAGGAATCTTGCAAAGTCTGTTACAGTAAAATAAGGGTTGTTAAAAAGAAAAAATGGTAGGTACCTTTTTGTTAAAAAATTAAGATACCTACCATAGGTTGAGTTTGAGTTATTAGAGCCAGCCATCGGCTGTAAAAAATGCGAAAGTGCCCAAGGCATGCTCTGCAGTAATGTTCGGACACAAGAGGTCCTTTCTGTTAGGATGTTTTTCAAAAGTCTTTCTGTCGACAATTAGGAAAACATCCTTTTGTGGAGATGGGAGCGAGGCTAGTGGAAAAAGATCTTCTCTTGCAATGGGATAGTATTTTCTACCTATATGCAAATCTCCTCTAAGAAGATTGATAAAGGTTGTATTACTATCACCTTCCTGAAGAACAGTTATGAATCCTAAGATTCCGGATAGATGATAGTCATATATTAGTTTTCTCATCCCAATACCCCGTACACTCTCTTAGGTTCCTTAATAGGGAGAAGCCCCAGTTTTCCACCTGTTAAATCGCATTTTACTGCGATACACAAATCTGGTCTGTTAAGAACTCTAGCTAGAGAGTACTCAACAATGTAATAGATGTTCTTTATTTTAGGAGGAACTCCCACAAAGAAATCATCTATTGAAAGATAGGCCGTATAGCCTGAACGAGGAATAACTAACGGACCCTTTCCATTTGCATATTCCTTACTACAAACAACAATGTCGTTTGCAGTTAAGTTTATGAACATCATTCCATGTTGATCTTTCACACCAACATACTTTTTCTGCCAGATAATTCTTTCAACATCTCTCAATTCAGACATTTTTGTCTCCTTTTTTCTTTTGTTAACGATCTCAACCCATAGTATTATACCATACCTTCCAACTAAAACTCAATTCTGCTAATATGAAT
>DHUO01000017.1:463-879 GCA_002409215.1 Candidatus Dojkabacteria bacterium UBA5232 | reverse complement strand
AAAAATATTCATCTTGATGATATTGAAGGATTAGATTCAAGAGAGGTTGGAAATACTTTAACCAGCAACCATATACATGAATCTAAAGATAGTATTGTGGTAACGGATGAATATTTAACATATACACGTGGTGTTAAGTTTGATGGTAAACAGATATTTGTTAGAAAGGGAACCTCATATGAGATATTAAAACCTGATCTTTCACATATTAGGGATGTCAAAGAGGCTAAGAAACACTGTGTGTATGAAAAAAGTCCTGATGGGAAGAAAAGAATGAAAGTATATAGATATAAGGATGGAAGACCAATACTTCAAGAAGATGGTAGACCAATTCCAATATTTCGTTCTAAGAAGTTAGAGTACTCATTAGTAGTAGGACAGAGAAAGGGAGAGATTGAGAATATGAGGAGATATTT
>DHUO01000017.1:0-242 GCA_002409215.1 Candidatus Dojkabacteria bacterium UBA5232 | reverse complement strand
AAACACTCTTTTGATAGTATGGTTGCTCTTAAGATTCTCATGGGAGATAAATATATTGATTCTTCATACTACAAAATTGAACAAGAAGAGAGAAGAGAAGAGGATATGCAGAAGCCATTGCAATATAAGTTTGTGCTTTCTACAAATGAGATTATCACACTTCCAGGTAAACTCCAGGCAGAGAAATTAGTACATGTTGAAGTTGCAAGAGAGATGGCGAATGCTTTGAAAGAAAGGATTAA
>DHUO01000021.1:13857-25910 GCA_002409215.1 Candidatus Dojkabacteria bacterium UBA5232 | reverse complement strand
ATGGAATCTTACTAATTAACAAGGAGAAAGACATCACATCCTATGATGTCATTAGAAAACTAAAAAAGGCTTTACCTAAAGGCCAGAAGATAGGACATGGTGGTACACTTGATCCTTTCGCTACTGGTTTGTTAATAGTTCTGCTTGGTAAGGGAACCAAATTAATGAATAAGATACATTCATTAACCAAAGAATATATTGTTAAAGCGGAGTTTGGATATGCAACTGATACACAGGATACTACTGGTGAGAAGATAGAAGTGTGTAAAAACTTAGAGAAGATTGCTAAAAGTGATATCGAAAACGTAATTGAAGCAAAACTTCTAGGTGAAATATATCAAACGCCCCCTATGTTTTCAGCAAAAAAGATTAACGGAAAAAAGGCTTATGATTTAGCAAGACAAGGTAAACAAGTAAGTATAGAACCAAAGAAAATAACAATTCATGCTTTTAAACTAATTCATTACAATTGGCCCTACTCTACCTTTTTTGTATCATGTTCAACAGGTACATATATTAGAACTTTAATTAACGATTTAGGTGATGAGATTGGAACATACGCTACCGCAGTAGAGCTTGAAAGAATTAAGATAGGAAGTTTTGATATTAAGGATGCTTTTAACTCAGAAGACATATCTTTAGAAAACAATCAACAGATAGTAGATAATGTAATTAATTTGGAGAATCTAAAAATATGAAAAAAGGGAAACTTTATGTAGTTGCTACACCTATTGGTAATCTAGAAGATATTACTTTTAGAGCGGTGAATGTGCTCAAAGATGTTGTTTTCATACTTGCTGAAGATACTAGAGAGAGTAAAAAACTCTTGGATAAATACAATATAGAAACACAGTTAATATCATACAGAGATCAGAATCATGACAGAATGATAGAGAAAGTTTTTGAGAAATTAAACATGGGACTTGATTTAGCTTTGATTTCAGATGCTGGGACGCCACTAATTTCTGATCCTGGATATAAGTTGGTGAGAGATTTAAGGAAGGCAGCTTTTGAAGTAGTATCAATCCCGGGAGCCTCAGCCGTCACTTCAGCTCTTTCTGTTAGTGCTTTGCCAACAGATAGGTTTGTTTTCTTGGGATTTTTACCCAAAAGTGATGGAAAAAGGAAGAGGTTGCTAGAACAGTATAAGGATTTAGATAACACAATTGTAATTTATGAGTCACCTAACAGATTAACGAAACTGCTTAAGTTGGTATTGGATATTTCTGGGGATATCTACGTATATCTTGCTAAAGATATTTCTAAAATGCGAGAGGAAAGTTTTTATGGGAAGCTTACCGACATCATTGAACAACTGAATGTAAGAAATTTTGATGAAAATCCACATGGGGAATTTGTTTGCATATTCAGCAAAGAGATTTAGATCTTTAGAAACAGGGCTATATAGCTGCTATCAGTAATAGTTTCTAACTTTCCCATAGGGATACTTTTAATCTCACAGGCAACATCCATAATCTCTCTTATATCTTTAGGTTGTGCGAACTTTTCTCGAATATTTTTCTTCTTCCTTACAGATTGTGGTGGTAGGAACGGCCCATCCGTTTCAAAGAGCATCCTCTCAATGGGAGTATTTTTTAGAATCTCTCGTACATTACCTCCACTTCTATATGTAATAATTGCGTTAAAACCAATATGAAAACCTAAGTCTAATATCTTTTCTAACTGTTTTAAGCTACCTGTATAACTATGAAAAGATCCTTTTAGGAGGCCTCTCCCTTCCTCGGCAACAATTCTAATTGTGTCTTCCATACACTCTTCAGAACCCATTACATCCCTAGCATGGATACTAACCGCTAAAGAGTTCTCAAGTGCAATCTTAATCTGTTCACGTAACATCAATTTCTGCACCTCTTTTAATTGTTCCTTAATATCATCGGAGTATGTTTGGTTGATTGAAAAATGGTAGTAGTCCAATCCACACTCCCCTATTGCGGATACGTTCTCTTTGTTTTTCTCAAAAAGCTCAACAAACTTCGCCATCTCTTTTTGTGCTCTCTCAAATATATTTTCTTCTAAATCTCTTTGAACCGTTACTTCTTCGAAATATGTAGGGTGAAGTCCAAGAGCAACATGCATAATATTGGGTTTTAACATGTTTGATTTTTCTGCAATTCTAAAATTGTCATCAAAATCTAATATGTCTGTACCTTGTGTTAATATATGTTCTCCACCGATTTCTATGAACTCTTTAACTATTTCTTCATAGTTAGTTTTCAATGGTTCCATGGCCATATGTATATGTGAGTCATGCATAATCTCATTCTATCACATATCAAAAATGAAAAATGTGGTAGAATTGTACTGGAATGGAAAAACAGAAAAGAATTAACTGGATGATAGTTATTACTGGTCTTTTGTTTCTGGTATCGGTTATTATTTTTTCATATAAACTTCTTTCTCAGAAAGCTATGTCATCGTGTCTTTTCGAAGGGGTTAAAGTTGAGTATGGTGCTGAAATAACTTCTAAAAGTGGTTCTAAGTGTACCTGTCATGAGAACAACAAGATATTATGTGATATGGAAGAAAAGGATAGTCCAGAAGAAGAGTCTTTTTCTACTAAAAATTTAGTTTTCGAGTATAGCTACCTTAATACAATCTCTGATACGACTCCTGATTCAATGAGGGTTTTACCTGTTGATATTAACCAGAATGGAGAAGAGCTAATTGTTATATTCGAAAGAGAGGGTTTGTGCAATGAAAATTTTGAAGCCCCTACCCAGGCAGGGTATTATGAGAGATATCCTGATAAGTTAGTGCTTTCAACAATAACTAGTGGTGATACCGAAAACTTTAATATTCCTTGTTTGATGTCTAATTCCTTTAAGATAAGTAAATTTAACTTGGAAGGAGAAGGTAATTTTGAGATATATTATAGGAATGAGCAGGGTAGAGAGTTTAACCTAATGGCTTGTTCATATAATGGTATTTTATATGGTCAAGGAGATGTCTTTACAGCAAGTAAGGATCAATCAATATGTAGTTGTGAGAAAGGCGAGATTGTTTGTGAGTAGCTAGAGTATTATCCCAATATAGAGTCCAATGATAGAGGCTACAAGCGAGAATAACCAGAATCTCATAACTACCTTGTACTGTGGCCATCCACCCGCTTGGAAGTGATGATGTATAGGTGCAATTTTAAAGACTCTTTTTTTGAAGAATCTAAGACTCACAATCTGTATCAAACTGGAAGCCATAATCACCCAAGTAATCGAAGACATGATGAAGTATGGGATGATATTGTTTGTTATGAGTCCAACATAAAACATTGTAAAGCCAAGCGGCATAGCGCCAGGCCCACCATTCCAAAATCTTGCTGGAGGTATATTAAAGTATAAGTCAACTATTTGAACTCCCAGTATAATTGTTAAAATAGGTATGAATTCATACTGTTGTTTGACTAAGAGTAGTATGATCATAAATACGTTTATAATCATAAATATTCCAATCATTAAGCCATCAGCGCCATCTGTAAGCTCTGCAGAATATATCGCAAACTGCCCCACCACTCCACTAATGGCAGCAATAGCGGGTGTAAAGTTAATCAGAAATCCACTCCAAGGTGTAATCTCTTTTAGATAGCCAGTTTTTTGCAAGAGAAGCATAACACCGATGTTTAACAGAATAGAAAAGAGTAACTTCCCTAACCTCCAGCCAAAAGTCTCCTGAAAAGCTCGCATTCTAGAATTATTCTTAAATCCGTTTGTGAATATGACAACATCTATAAGGCCCCATAAGCCAAAAAGAATAAATCCTATTAAGAAGACTTTTACTACCTCTGTGATTCCTATTGTGAAGAGCATAACTAGGGGAACAACAATTAATATTATCAACCCTCCCATATTTGGTGTCCCGTTAGTAGTAGTTGTTTTCATTATCTTCATAAAGAGTGAATTATCTTCATCTCCTATTTTTGTTTTCTTGATTCCACTTACTTGGTTAAACCGATACAACAAAGATATCATTATTGGTGCAAAGATTATTGACACACCAATTGCAAGGAATAGTAACTCTAGACTTTTTTTCAGGATATCTTCCATTATTAAGAATAACTTATATTATTTCTCTATTATCTCAGTTTACTTTTACAATTTCCATATCATCTGCAATTTCTAGAAATATATCTTGCCACAAAGGTACTGTTGTAAGGGATGCAAAACTTGCTGTTTGTGGCTCTTCTAACCTTACAATCATTACCATTTTGGGGTCTTCTGCTGGTGAAAAGCCAATAACGGTGTCATTGGTAAAGTCTGTTTTGTACCCAACCTCACCCTGTTTCGCAATCTGTGCTGTTCCTGTTTTAGCAGCAATGGAGTATTCTTGTAGTTTTATCCCCAATCCTCCAAGCAAGCCGTTGTCCACAGCTTTTTTCATTGCATCTCTGACAATATTTGCATTTTCTGCGGACACAGGTTTGGAAAGGACTTGTGGCTTTATTTTAATTGTTTCCTTAGCATCTGTTATCTCTTCAATGATATACGGTCTCATTCTAATACCTTCATTAGCAATTGTGCTAAAGGCGGAAATAGCTTGAAGTGATGTTGCAGATATTGCTTGTCCATAAGATGATGTAATGACATCCAATTTTGTCCAATATTTGAAAGGTTTGAGGAAGCTTGTTGCTTCGTCTTGCAGTCCAATTCCAATGAATTTACCTATGCCAAACTCTTGAAGAGATTCGTAATACTTAGCAGCATCAATCTTAAGACCCATTTGTGCTACACATGGATTGTTTGATGTCTTGAATATTTCAGCTAAATCAAGTTTTCCGGCTGCCCTTTTGTTCCATGTATATACTTTAGAGCCTTTAAGGTCTGCATAACCAGTTGCTTTGTACAAATCTAAATATCCAGTATCATCAATACATAGGTAGTCTTTTGTGATATCTCCACTCTCCAATGCTATGGCTGCAGTAATAGGTTTTTGAATAGAACCGTATTCATAAACATCTGCAACAGCTTTGTTTTTTAGAACCCATGTCTCAGGAGCCCTCCAATATTCGGAAGGGTTGTATGTTGGGTAGTTGGCCATAACTAAAATTGCGCCTGTTTTAGGATCCATGATAATCACAGATCCACTCTTTGCTCTTGTGTGTCTAACCCCTTCTTCTAGTATTTTTTCAACTTTACTTTGTAGGTTTGGGACAATAGTCAATTTGAAATCTTTACCCTCACGAGGTAGGACAGGTTGATACTCTGAGGTTAATATTACATTGCCACTAGAATCTTTCTCTTCATATGAATATCCTTGTCGTCCATTAATATCTCCAAAATAATATCCTTGAACTCCATACTGTCCTACAGATTCACCCTGTGCATCTTGTCCAATAAATCCTAATACATGCGAAGCTAGAGTGTTATTTGGATATATTCTTCTTTCTTTTCTTTCAAAGTGCAATCCAAAACCTTTTGTATTCTTCCCAAATACTTCAAGGTTCTCAAGTGCTTTTTTCTTTTCCATAGATACATCTTTCTGTATTGAAGCATATACAAACTCATCAGTTAACTTTGATTCTACTTCCTCTTTGGTAATTCCTAGTACACCTGACACTTCTGTTGCAAACTTCTCTTTATTATCAAAAAAGAGCTCTCTTTCTTTTTTATCCTTACTGAGTGTTGCATATATATCCCAAACAGGCTCATCGACTGCAAGGACAGTATTATCTGCTGCCGTAACCTTTCCGCGTGGTGCAATGGAAATATGTTTTGCCTTGTATTGTTCTTGTGAGAGATCCTTGAATTTGGATGCATAGACAATCTGCCACCTGAAGGTTTGTACTATTACGATTAGTGCAAATATGGTAATCAGAGCAATTAGAATCTTTGTGCTTGTAAGTTTTGTTTTATTCTTCTTCGATTTAGAACCAAAACCCAATTTACTCCTATTTGTTCCCCCTCGAAGGTTGACTTTATGTATGTGTGCTAGCTTGCTCATGATTACTTGTTTGCCACAATTGAAGGCTCCTGCAAGTATACAACACTTTTCTGATTTGAAGCAGAAAGAGAAAGAGTCTTATCTGCGAGTTTTCTTATAACTGTTATGGAGTTGTTTTTTGCAATTTGCTCTTCCATACCTCTGTTCTCTTCGACTAAATAGTTTTTCTCACGATTTAAGCTTTGAAGCTCACTGCCTAGAGGTGCTAGAACTAGGTTGACAACGAGTTGTGAAAGAATAAAGGATAAAAGTGAAAAGATAAATATTGTTGCGAATATATTTTGTTTTGCTTTATTAATAATTTTCACAGAGCAGTTATTTTTTAATTAATGTTCTTAACTTGGCAGAAGCGGAGCGAGGATTTGATATTCTCTCTTCATCGGTTGGGGCAATGTATTTTGAAAAAAGCAAACTCCCCTCCCCGCTTCTCGATTTTTCTAAATTAAAGTTTTTAACTATGCGGTCTTCTAGTGAATGGAATGTGATTACTGATAATCTGCCATTCTGGTTTAAGATCTCAAAAGATTTATCTAATACTTTTTGCAAGCTACCTAGCTCATCATTTACCACGATTCGCAGGGCCTGAAAGACCCTGCGAGAAGGGTTCTTAGTAATAGAGTTATCAGCAGCCGGTACTGCTTTGTAGATAAGTCTTGTAAGATCTCCAACTGTATTAATATTAGAAATATTTTTCTTTATTTCCTTTGCAATTCTGTATGAGTATCTCTCTTCTCCGTATTTGTAAAAGATATCAGCGAGTTCTTTTTCTGAAAAAACGGTTAAGAGGTCTTTTGCGGTAACGCCTAGCGTTTGATCCATTCTCATATCTAATGGTTCACTACTTTCTAAATAGCTGAAACCTCTGTTATGTGATTCTTCTAATTGTCTAGAAGAGAGTCCAATATCAAGCAGTATTCCATCTGGTAACCTTTGAATGTTGTTTTCTTTTATAACTTCATCTAGTTTTGCAAAGTTGGATTTAATTATTTTCCAATTTGGCTGTAATGAATCTTTGTAGTAATCTTTGACAAATTCTATGGCGTGTTGATCTTGATCTATGCTTAATAGTAAACCTTCGGGTGAGAGCTTTTTGAATATTTCATAACTATGTCCCCCATCTCCGAGTGTACCATCTATATAGAAACCATTAGGTTTAATGTCTAAAGAGTCTATCGATTCATTAAGAAGTACTGGAATATGTATTTTATCCATTCCTTTGTGCTGACATCTTACTTATTTCTTGTGCTATTTCATCACCGTGTTTTTGTAGGTACTCTACTCTCTGCGACCATTTCTGTGCATCCCATATCTCTATCCTGTTAACCAGTCCAATAAATACGATTTCAGAGCCCAATCCTGCGTGTGTAAATAGAGCTTCTGGAATTACAAATCTTCCTTGAGAGTCCATTTCTATTTCTTTTGCACTTCCTACTAAGAATCTACTTGTATCTCTAATATTTTTATCTGTAAAAGAGCCATCTATAACGTTCTGTGCTACCTTTTGCCACATTTCTTTATTCACAAGTATTAGGGCTTCTTCATATCCTCTGGTTAGAATTAACTCCTCACCAATTTCCTCCCTAAACTTTGCTGGAAGTGACACTCTTTTCTTTTCTCCTACTTTTCCTTTGTATTCTCCAATTATCATATTTGAACTATATCATCTTTCACCACTCTTTGCCACTTCTTGCCACCAATATAGCCCGTATGTATAAAGGGTGTCAAGAGAAAAATATTACAGGCTTGAATATGGTACTCTAGGCCACTTGTATGTGTTGGAAGATTCAAATATATATTAAAGTGAAGATAGCTATATTTCCCTTTGCTCTATCCGATAGGTGAATCTATAATGTAACTATCTGCTATTGCAAAAGCTTCAAGAAATCTTTATATTGATATAAGAGATAATCTTAAGTTTTTGCTTATGAAAGTTTACTTAAAAGATATTAAGGAAAGATTCCCAGAGTTTGAGATTAGAAATTATGATGAAGATGCCTATTTTACAGGTTTCTGTTATGATTCTAGAGATGTTAATGAAGGTGATTTGTATATTCCAATTGTTGGAGAGAGATTTGATGGGCATGAGTTTGTTATTTCTGCACTAGAGAATGGTTGTGCTATTAGCTTATGTGAAAACTCAAAAGTTTCTTTTAGTGAGGGTGCTAACAGGCCTGTTATTCTTGTTGATTCTATAGAGGAAGGTTTAATGAAAGTGCTTAACTATTCAATTGGATATATTAAGAAACCAGTTGTAGGTATTACAGGTAGTACTGGTAAGAGTACTACTAGAAGAATGATTGTACATATAGTAAAGAATCATCTTAATGTTTTATCATCAAGCAAATATAATACTGTATGGGGCAATGCAAAACTCTTAGGCCAGTATGCAAATGAGGATGCCGTTATTTTAGAGTGTGGTATGGATAGAGTTGGAGAAATCTCATGGCATGTTAATTCTGTAGATCCAGATATTGGAGTTTTGCTTAATGTTTGTGATGTGCATGGTGAGAAAGTTGGTGGTATAGAAAATATTTTTAAGGAGAAGAAAGACTTAGCTGATTATATGGAAAGAACAGGTAAGCCTCTTGTGTTGAATATTGATGATGCAAGATTGAAACATATTGCAGGTAATTACAATAAAAATGCTCAATTAATTACATATGGAAAAAACCCAGATGCAATGTTTATACTTAGTGATATTCTTGTTGATCACCAAGGAACGCATTTTAAGTTTAGATATTATGATGATAATGTTGTTTCAGTAGATTTAGGAATATATGGAGAAGGTTTTGTTTATGATGCAATGGCAGCAATTATTGTAGCTAATGAATTAGGTGTGAGTATTGATGATTGTGTAAAGAATCTGCGTGATTATGAGAATCAGGATGGAAGATTCCAGGTATTAGAGTATGAGAATCTTGTAATTATTAATGATGGGTATAATGCGAATCCTGTTTCTATGAGAATGGCTTTAGAAACATTTTCGAACCTTTATCTTAAGAACTCATATACAATTGCAATTTTAGGAGATATGAGGGAATTGGGTGACGTGTCAGATGAAAGGCATAAAGAGATTGCTGATTATGTAAAAAGATGTGACTTTAATGAGGTGTACTCTCTTGGTCAATTATGGAAAGAGTTTGATATTGGAGAGAAAATAGGTTCGGCAGATGAGGTGGCTGCTTTGTTAAATGCTAAGTTACAGGGTTTAAAGGGAAGAAAGGTAGCAATACTTCTGAAAGGTAGTCATATACATGGCTTGTATCAGGTACCAGATTTTCTCAAGAAGTTAGGTGTTATTTAATCTCTCCACGAGATATCTGCACCAAGTTTTTGTAAATTCTCTACAAAGTTAGGGTGAGCTCTTTTAATAGGGTCCGCATTTCTAATGATACTCTCTCCGTTGATAGTTAATGCAACCATCATGAGTGCAACTGTTGCTCTGATTATATTAGGACTATCAACAGTAGCTGCTTTAAGAGGTTTATTTCCAAACACAATAATTCTGAAAGGATCGCACATTACAATATGTGCTCCGAATTTCATCATTTCTGGAATCCAGAATAACCCTCCTTCGTACAATTTATTCCAGAACATAATATTTCCTTCTGATTTAACAGCTAAAGCAATCATAAGAGGCATTAAATCTACAGGAAAGTATGGCCATGGAGCAGCTTCTATTTTTTGTAACATATTCTTGGTGTACGGTTCCTCTATCACTAATTTCTTTTGGGCCCTAACAATTGCAGTTTCTCCCTCATATTCCACCTTAACTCCGAATTTCTTGAAAGCCTTAACAATCAATGGGAAATGCTCTGGTTCTGCATTGTTTACCCTAACCTCTCCTCCTGTCATTGCGCCAAGTGCAAGGAGTGTTGTTATTTCATGATGATCGGATGATATTGTGAACTCAGTACCATGTAACTCCTCTACCCCTGTAACCTTCAATGTAGAGGAACCAATACCTTCGATTTTTGCCCCCATTGATACAAGGAAGTTACAAAGATCTTGTACATGTGGCTCAGATGCGGCATTAACCATGGTAGAAGTTCCTTCGGCTTTTGATGCAGCCATTACAAAATTTTCTGTTGTTGTTACGCTCATATAGTCTTGCCAGAGGAAATTGCCTTTAAGTCCATTTTTAATATCTATTTTTAGGGTTTTACTATCAGTAACGTCTGCTCCTAATGCTTTAATAACTTCTATGTGTGGATCTAGTTCCCGAATACCTAATGAACACCCTCCTATTTCTTTGTGAACTTCTATTTCTTTCATTCTTGTGACTAAGGAACCCAAGAGTAATACTGCTCCTCTCATACCCATAGGAAATCCTTCATCGCCAAATTCATTTTTGAATCCAGAGTTGTTAATTTTAAGAATACATTTTTCTTTATCCCACTCTATCTTCGAACCCATAGATATCATTAGTTCTATTAGTTTGTTTACATCTGTTAAATCTGGAAAATTTCGAATGATGACATCTTCGTTTGTAAGGAGTGTTGCACAAAGTATTGGTAGTGCTGAGTTTTTATTCCCTGCAGGGGTAATCTCTCCACTTAAAATGTTACCTCCACGTACTAGTAAGTCTGACATAATTTTATTAACTAAAATTAATATTGTTCACGATTTTCTCAGCAGCATTTGTAATGAAGATCTTTTCTGCTTTCTTTTCATTGATATGTCTTTGTTCTTGTGCGAAGAGATTTGTTGTCATTACTAATTTCTCAGATGTTAATTCTCCCTCTCTTATGATTCTTGCAAGTCCTACATCTCGAAGTACTTCTGCATTTCTCATCTGTTCATTATGTGTTACCCATGGGATAGGGATTAGTATAGAAGGTATTCTCATTAATCCTAATTCATATACTGTATTTGCCCCTGCCCTACCAATAAATAGATTAATGTTATTAAACACAGATCCAATTTCATTATCGCCTATATATTTTGTAATGAAGATTTTCTCTCTTAGTTCAGACTCTAACTTGTTCTTTTCAAGGTTTAACATTTCATAATCATTTGTTATTTTGCTATCTCCAGTTTGGACTATCAGTTGGAAATCTTGTAACAGATTGATCATAGAGTCTTTAATGACTTGGTTGATTACATGGGATCCAAGGCTTCCACCAGATATATATATGATAGGATACTCTTCTTGATGTTCTATCATTTTTCTTAACTGTTCAGTTAGAGGGCTTTTCCCAGAATCTACTAGGATTTCCTTGCGAACAGGATTACCTGTTAATACTGTTTTTTCCTTAGGAAAATACTCTTCAGAAAGCGGATATGCAATTAAAATTTTCTCTGCATATTTACCAACAATCTTGTTTGAGAGTCCAACGGCTGCAGTTTGTTCGTGTAGATATATTTTTGTTCTAAAAAAGAATTTACCTATTAGACAAACAGGGACTGTTACAAATCCACCTGTTGAAATGATGATATTAGGTTTATATCTTTTCAAGATTCTATATGCATCTACAAATCCAAGGAACGTTCTTAAGAAAAGGTATACCCCTCTAAGACTAAATCTTCTTTGTAATTTCCCTCCCCTAATGTATCTTTGGTTGATTTCTTCTTTTTTCATCACCTTCATATCTAGTGATGAACCAGGTTTCTCTTTTTCCATTCCCAAATCACTTCCGATGTATAAGAGATTATCACTAGTCAGTCTATATCTCTCTTTAATCTCATCGATAATTGCCTTTGCGGATGAAATATGACCCCCAGAACCCCCTCCTGTTATTACTACCTTCTTGTGCAGCTCCTCTCTTTTATCTCCTATTTTCATTTGTAGAATACTTACTAATGTTTAATAGTATACCAATTCCTATCAATGTAATGATAGTGCTTGAACCACCATAACTAAGAAGAGGGGCAGGTATTCCTGTTAATGGAATTAACCCTACATTTGCAGCCATATTAATAATGGCTTGTAAAGTTAGCCAGGTGGATATTCCAATTGCCAGAAGCCTACCTGCCTTATCAGGTGCCTCGGAGGCAATTTTTAGTCCTCTTAGAAAGAAGAAAATCCATGCAAGAACTAAAATAATTCCACCCAGAAAACCTAACTCTTCTAAAATTACAGCGTATATGGAATCTGTGAA
>DHUO01000021.1:11049-13635 GCA_002409215.1 Candidatus Dojkabacteria bacterium UBA5232 | reverse complement strand
CCGATTCCAATTAATATTTGATGCATTTGATAACCAGTACCTCTTGGATCTGCAATTTCACCATTTATGAGTAGGTGTATGTATGTTTTTATCCTCTTGGTTCTATAAGTTTCTAGTAAGGCAGCGATTAATACAAGTGGTATACCTAAGATAACAGTAACGATTGAATATTTTGTATGGTCTGAATGGTTTTTGGCAACAAAGAACATTGCAAAAGCAGTAGCGGCAATTGTCGCAGCTGTACCTAAATCTGGCTCTAATGCAATTAAAACTACTATTATTCCCACTATTGCACCAAAACTGGCTAAGGTCTTGAGGAAATTACCTTTTAATTCTACTTTTACTTCATCTTTGAAGTATGATGTTTTGGACATCCAACTTGCGAGATAAAGTATGATTGCTAACTTTGCAAATTCGCCTGGCTGTATCTGTGGTAAAGGTCCAATCTGAAACCACCTTTTTGCTCCATTGATATCCTCCCCTAGTACAAGTACTAGTGCTAATAAGATAATGACAATAATTAATATAGGTAATGAAAGTTTAAGAATCTTTCTGTAATCCCAAAAATATATAAATATTCCCATTCCTCCACCTAGGATTAGCCAGAGGATTTGAGATTTCAGAAAGTGAAAAGGACCTGAGAACTCAGCACTAGCTTTAAAAACACTTGCATCAAAAATCATTATGGCTCCAAATATGGCCATTAATATTGTAAAAACGAGTATTACTTTATCAGGAGTATACTTATTTTTGTTCCCTTTTTTCTTTCTATGTTTAATATCCCTCGACATATATTACTTATTAATATACTATATATACCTATGAATATGAAGAAACCTCTTTTTGTAGTGGGTGGTCCAGGTAGTAGTGGTGCATCCACTATTGCAAAGATGTTAGCGGAATACTTTGATTTAGAAAGGGTATATTCAGGTGGTATTTTCAGGGAGATTGTTGCCAGTCAAGGTTATGCGACATTAGATGATTTTTATATAGCTAACAAGGGCAACAAGGAGAAGTTTTTTGAAATTGATAGACAGGTAGATGCCCTTATACTAGAGAGGGCAAAGAAAGGTAATGTTCTTGTTGATTCCAAAGCATTTGGGGCGTTGGCAACAATAAATGATATTTCGTGTACAGCAAAGATATGGTTAGATGCGGATATGGATACTAAGATAAAGAGATTTTTAGGAAAACAGGGTGAGATGAGTGTTCCTAAAAAAATATTTTTATATATTAAAACATACTTTGATTTAACTAGGAGGAAAAGGAATGATGGTAGGAGGTTTAAAGAGTTATACGGTATAGACTACAACAATCCTGATTTGTATAATGATATAGTGTTAAATACAAGTGGTATTAATGCGGAAGAAACTTTTGATTTAATTTTATCTAAACTAAAAGATGGAGGATATGTCTGTGAATAATCAAAACATACAGACTCCACCTGTTCCTCATAATCAATCAAACATGCCTACTGAATTTACAAAGGATAATCCCAATCCTGTTCAGGAGGATTTGGATAGTATGTGGTTGAGATGGAAATGTTTAGTTTGTGGTTATGTTCATGAGGGAGCAACCCCACTTAAGGTTTGTCCAAAGTGTGGGAATAGTAATCCTGATAGATTTGATGATGTGGAGTAGTAAAGGGAAGATCTAAGTATGCAGGAAGAGAGAATCGAACTCTCACTCTATTTCTAGAACGGGATTTTAAGTCCCGCGCGTCTGCCTATTCCGCCATTCCTGCTAATAGATGTGTGTATTCTATCAAAAAATTCTTAGAAATATAAGGTGACGACGGGACTCGAACCCGTGGTAGCGGTTTTGCAGACCGCGGCCTTAACCAGCTTGGCTACGTCACCCTAGAGATTTAGAATATCCTTAACAGTTAGAATTTCTAATATACTATCAGAGTCTTTGTTTTTAATAGAGCTACCGGTAATTATAGCGATTTTATCTAATAAATCCAACTCCCCATTACCGTAAACCCTCTCTACTGCCAAAATTACGTTGGTATCTCTATCATCTGATAGTTCGTTTATGTGGAATGTTTTGACTCCGCGGAATATAACATTCTTACGTACAGTCTTTACTGATGAATTAACAACATATATTGGGACATTAGGTCTGTGACGACTAATACTACCTACGATATGGTTAGAATTAGACACTATGAGGATTGCTTTGATTCCAATATCTTCTGTGAGTTTGCAAATTGTAAGACCTATGGAATCTTCCTGTACACCTGCTTCTGTCTTCCCATATATTGGTGAGAGCTTCATAATACTCTCTGTCTTCATTGCAATCCTATTCATTGTTTCAACGGCTTCAACAGGATATTTTCCCGTAGAGGTCTCAGCAGAAAGCATTAAGCAATCAGTACCATCCATTACGGCATTTGCTACATCAGAAACTTCTGCTCTTGTCGGTCTTTTATTCTCTCTCATGGACTCTAACATCTGTGTTGCTACAATGACCGGTTTACCCGCTTCTCTGCATTTAAAGATTAACTGTTTCTGTATCAAAGGAACATCCTCTAAATCCATTTCCACACCCATATCTCCTCTTGCGATCATAACAGCGTCTGTG
>DHUO01000021.1:783-10800 GCA_002409215.1 Candidatus Dojkabacteria bacterium UBA5232 | reverse complement strand
TTTGTTCTAACAAAAGATGCACTAATGTAGTCAAAACCATTATTAGCAGCGTATACAATATCTTTCTTGTCCTTCTCTGTTAATGCGGGGAAGTTAAGATTAACAGATGGAATATTAACAGTTTTATTTGGTTTTAATATTCCTGCCTGTGTTACATCACAAAGTACCTCACTCCCTTTTATTTGTTTAACAATTAATTGAATATTTCCATCATCAAGAAGAATTTTTGTCCCTATGACTACATCATCGTGTAAAGTAGGATATGTAACCTTAACGATATTTGGATTCGGATTATCTTTTGAGGAGAGGATGATTGTATCTTTTACCTCAATTTCTTTGGTTAAACCGCGAACTCTAATTTTTGTCCCTTGTGTATCTAAAATAGTTGCGATTCTAGGAGATATTTTTCTTAGCTGTTTGGAAACTCTATCTAGTTCTGCTTCATCAGCAAAAGAGGCATTGATTCTTGCTAACCTCATACCATTCTCATACATTCTCTCTAGAACAGAATCATCCCATGTAGAGGGGCCAATAGTGGCTACAATTTTTGTTTTAGCAACATTATTCATTTGAGCAGTTTTCTAATATTTAAGTATACATGATTGTAAAAGTTTTTGTAATCTAGTATCCTAAAATTAGTAAATTATTCTTTAATGCTAATGAAAGAAGGTACAAAACTAGTTTTAATTGGGATGCTTATTCAGTTCTTTGTTTTAAGCTTATTTAAAGATGCATTCCATCTGCCACAATCATTTCTTTATCTTTTCTTAACTTTATTTGCGGGAGGTATTGCATTGCTTGCTGCTTGTCCCGTACTTAATTTCTTAACTGTGAAGTGTAATTTTATTACATTTCTTTTAATGGGTACTTTGGTTTTGACAGGTGTTTTGTATCTTATGAATTTAGTTATGGTTGATTTTGCAGTTAATGAATTCCTGTTTTCTGGTTCAAAAATAGGTAATATTCAGATTAATGAATTCAAAGTAATTCCACTTGTATCGATTGCTATTGCCTCTTTTCTTACTTCCTTTATTACTTCAATTTACAAGGAGCTTGATAGGAAGTAATTTTTATTAAATTAGTGTATAATCCACCTATGGATACAACAAAAATATTATCAATAGTACAAATCGTAGTTTGTGCAGTACTTGTAGTTAGCATTCTTCTTCAAAACAGAGCTGAAGGGTTAGGTCAGATGTTTGGAGGAGGTGGAGAGATATTTAGAACTAAAAGAGGTTTAGAGAAGTTTCTTTATTATCTAACAATAGGTTTGATTGTAGTTTTAGTGGTAACTTCTTTAGTTATCTTGAAACTTTCCTCGAAGTAGATAATCTACTGAGATATTTATGAAAAAGAAGAAAACAGAGAAAGTTTTGGATAATCCAATGAAGAGTGCTCTTGATGATTTGAATGTGAGAGTGTCTTCGCCATCAACAAGGAGGAGGTTCAGTCTTCGGGAGATGATTTGGAACTACCCTACGACCTTGTATACTTTGTACAAGAAGCTTATTCCTATTAGCTATATCTTCCTGTTTTCTCTTTTAGCTGGTCTTTTGATATTAATATTTAATTCATCTTCTTTCGCAAAGTTGAATACAAGGAGTGTGAAGAAAGATACTTTTGTTGAAGGTTTGGTTGGTTCTGTAAACTCTTTAAATCCCCTTTTTGTGACGAATAACTTTTCTGATAGAGCTATTCAAAGTTTGGTGTTTGAAAAATTTGTTAATATCGATAAGGATGGGAACCCTACTCCTGGTGTTGCTAAGAGCTGGGTTAGTAGTGGTAATGGATTGGTTATTGATTTTAAAATAGACAAAACTTTGAAGTGGAGTGACGGAAGTGATTTGAGTATTGAAGATGTGCTTTTTACATTTGAGAGTGCTGTTAAGTTAGCGAAAAGAAGTGATACTGACTCTGTTGGTGAGGCTTTTGAGAGTGTGGGTATAGAGAAGATTGATGAAGAAACAGTTAGATTTACATTGAAGGAGAATAATCCTGTCTTTTTCAAGGCTGTATCTATTTATATAGTTCCTAAAGCTAGATTAGAAGGTGTAGATATTGGAAAAATGGCTTTTGATCAGTTTTCAAAATATCCGATGGGTAGTGGAAAGTTTCGTGTTGAGAAGATAGATGATTATGAAGTTGTATTGGAAGATAATAAGTATGATAGGTATGATACCAAGATTAAAAAGATAATTTTCAAGATATATCCGACATTAGAAGCAGAGCAGATGGCTTTTAGAGTTGGGGAGTTAGATGCTGTTGGTGGTTGGGATAAGAAATCTTTTGAGTATACGGATGAGTATAGTAACTTTACGAAATATAGTATGACTATTAGAGATAGAGAGAGGTTGATTTTCTTTAATATTCGTAAAGAGTCATTAAAGAATGATAATATGCGTAGATCTTTGAACTATCTGTTTGATAAGATAGAGTATCTTAATGTTCTTGATTCTGGTGGTGAAGTTATGTATGGACCACTTCCAGAAACATCTTGGGCTTATAACAATGATATTGAGAAGTACGAATATAACCCTCAGAAGGCAGAGGAGCTGTTGAAGGATTTGGGTTATACGATGAATAGTGAGAGTGGTTATTACGAGAGCGCAAATAAAGAGATTTTGAATTTTACAATTACCTATCTTGATACTCCTACGAATAATAGGATGGCAGAACTATTAGCAGAGTTTTATAAAAAAGAGGGGGTGTTTTTAAAGATAGAGAAGGTTGAATATAATCAAATCACACAGGAGGTTGTAGCAACTAGAAATTTTGAGTTGCTTCTCTATGAAGTTGAAACAACTATTGATCCAGACCAGTATAATTTATGGCATTCTTTGAAAGTTAATTATCCTGATTTAAATCTTTCTGGTTATAGTTATGAGAGAGTTGATATTTTACTTGAGGAGGGTAGACAAACTACAAATAAAGATGTTAGAAAACAGAAGTATGCTTTATTCCAGAGGTATTTGAATAGTGGTAGTCCTGCTATATTTCTGTTTAACCCTGCCTTTACTTATACAGTAAATTCAAATCTTCGAGGTGTAGATTTGGAGTCGGTGAATAATTCCTATGCTAGATTCCATAATATAGAAGATTGGTACTGGGAGTAATGCCAAGGGGGGGAGTTGAACCCCCACCCTATTGCTAGGACTACGTCCTGAACGTAGCGTGTCTGCCATTTCACCACCCTGGCGTATTTACTTCTTTGAAACCAGAGATACTTTTACCTTTTTCTCTTTCCCTTTCTCATCATCAGGGTCTTGGTGCTTGAAGTTCTTTAGGAAATCAATCTTACTAACAACTTTTTCTTCTTTCTCTTCATCTTTCTTAACACTTTTAATTTCGTTAATAATTACTGGTTCTGCTTCCTCTTCTTCTACTTCTTTAGCTTTGTTTTTATTTCCTTCTGGACAATCACTCGCATCTATCCCTACCTCTTTGTTTATTAACTTATCCCTTAATGTCATAGGTTTGTTTAAGTTGTCAACGGGCTTTTCTAATGTCTTAGATGCAATCTCTACCTGTTTGTTTTCTTTGCTTCTGTGGGACATGCTTGAGAAAAGAAGTCCTAAAAGTAGTCCTAAAACAAGTGTTGAAACAAGCAGTAATATTAAATCTGTATTAGTAGAAAAAACGTCTTCAATATTTGTGCTGTTAATATCTTTGAATGCAAAATGAATTTTCTCTTTCTTCTCTTCCTCTTTAACTTGTGCATGTCCATTACCCACTTCAAGTGTCATGGCTTGTGCGAAATTACTACCGTATCCATACTTCCTAACAAAAGCGGTAAAGGAGTATATTCCACTTGGAATCGTATCTGTAACCTCTATTTTCCATTTACCATCTTCATCAACCTCTCCGTTTTTAGTTATCATTTTACTATCTGCACTAAGAAGAAGTATAACCTCTGAGCCTGCTAGTGCTGAACCACTGAAGGTAATTTTTGAAGTTTCTATTAAAGGTGTATTTAATATCGGTGCCCTTGGGATTACAATAATTTCCTTTTCAACAATTTGCATTGCTCCATATTTGTCTACAAACTTGAATTTCAGAAAATGATTCCCAATACTAAGGGCTGGAAAAGTATATGGACTTTTGATTCCGACAAACCCTTTTTTATCAATTTCTAAATGAACGCCTTCTTTCTCTGCAGAAGGATCTACAAATGTAATGATTAGACTTGGGTTATCGGTTATAGTTGGGAATTCTAATTCTAGCTCAGCAAAAGGAGTTGTTGTCTTTTTCTCTGTTTCTGCTTCTACTTTTGTTTCTTCAGGCTGTGTCTCTTGTGCGAATGCAAGAAATGGTTGGAAGATAAATGGTAGAAGTAATAGGAGGGATGTTGTCTTTTTTAATAGTTTCATTTTAGGCAGAATTTAATTTAGATTAATTTATACTCTATCTATAAATAATACACCATCTAAATGGTCAATTTCATGTTGTATTGTTATAGCGTTTAGGTCACTGTATTTTTCAGTATGCCATTTGGCATTTTTATCCTGATATTTGATTTTTATTTTCTTGTATCTTAATACTTTCTCTTCTCTGTTGGGCACACTTAGACAAGATTCCTCGGTGCTGCTTTTGATAAAGCCGATTGGTTCCATTTGAGGGTTAATAAAAAGCTTCCATTCATTTGTATCATAATCCAATATGTAAAATACTCTTTTATTAATTCCAACTTGAGGTGATGCGATTCCACCTGCGGGTTCTTCACTTAGTTTTGCTGTGAGTAATAAATCATCAAGAAGAGTTTTGAACTCTTTTGAATCGAACTCCTCTTCCTTAACAATGGTACTTGGAGTCCTTAATGACTTTTCATCATCATCTTTATCAATTTTTAGTATTCTTAAAGCCTTTGCCATGAAGAAAGTATATCATATTTATATGTGAAGATTTTGTAACAATGTTTAATTTAGAATAATTAAATAAGTTGGATTTTATAGGATTATGAATTTTGAGAAGGATTTAGATAGATACACGCTTGCTGTTGTCAGGGATTTACTCATATGTAAGGTCTGTATGCTTTTATTAAGCTCTCTTCTGTTCTTATTGAAATTAGAGGATTACTATTATTTTATTACATGTTTTCTTTTTCTTTCATCAGTAACTTTATTTTTAGTGCTGAAGAGAAAGAAGCAACAAAAATGTTCTTTGTTGAAAATGTATACAATATCTATACCGTTTTTGCTATTAGCTTTGCTTTTGGTTGATGATTTCTTCTTTTCAATTAAGCCACTTGTTTATCTTTTCTTTGCATTTTTTATTATAGAGGTTATTAGAATGGGTTTTCTCATCCACAACTATTTAAACATGATTCTGAAGAAGCATAAGGAGTATAGAATTGTTACTAATTTTGAGAATAGAAGTAATCTTTTAGGTAAGGTTTCTAGATCTCTACTCCATGATATTGCTACACCAGTTAGTATTCTCTCAGGTAGTTGTGAGTTATTAGAAAGAGAGTGTCTTAGTAAAAGAGAGTTTGAAGAGTTTGTGAGTAATGTAAAGATTGCAACAAACCAGTTAGATGTAATTTTGCACAGTACAGACTTTTTAATGAAAAGAAATTCTTCTCTATCATCCTTTTCATTTGATGAGTGTATTGAAGAGATAATAACTCTTTTAAGAGGTAGGATTGATTCTGCAGGTATTTTGATTGAGAGTAGATATTCCGAGAAGGTAAAGATAGATGGTGATAGAAATATCTTTTTAAGAATATTTCTTAATATTTTTCTGAATGCTGTTGAGGAGTTAGAGAAAAGGAATAAAGATGGTAAGAAGATATATGTAAGGGTCGTTTGTACATCGAAGTATATATGTGTTTCTGTTATTGATAATGGGAACGGTGTTGATTCTAAGCTAAAGAAAATGCTTAATTCAGAGGGTTTTGTGATGTCAGAGAAAAAGGCAGATGTGGGAAGTGGATTGGTATTTGTAAAGTATTGTATGAAGGAGGTTTTTGGAGGTAAGATAAGGATTAATTATAATAAGAAAGAACAGGAAAACTCTGTTAAATTATATTTCCCTAGGAATTGATATCCGATATCCTACGCCACTTACTGTTTCTATTAGATTATCGTTTGTTGTCTTTTTAAGCTTTTTTCTTAATCTAGAAATTAAAGTGTCTACAGAATGTTCTGTCTTATCATGCGAATTAATTGTGAGTCTTTTTAGAATATTTGTTCTTGTGCATGGGTATCCATTTGAGTCAATTAAGTATTGAAGGCATTTTCTTTCTGCTTTGGTTAATGAAATAGCTGAGTCGTTTTTTGTAACAACACCTTTCTCTACATCTATCAAAACATCTTTCATACAAATTGTTTTATTTTTACACTTAGGGATAAGATTTTTAACTTGTGCCTCTAATAGCTTGAAAGAGATAGGTTTTTTATGCAAGAGATTAACTCCTTTTCGATATATAGATATTTCATCTTTCAGATCTTTGGGTTTGGAAATAGCTATGATGGGTAGTTCCGGAATTACATTCTTAATTCTTTCTATAACCTTTAGTCCACTAATATCAGGCAGTCCTATGTCTACAATAGCAAGGCAGATATTCTTGGCTAGTGCTAACTTTATACCATCTGTACCGTTGTGAGCACTTACACTCTTATATCCGATTTTATTAAAGAATTTTTCTAAAATATATACCAAACCTTCACTATCATCTACGATTAATATCCTCTTTGTCTTCATGTATTAAGAATATACAACAGAAAATGTTACAAAATTGTTACAATTCTTCCTCCTCTTCTTCTCTGTCCTCTTCTTTATCTTCGTTTCTCTTCGGTAGTATCAAGGAGATTAAAAATAGAAAGAGGAGTATGAGTGGGAAAATTAGCACTATTACTGGAAAACCTTTCATTAATTAATAAGGTCTAATATTATTTCTTCTTTTTCTGCTCCTTCTTAATTTTTCTAGCAAACATGAATATTGCAATTAAGAATATGATGGATGAAATGAGGACAAGATAGAAACTAAATGGATCCCCACCTAGACTAAATTGTTCTACAATTACGCCTGATTTTGTAAGGATAGAAAGGCTTGCAAAGAAAACTCCAACAATATTAAGAACAGCTAATTGCCCTACCTTTATCTTCTTTTCGAAGAATAGAAGAATTAGAAAGTTTAATAAAATGATTGTTAAAAGGATAATAAGAGGTGCTCTTAATGTAGTAAAGGTTAAAATGGTCTTATCTGTCGGTGTGTCCATAAAATGTATGCTTAAAGTTATTCGTAAGATTCTACCATTTTCTCACTTAGCGAGAAACAGCAACCACAGTAGTTTTGTTTGTAAAACCCTGTATGTTTTTCATTTGAACAATTATCTATTTCTATAATATTCAGTTCATACTTTTTATTTAACTCCTTTAATATGTCAATTATTTCCTCTCTGGATTGATAATTACTTGTGAGGAGTGTTGTTGTGATGTTTTTAAGTTTGTTTTCTTTTGCATATTTTAATGAACTTTCTAGGCGAATCTCCCAACATTTATGACATCTAATGCCGAATTTTCTGCTACCTTTCATTACATCGTTCATATATTCTTTTGGTGAATAGTTTGGGATTACTAGTTTAATATTCCACTTCTCTTGCAATTCGGGTAATATTTTTTTGATAGCATTTAATCTTTCTAAGTACTCTGTTCTGGGGTGAATGTTTGGGTTGTAGAAAAAGGAAATGATTTCTGTTTTTTCATTAAGCATTCCTCTGCTCTCTAAATTGTTTATTGCATTAAGCAAACACTCTGCACAGCATGTGTGTACGAGTATATCTTGAAGAGTCTTTGAATTAGAGTCAGTATTGTATGTTCCTATTATTATATTTTCTGAAATCATTCTTAATTATACATTAAAATGTGTGATTGAGTTTTCTTTTTATTTATTCTCTTTCCGCTATTGCTGTGGATAGTGAAAACATGGTATAATGAAGATAGCTATGGAAGCTTTCTGTGATAGACTGCTTAGAGTGTAATCTCCCATATTTTGTGGTGTAGCGGATTTTATTTTTTTTATATAAACAAATGGGTAAAAAGTTGTTTGTAGGCAACCTCAGCTGGAACGTCAGAGACGAAGAGTTGAAGGAAGCATTTGCTCCCCATGGAACTGTTGAAGAAGCAGTTGTCATTGTGGATAGAATGAAGAACAGATCTAAGGGATTTGGCTTCGTTACTATGTCCACAGAAGAGGAAGCACAGAAAGCAATGGATGCTCTTAATGGTCAGGAAGTTGATGGCAGAGCTATCAACGTTTCATTGGCTAGAGAAGAGAAAAAAGAGTTTTAATAGCTAAAGTACATTGAGACTGGAAGGGGGGTAGAAATACCTCCCTTTTTTCTATCTGGACATTCTAAGGTCTGGTCTAGGTCTGACCTCTAAATATCTCGTTGTATCAAAGTTAAGAACGCTTTTTGTAGATGAACTTGTTGAAAAAAGATATCGCAAACCCGATGTTGTTTTTACTTAAAGCTTGTTTTGGTGGGTTTTTGAGGTGAAATGTTAGGTCAGACCTAGACCAGACCCAGAGGCTTATTCCTCGGCTTTTAGCTTGTCCAACTGTTGTTTGGCATAGAATGTGAGGTTTTCTCTTTTTGCCCAAACCCTTTCTGTACTCTTGAGAAGCTTCTTCCTTAACCTAATGTTCTTTGGTGTCACCTCTATCAACTCATCGTCATTGATAAAAGACAAGGCATACTCAATTGTAAGCTGGGTAGGTGTTTTCAACGCAATCTCTGTAACCTGTGCATGGGACATTCGAACATTTGTCTTATGCCTTTCCTTACAAGGATTTACCTCTATCTCTTCCTCCGTTGAAGTCAACCCAATTATCATACCTTCATAGACCTCTGTAGAACCTGTAATGAAAAGTTTCCCTCGCTCTTGTACACTCATAAGGGCATATGCAAGTGCAGTCCCAGTTTCCGAAGAAATGATTACTCCTTTTCTAAATAGCTCAGAACTCTTTTCGTAAGGGATATAATCAATGATAGCACTATTAACAATAGCAGTACCCTTGGTTGCTGTCATCAAAGACCTGTGCAATCCAATCAAATTCCTTGTTAAAATATGGAATGTAAATCTGCTTTCTCCCTCTTCACTTTCCATGTTCACCATTTTGCCCTTTCGCTCACTAACCTCCTGTGTAATTGCACTCATATACTCCTCGGGAGCATCAATGGTCAGCTCCTCCAATGGCTCACACTCCATTCCGTCTATCTCCTGAAGGATAACCTCAGGCTTGCTTAATTCAAACTCATACCCTTCTCTTCTTAACTGCTCGACCAAGATAGCGAGTTGTAGCTCTCCTCTACCAGAAACATAGTGTGTGTTTGTCCCCCTGCTATCTATCTTCAAACTAATATTTAGATTCTTCTCTTGATCCAATCTCTGTTGAAGTTGCTTAGCTGTGACCAATTTTCCTTCTTTCCCAACAAATGGTGATGTGTTTGCAGAAAACTTAACCCTAACTGTTGGAGGTGTAATTTTAATCTCAGGCAATGCCTCAGGTTTTTCAATACTACAAAGTGTAGCTCCAATATCAGTTGAATCTATACCAGTAATTGCAATGATATCTCCTACACTTGCCTTCTCAACTTTAATCCACTCCAATCCTTCCTTAGTGAAAAGCTCGCTCACCCTACCCTGTTTTTTTGCAAAACCCTCCTTGTTTGAGACAAGTATAATTGGATCATTAAGTTTAACTTCTCCATTAGCAATCTTTCCAATCAAATATCTCCCTAAATGCTCATCGTACTCTACTGATGTTATCTGCATCTGAAAGGGTTTTGTAATATCTCCACTAGGAGCAGGTAGCTCCTTAACAATCTCTTCAAGCAATGGTGAGAGGTCTCCGGGTGTACTGTTTGCTTCAGTTAGGTCTCCTTGGGGTAGTTTTTCAAAAACTTTTCCTTCTCTAGATATCCCGTAGAAGACTTTGAAATCTAATTGATCCTCTGTGGTTGCAAGGGAGAGGAAAAGGTCATTAATCTTATTTAATGTCTTCTCCACATTTGC
>DHUO01000021.1:0-518 GCA_002409215.1 Candidatus Dojkabacteria bacterium UBA5232 | reverse complement strand
ACAAGAAGAAGACAGCCATCTGCCATATTCAGAGTTCTTTCAACCTCTCCACCAAAATCTGAGTGTCCGGGTGTATCTATTATATTTATCTTCACATCTTTGTATTGTACAGAGATATTTTTTGCACTAATGGTGATACCCTTCTCTCTTTCTAGTTCCCCTTTGTCTAATATTTGGGTCTGTTGCATCTCTTCTTGGTTTTCTCTAAAGAGGTGTGTTTGCTTCATGAAGGCATCAACGAGTGTTGTCTTCCCATGGTCTACATGCGCAATGATTGCTATGTTTCTTAAATTGTTTTGTTTGTCTTGGATATCAGGCATAACGGAGAGAATTCTAACACTTTTGGAATGGGAATGAAAGTATTTTGTTTCCAAAACTCATAGTGTTGCAATCTGTATGGTTTTTGTTGTATAATAATAGTATGTAGAATTGTATATATTAAATGCCCCTATTTATACATATTCTTTAGATTATATTTTTATTAATTTTAATACACAAATTAATGAAGCTAAACAAAA
>DHUO01000029.1:34971-39643 GCA_002409215.1 Candidatus Dojkabacteria bacterium UBA5232 | reverse complement strand
CCAAATTACAAAGATATTGTTGGAGGTCAGAAAGCCCCTAAGAGCATAGCAGAACCTTACTTAAATAATGTAAATACTGAAGAGAGGAAAAAAGACAGAAAAAATCTTGATGAAGCAGATCTATTTGGTATTAGACAAAATGACCAAGCTCGCTCACATAATGTTGCTGAGTTAGTTAATATGAAAGAAGCAATAAAAGAATACGATTTATCACTTAGACAAGGAAAGAATCTTACAGAAGAGGAATACAATATGCTCAAAAATTATCATTTGAGAAGTTTCCGCGCATACACCGACAAAGAAAACTATTATGACAAACTAGGTCTATCAAAAGATGACAGGGATGTTTTAATGAAAACACATTTCGAAAAGACCATAACTGAATTTGACAATTCTATCAAGGATGAGAATGGCAATTATAATTCTTCTAACTGTACAATCGAACAGCTACAAATACTAAAAGATGCAGAGAAAGACAAAATATCCTCTCTACACTACCAAGATAGGAGTGCAAGGCAAGAAGAAAGTAGAGATCGAAACAGAAGAGAGAGAGAAGAGCAATACAAAAAGGATTTTGAGGAAGAGCATGGAATCCCTTGGTCTGTTCAAGCAGAAAGATTACTACAAGATAAAAACCTTCTAACAAGAGAAAGAGACCTATACAGGGAAGCTGATGAGAAGAAAGAGGTTGAAAAAGAAGATGATGTAAAACCTGAAGTAAACAAAGAGGGAGAAGTAAAACCCGAAGATGAAAAAAAGATTCTTACTAACATAGAAGAAAGAGAAAAGGTTTTCATGGAAAGAGCAAAGAAAAGAGATCTAAAGAAAATTCTTTTCTGGACAGGATTTGGAACAGGAGTAGCTATAGGGGTATTCGCTACCGGTCCTGTAATCACTGCTGCTGCTGGTGTTGCCGTAGTTGGTACCCTTGGTAGTGCGGTAATTGAAAGAATCAGTATGGGAACAGCAAGGAAATTAGCAACTGAATTTGCTACTATAAAAGGCAAGGATGATCAAAGAAGTAAAGCAAGAAGGGAAGAAATCGCAAACAAGCTACAGGAAATAGAAAAAAGAATACTGAAATTACAACACATCCGTTCATTCTTTACTGGTGGTGGCTTAGGATTACTCGGAGGAAGCTTGATTAATGGTTTGTTCATGGGGGGAAGGGGACTAGTTGAGACGATTAAAGCTGGACAAGCAGGGAATCAAATGGCCACTGGAAACCTACCTGGAGGTGAGAATGTTGCTAGTAGTGGCAATGAGGTTGCCACAGGACAAATCTCCGAACCTACAACTACTGGACATGTAATCGAGCAAGAGGTTGTATCAGGAACAATAAAAACCCCTCCCACAATTGAAGGAGGCCAATCAATACCATCGGATTTAGGAAATACTTTTAATTCTGGACTCTCTTATCAACAAGCTTCAGAACTTGGTTGGAGAGGAACAAATCTATCACTAACAGAAGCTGGAGGAAGTCACGGTTTGATACAGGGGGAATTCTTTAACAGGATTAACAATGCTTTAGGAAACAACACATCGCTAATGCAAGGATTTGATGCAGCAAAGGCATACAACCCATTCCTTAGAGCAGCAGTTAGTGGAAGTATGGGAGTTGAACAAGCCGCAAATCAGGCAATACAGGCAATACAAGCCTTGCCATAAAATAAATTAATACTTAAATAAGAATGGATTATAATACTGAATTAGAAAATGCAAAACAAAAGCTCTTGCAATTAGGGTTTACAGAAGAGAAGTACAACCAATTATTAGAATTAGCCGCAGAAGAATTAATAGATAGAGCTCTAATAGACTTACAAGAAAAAGATTTACCACTGCTTGAAGAACTAGAGAAAAACCTAGTCGCAGAACCCACTAATATTGAAGAGGCAAATAAAAATATAGAGCTAATATTCGTGAGTGCATACGGAGAGCAAGCAGAGCTAAAAAGACAAGAAATGTTAATGGAATACTTGAATACAACTATTCAACAAACAATTACTACAAAAGATCTTATCGAACGATATCAAGCAGGAGATCCAACTGCTATTGCTACAATTGAAAGTAGTAAGGACCACCCAGATGTGCAAGAAGTTCTTAAACTGGTAGAAGAACAAAGTAACAACAACGTAACAAATAGCGGTGGAGAAACAGAAAACTCAAATGTAACTCCGGAACCCTTCCCACAACCAGTTCCAACACAAAACTACTAATTGGATCATAAACATCACCTCAATGGATGATACTGTTTTACCGTATCCTCAGCAAACTTTTCACTAGCATGTACATATTTTGTAGTCGTATTTAGACTTGAGTGGCCCAAAAGTATCTGTAAAGCCGCTGGACTAGCACCTTTCTCAGCCATATACGTAGCAAACCCATGTCGCAAACTATGAGCAGAAGTTCTCATCTGAATCCCTAACTTTCGCCTATACTCCGCTATTTTCTCTTGAAAATAGTTTGTAGATATCCTAGAACCTGGCTTCCCATATCTACCACCCGAAAAAGGAATGAACAGGGCAGGGGAGTCAAATTTTTTCAAGTAACCTGTTTCCCTGTACTTCTCAACTATCTGTATGTATTTCAAAGAATCATCAAACATCTCAAGATTAAGAGCTGAAGACTCCATATCATCACCATCAGAAGTTTCACGCTCTGTTGTGAAACTTTCCTGTTCTTTTTGCTCATCAGTATCAGTAAATGCATAATTCAGCCTTACCTTAAGGTAATTATTCAACCATTGCAAACTCCTCGGTGTCATATACACCGATCTCTCTTTCTTTCCTTTACCTAAAATATACATATGACCCTCAGTATTAATCTGCTCTAAATCAAGTCCAATTAACTCAGAAATACGCATACCAGTAGCAAATAACATCTCCAACATACATCTATTCCTCAATGCAACCTTCTCATCCTTCTCAAACTCCATTGGTGATTCAATCAATCGAATCATCTCATCCATTGGTGGAATCTTCTTCATCTTCTTCTCAGCCTTCATCATACCAATTGCATCAGGTGGCAACGGAATATCCAAATCCCATTCAATCCTAAATTTCAAAAACGATCTCAAAGCAGACAACATTCTATTAATACTGTTAGGATCCAAACCCTTACTCTTATTTTTAGTAATTTTAGGAGGACGAGACACCCCAAGGCTCCCGTAGACCTTCTTGTATATATCAGAAAGAAATCCATGCTCAAAACTAGGTGTATTCACACCAGCCATTTCTTTCCCATACCTTAGAGAGCCTCCTAGAGCTTTGCCCTTGTTTAACCTTGTTATATCAACATCTTTTGCATATCCATCCCTAATTTTATCCAAATCTTTAATATGTTCACCAGCTACCAAATACCCTTTGTATGCACTAATGTCTTTTTTAGACACATTCATAAAATTGACATTTCTAAAGTGCAAAAACACAGCAAAGATTGAAAGGTCTCGAGCATAGTTAGTAATAGTTAGGGAACTGTAATTGTTATTCTGCAAATCAATTAAGAAATCATCTTGATCATTTAGTTTTGGTATCTCCATATTTTAATATATTAGCATAAAATAAAATTTAAAAATTCAGAGTAGGGGGTCATTTTTTTGAAAACCCAAGAAGAATCTCTAAAAGGGTAATTTTTAGATAATAAATAAGAAAAGAAGGATATATAGACAGAGATCCTGATGAACTGAATGTTTAAGTAATTAGGCATTATAAAGGTTTTTGTTAATTTAGATGTGCAGAACCGCACATAAGGGCAATTATACTCGGTTACATATTCCAAAATTGTAACACATCTATCTCCAGAGTAGAAGCCCCTCTCACCAAGTAACAACACATCACAATTAAGCAACAGTATTTATCTCTTTTATGAATCTAGGTATGTATATAAAAAAATGATTCTAACAGAGAAATACTTATCCACACAAATTACTACAGGATGTGAAACACTACAGGACGTTAGAGCTAGCAACCCCTACTCCCCTATGCTACTACCTATTAAGCAGTAAAATTAAAATCATAACAATAGTAAGAATTGCAGAATATAAAGGGATGTTTTTAACATAACCATTTGATATTCTTTCGTGAGTAACAATATTAACAGAAAAGAAGTACCCCACTACCGGTGCAAAAGAAATTATTTCATGAACATTACCAAACAGCATAACTGGAAGGAGAAGAACTATCATGATTAACACCGTTATACCAGTCTTTCTTGCAAGCTCCACCCCTACTACATCAATATTAATATAGTGCAACAAGACAACAACAGAGTATGCAAGAAGAATTAAAGGAAATGTAATATACGGTACAAAACTACTTGCCAAGAGGCTAAACGTAAAGAAATAGATCATAAATATAGATGCTAGATATGACACAGTTCTTCCAACCTGCATAAGTGGAATACTCCTAAACAGATTTACATTAAATACATTTGCCATGAGAAAAACAAAATAGTTTCCTAAAAAGACCAAAAGTATCAAAGCCAAGAGGATAATTGCTTCATATATACGACTAAACTTCTGGAAGAAGAAAAGTTCGACAAAAAGCACCTCTGCAAAAACAAATAAAGAGGCTTGAAAAAGATAAAGAAAAGATTTCTTCTTAACCTGTATGCTAAATGCCCACAGAAGACCTACAAAGGTTATAACTGCATAAATACCAGCATGCATATATAC
>DHUO01000029.1:29587-34783 GCA_002409215.1 Candidatus Dojkabacteria bacterium UBA5232 | reverse complement strand
CTCCATATCAATGTTTGTGTTTGCATTTGAGAAACCTTAAAAACAAACATTGCAAGAGATATGAAAGCAGCTATAAGTAATAGCTTACCTCTCTTCTCATTATCTACATTTGTATCATCTCTTTTAACCATTTAATGATTCTAAATATTTTAATCCTTTCTGTGTAAGGACTCTCCCCCTGCTTGTTCTTTTAATAAAACCACACTTCATAAGATAAGGCTCATACACATCTGCTACTGTACTCTCATCTTCAGATATTGATGCAGCTAAGGTTGAAAGACCAATAGGACCACCTGAAAAATGATTTAGCATTGTAGAAAGTATTACCCTATCTATCTTCTCAAGACCCTGCTTATCTGTACCCAAAAGTTTCAATGTCTTCTCTACAACATCAACCGTTATCTTATCCCCTCCATGACTTTGTGCATAATCCCTACATCTTCTCAGAAGCCTCAACCCTACTCTAGCAGTACCTCTTGAAGCCTCAGAAAGTGCTTGTACAGCATCTTTTTCTATCTCCAAATCCCACAATCTACAAGCCCTCTGAAGTATCTGTACTAAATCATTGTCAGAAAAGAAATCCAACCTCTGAATCAAACCAAACCTATCTCTCATAGGAGAACTAATTTTCCCAATCTGTGTTGTTGCACCAATTAGTGTAAATGGCTCCAAATTAAGCCTAATTGTCTTAGCAGTTGGACCTTTACCCATTACAATATCCAACATCCTATCCTCCATAGCTGGATACAAAATCTCTTCCACAACCTTAGATAATCTATGTATTTCATCAATGAAAAGTACATCATTTGGCTTTAATCCAGTTAAAATAGCTGCTAAATCACCCTGTCTTTCAATCGCTGGACCTGATGTAACCTTAATATTTGCCCCTATCTCATTAGCAATGGCAACAGCAAATGTTGTTTTACCTAAACCCGGAGGACCGTAAAAGAGGATGTGATCAATTACTTCCTTTCTTCTGTTTGCAGACTTAATCATAATCTTAAGGGTTTCTTTCTCAGTCCCCCTACCAATTATCTCATCAAGCTTACTCGGTCTAATTCTTTCCTCATACTTAACATTATCCCCCTCCTTACGACCTTTTTTAACCTGAGTACTTTTTTTCTTTTGTAGCTTCTCCTTACTTGACTCTATCATTACTCTTTAATCACTTTCTTAATTAATTCACCAATATCAATATCTTTCTCTTTTCTAACAATACTTTCTGCTTGTTCACACTTCTCTTTAATACTCTTAGAATCAAAACCTAATGCTTGAAGTGCATCTTTTAGATCTTTTAGTATTAAACTGTCTTCAGAAGATTCTTTTGTTAAATCGATAATGCCTCTTAGTTCAATGATGATTTTTTGGGCTCTTTTCATACCTAAACCAGGTGCTTTACTCAAACTCTTTGCATCGCCCTCCTCTATAATCCCCTCTAATTCTTTTCTTGAATATGTAGAGAGTATTCCCATTCCAATCTTAGGACCTACACCAGAGACTTGTATTAACTGTTCAAAAAAATCTCTCTCCTGTTCTGTTTGAAAACCGTATAATGATTGATTGTCTTCTCTAACATGAAAGTGAGTAAAAAGTGAGAACTCTTCTCCTACTTCAGGCACTAGATATGTTGATGGAATAGCTATTCTGTACCCTACACCACCTTGAGTTAATATATCAATATTGGTGTCTTTTTCTATTGTAATTTTCTGAATAGTTCCTGTTATGAAAGATATCATATCTCTATTATATACTAATTTGCTCAATATTCCTCCTAACCAATACCTCTGTTGTTAAAGCAATAGCAATGGCATCTGCTGCATCATCAGGTTTAGGTATCTCATCCATACCACAAAGCATCTTAACAGCCTCCTGTACCTGTTTTTTCTGTGCTTGACCATACCCTGTTACAGAATTCTTTACCTGCAAAGGAGTCATCTCCTCAATACTCACACCTGCATTTTCCAAAGCAAGAAGTACAACACCCCTTGCTTGTCCAACAGACATTGCTGTTTTCTGATTATTTGTGAAAAGAAGTGTTTCTACACCAGCATATTCTGGTTTATACTTCTCTAACAATTCATTCATATCTGAATATATTTCCTTTAATCTAGATTGTACTGTTAGACCTTTTGGTGTAGTTATACAACCGTAATCAAGGATATTAGGGTTGGAGTTTTCATCAAATTCAACAATGGACCAACCTGTTGTAGCTAGACCTGGATCTATACCTATTATTCTAAGCATATGTATATTTTATGTTAGAAAAAGGTATTTGTACACCTTAATATTATGAATTTAATGAAAAAGAAAAAAGGGAATCTTTCTACAAATATATTGTATTGGATTCCCTTTAACAAAGGATTATTCTAAAAGATCTAAAATATGCTTTAAGAAGATATCCTTCTCAAAGCCTCTGTGAAGTTCAACTGTAATCACACCGTCGAACAAATTAACTGTCTTGGCTCCATACCAAAAACTCCACCGCACAATATTCTGAACCTTCTTGGGAAGAACTCTAAATGTGTCATTCCCATTCATAGGGAACGTATTAAAAAATGCTTCTTTGCCATTCGACTGAATTGCCGAATGATTAATTCTTAACGAATGAGTCCCTAACATGATAACGCGACATTTTCTTACCATTTTTTCCTTCTTTCTCCCTTACGGGAATCTTTTTGTGTTTTTCAGCATATGTGAGATATAAAACAAACAGAAGAAATGTTTAATCCTTTGTTGTTAATGAACAATATATCTATATACTAAGATAGTAGATATCCAACTACATTATACCATACTATAGGGTTGAAGCCAACTACTCCAAATCACTCCAAACATTCTGTACATCATCGTTCTCCTCCAATCTCTCAATCGCATTCTCTACCTTCTCTTTCTTTTCTCCATCCAAACTCTTCAACATCTTAGCCTCTTTAATTAACTCTGCCTCTTTCAAAACATAACCCAACTTACCAATACCATCTCTAACAGAACCAAAACTATCATACTCTGTATATATTGCTAAACCTTTCTTTCCATCCTCATCTTCAAAATCTTCAATCTCTAATACTCCAGGTAAATCCATAATGTTAAGCTCTACCTCCTCTGGATTATCCTCAACAAAAATATCTGCCTCTCCATACTTCTCTGTCTCTTCCATATGTCCACACAGTATTTCAAAATATCCTTTTGTTTCAAAATTCCATGATACAGAACCCGAATCACCCATCTTTCCCCCTACCTCATCAAAAAGCTGTCTTAAATCAGCAACAGTCCTATTCTTATTATCTGTCAAAACATCAACAACCAACTGTACATCATGAGGACCAAAACCTTCGTATGTAATTTCTTCAATTATTACTCCATCACTACCCTCTCCTGTACCTTTCTTAATTGCTTTTTCAATATTATCATTAGAAAAACCAACAGCCTTAGCCTTATCTATACACAATCTTAATGTTGGATTCATATTAGGGTCTCCACCACCCTGTTTAGCAGCATGAGTAATCTGTACAGATACTTTAGAGAAAGATTTACCCTTCTTAGCATCATTTATTGCTTTCTTATGTTTGATTGTAGACCATTTGGAATGTCCTGCCATATACTGGAAAGATTATATTATCAATCTTATTCTACTACAAACCAGAGGCCTTGCCTAGGTCTGCCCCTTGTTCATATGTTTTTCATCTTTGGAGTTATGTCCATCCTAAAAGGTTTCCTACTCCTTGGCACATGTAGTATGTACAGAATACAGATAGAAATGCACGACAGAACAGCTCAAAAAAGGTCTTTAGACAGACAAAAAGTCTTCACTCCTTAAAAAGTTCTGAACGAAGGCCTGACCTAGGCCTGACCTGTAGGCTCCTTCCTGTTCATATTACTCCTATTCCCCTTCTCGCTATATGTCTGATTACTCCACCTCATAACTTTCTCCTCAATCTCCTCTCGTGGTACACCGTACTTCTCCCTAGATGCCTTCACAATCTCATCCCTAAGATTATATTTCTGATACCTAACAGGCAAAGACTTCGCACTAAACGGTACAGAAGTCATACCATCAATACAAAGCTTAATATACATAGCATATGCATCCAAAGAAACCAAATCATCTGCAGAAACAACAGGAGCAAACTCCTTCTCTAAAATACCTGCATCTGCCTGACTAACAACAAACGAACCGAGCGTACCAACATTACCAAATATCGCCTGTCTAACAGTCAAAGGCAGCTGATCAATATATTGATTAGTCATAGTTAAGTTAAGTTTGTACTTCCTTGCCTCAGACAAAATCTTCGCAAAAGACTCTGTAGCAAAGTTCTGAAACTCATCAACATACAAAAAGAAATCCTTCCTCTCCTCCTCTGGCATATCCACCCTCTCCATTGCAGTAGCTTGAAGCCTTGTAATGATCATACCACCCAACAACGATGCAGTTTCCTCTCCCAATCTTCCCTGTGCAAGATTAACAAGCAAAATCTTCTGATTATCCATAATCTCCCTTAAATCAATCGTTGACTTAACCTGCCCAACAATATTCCTAGTAACAGCGGAAGAGATAAATCTACCAACCTTATTCTGTATTGGAGAAACTGCCTCTGTCACAAGCCTACTATTCTCAGCCATCTGTGCATACTCCTCAGCCCAGAACTTATATAAAATTGGATCATTCAATTGTTTAAGGATAAACTTCCTATAATTCTTATCTATCAATATCCTAGTAACAGCTAAAAGAGATGTCCCCTGGGCCTCTGCAAGAGTTGCTACCGTATTTGTAAGAATATACTGGAGCCTTGGTCCCCACGAATCTCCAAACTGCTTCTTAAACACCTCCACCACCCCATCCGCTATCAAATCTCTCTGTGACTTATCCTTCAATTCCAAAAGATTAAACCCAACTGGGTGCTCTACATCCGTAGGATTAAAATACACAACATCCTGCACTCTGTTTGGAGGAATATATGACAAAAGCTCCTCTACTGTATCACCGTGTGGATCTACAAAACACGCACCACTACCCGACAAAACATCGGAGATAAACATATTCTTAAAAAGAGTAGACTTACCTGAACCTGTCTTCCCAAGAAGATAGAAGTGCCTCTGCCTATCCTTTTTCTTAAGTCCAAACTCCACCTTCATATCTCTATATGATGTCTCACCAAAAGTAGTAACATCATCATCTGTTGAGCGTGGAATATTCATAGG
>DHUO01000029.1:26483-29285 GCA_002409215.1 Candidatus Dojkabacteria bacterium UBA5232 | reverse complement strand
ACAAGATTATTAAGATGCGCTGTTGTAAATTGCTTAAAACTTGCAACAACATCCCTTAACAACTGCTCTGACCTAAACTGATTCTCTGCCTTTGTAACAACTCTAATCTTAAACTCAAACCCTACCTTCAACATCTTGTTTGCAATCTCACTCAACTCCTCTTCTTGCCCAGGCAAAAGCTTCACTATCTCTTTCTGCGCAGGCTTCTCATCAACACTCATTGCAGAACCAACACCCTTAACAAAAGTAGAGAGAGCCTGGCCGAAAGTTGGTCCATCAAGACTCCTACCCTCTTTAGTAGCGGTAATGTAATCTTTAGATTTAGATTGCCAATAGTTAGAAACAGGCCTCACAATTACCTGCAACCAAACCTGCTCATACCTATTCAACTCAGACATAGCACCTGTGATGGCCGCAAGTGGATCTACCTCAAAACTTCTAAAGGTTTTGATTGGGAAAATAGCATCCTTCTCCATCTCTATCTCACCTGTTGTTACAAAAACATTACCTTCTTCCCCTGTATTGACAACGTAATCCTGAACATACTCAATATCTGCATTGGGATACTGTGCATAAATCTGTCCCTCAATAAACCGTGACAAATGTTGTGGTGCTACAACAAAAAATCTAATACCATTCTCATCTGTAGATGCAATTTCAAAACTAATCACATCACTCCCCCTTACATTTGCTCCCAGAACTCCATGAATAGAGGCAAACATCTGCTCTGCTGCAAGCGCAGCCTTTTCATTCTCCCTAGGAACAAGAATCTGCATCACAACAGGATTTCTTACATCGTTATATATCTCTTCCTCTTCAGGTCTTTTTCTGAAAAGCACAATCATTACAATAACGAGAACTATGACTATTAATGTTAGGGCAATTATTACTTCCATATATATAGAGAATTGTAGAGGAAAACGACTATTTATTCAAATATATTAATTAAAAAGAATACATTGATTCAATATCCTTACCTAAAATAATGACAATATCCCCTGTTGTCATAAACTCAGGTCTTCCATTAACCAATTCAAAATCAATCTCCAATGAATCATCCACCACATCATATGAACTCTTAAACCTCTCCATGTCCGAAACATACACCTTTGTCCTCTCAATACTCTCAGGAGCATTACCGTATCTAACAACATCACAACCCGAGTTTGCTATTTTTCTACCTATACCCCCAGCTGCCCCTGCAATATTACTACCATTGTATACCTCCACCCTCACTCTTTCCATTTCCAAACTCCTATCTAAGACAAACTGCAACATCCTCTTATACTCCTTATCACTCTCTAAAGTATTCAATATCTTAATACCCTCTCCTGTAATTAGTTTACCTTCCTTAAGATATTTTTCATCAGAGTAATTCACAACACTCCTCTTATACTTCGAACTACCACTACTTGCCTGCTCTATTTTCAATCTACTATTTTGAAATGACAGATTGGAATATATACTCTTATCAAGCGAATTTAAATAGTGGCTATTAAAAAAAGACTTACCATATGAAAAAGCTCTATTAAACTCATTCAACTTCTCTATACTCACACTCTTCTCAGTAGTATCTTCAAAACAATTCTTAAAAGCATCACTAGCCTGTGCTGATATGAAGATATAGTTATTACTCTTAAACCCAAAAAGCTGATTAAACTGCCAAACCGCATACTCTATACCTCTACCCTTCTGTAGAAAATCTCCTGCATATCTAAATGTAGACACAGCAATCTCGTTCCCAAACCTATCCTCCAAACCAGCAAAATACACATACCCTGGAATATACAGTAACAACTCCTGCTTCTTCATCGGATTTACTAAATAGACATAAACATCTGTAACCTTCCTACGATCACCATCACCCTCTTCAAATATGATTAATGTCTTTTCTAAATCTGCCATCCTATTTGCCAACAGATAATTTTTTGAATCATTTTCAACAGTAACATCAACTGTTTTTACAGAAAGAACTACTATTAGAAAATATATAGTATAAAAAATAAAAGAGGCAATACCTACACCAAGAAGAATTTTCAAAAAAGGAATCTTCTTCTTAGACTTCTCACTCCTATACTGTTTTTTTCTTACTATTCGGGGCATTTTAATATATTACAATCTAAATACTTTTCTTTCTCCCTGCATATCTTCAAAACCTAAAAGTATTGCTCTCAAAGATATCTCTTCAGGAATACCTCCCTTACCACTAAAACTCTCATACAAAGTATCTCCAACAATATTAATTCCTAAATACTCTAAACTCGCCCTTATTTGATGCATCCTTCCTGTCTCTATCTTAACAAGTATCTGATGATTATTTAATGGTTTAATATATGTTAATGAATACCTATATCCTTTCCCTCTATTCTCATGATTAAACTTCATTTTCATCCTATTTCCATTACTCCTGTAAATATATCCCTCAACCTTATACCAAGTATCATCACAAACAAAATCACCTTTCTCTAATTTCTCTAAAGCTTCATTAATATCAATATTCTTTACTTCAAACAACTTCTTTAATTCATTAGGAATATTTTTGTATGTAACATCGGCAATATATACTTTTGCCACTTCACGATTCTCAAATTTTTTCTGAAAGAACTTCTGTGATTCAAATGTTTTAGCAAAAAGAACTAATCCACTAACCCCTTTATCTAACCTATGTACCACCCCTCCTCTATAGAGTCTTCTGTCATATTGACCTTTTGACTCTAGATATCCAACAACATAGTTGGCTAAAGTGTTCTCTTTCTGTCTAATACCAGGGTGTATTACTAGACCTGATGGCTTATTCAAAAT
>DHUO01000029.1:26096-26220 GCA_002409215.1 Candidatus Dojkabacteria bacterium UBA5232 | reverse complement strand
TTCTCCTTTAACATTTCTTCATTAATTTCTAAAGAAGTACCCTCCTTTAATTTTAATGAAGGTTTTACATACTTATCATTAACTTTTACTAAATTATCCCAATTGTTTTGCAAAAAAGATCTTG
>DHUO01000029.1:25557-25835 GCA_002409215.1 Candidatus Dojkabacteria bacterium UBA5232 | reverse complement strand
GGTTTGTTAGGATCTGGAAGAGTTACATGCCTAACTGAAGAAACCTTCTCTATGGTAACATTCGTTCTCTTTCTTGAAGAGAGAATGTGGAAGATAGTGCCCAATATTCCCCAAATAATCCAGCTAAGTACACCAACAATGACAATTATCCCCATTGTATCCAGAGGAAGATATACGTAAAGGATAGTGATTAAAGATACAAAGGCAAAGACAACTTGAAGTATTACCCTTACCTTCTCCTTTGCACCACCTTTTTGAATGTTGAGAAAGATAGCTTG
>DHUO01000029.1:11843-25287 GCA_002409215.1 Candidatus Dojkabacteria bacterium UBA5232 | reverse complement strand
TCCATTTCCATTTCTTTTTAATAGTTACCAAAAATGTTTGAATCAGTATCATTCCAACAAAAAGATAGAGAAGGTCTAAACCACCATCCCATATTCTTAGCAACCTCCAAGGAAGAAGCCTGAAGAGATATATCTGCTCTCCATATTTTTCATACGGTAACCAATACCAAATGTTCTTAAAATACTCTCCACTATGCATCAAGATATGGGCTATTCTAGCTAGAATTAAACCTCCAGATAATGAAAGTAGATATATATCAAATACTGATGAATTGTTCTTTCGACTTCTAGAACACTCTTTCCAAAAGATATATAGTCCTAGAATTACTATTATTACAAGAGTGGTCGTTGGACCTAACCAAAGTACCGCATTTTTAACTGTATTAAGCAACCATTCCATTAACAGAATACTCGTTAATTAAGTATTAATATCATATCAGAAGGCTATCTTCTTTTTCTGTTTTTCTTCTTCTTGGACTTTTTAAATCCTTCCTTTGTTTCAGTTTCAGGCTTCTTCTCTTCTAGCTCAATGTCTTCTTTCTCCTCCTCATTTTCATTCTTTTTGAAAAGAGAAGAGAAGAAATTGATAATACCATCACCTATTCTTACTGCTACTCCACCACTCTCTGAATATCTAACTCTTTTAGCCTTGACTGTCTCAACTGCCTCATCTTTTGATGCTTGAATCTGTTCTTCCATTACCTCTTTGGAAGGAGCTTTTTCCTCAGAAGTAGATTCTAATTTCTTTCTCATTGTATATCCACATGAAGGACAGTATTTACAATTTTTATCCATTTCAACAGTACAATTCGGACATTTAATCTTCAGAAGTAATCTACAATTAGGACAATATGTGTAACCGGGATACAGTTGAGTTCCACATCTTACACAATCTCCCAATTCTGAAGTTTCATACTTTAGGTATCTTCTTTCTAAATCTGCCCAATATATTTCTTCTAATGTTTGAGGAGGTCTAATGAGAATATATATTATTAATCCTGGGATAAAGAGGAGGAGAGATAGAAGAACATATCCTATTCTAGCACCAATACTTGCAGTTCTGTCTCCAGAATCTAGCCAGACCCAATATAACACTACTATCCAGAATATTACCAAAGCCATTACTAAGAGTGTCCATACAAAATTAAAATCTATTTTGGTAATACCTTCTAAGAACTGTAGGATTGCTTTTTCCATTTTTACTAATTGTGATTTTAATATGGTCGAGGAGGGAATTGAACCCTCATGCTATTGCTAGCACGGGATTTTGAGTCCCGCGTGTCTGCCAGTTCCACCACTCGACCGTATGCGAATTATACTAAAGAATGAAGGTTTTTGGAATATCTCCTATAAAAATACTATTTCCCACCCTTATACAAATTCCTAAAACTTGCAATATCTGCCTTAAAAGCCATCTTTACCGTTCCTGTCGGACCATTTCTGTGCTTCGCTACTATCAACTCCCCTATACCTTTATTCTCTGTATCTGGATTCCATGTCTCCTCTCTGTCTATAAACATAACAACATCAGCATCCTGCTCAATAGAACCCGATTCCCTAAGATCAGACAACTGAGGCCTTCTACCCTGCCTCTGCTCTATGGCTCTGGACAACTGAGAAAGTGCTATGACAGGAATATCTAACTCTTTTGCAATAGCCTTCAATCCTTGTGAAATCTCACCAACCTCCAACACCCTATTCTCCCTATTATTCCCATGCATAAGTTGAAGATAGTCAACAAAAATAATATCAACCCCTCCCTCTAGTGCCAATCTCCTTGCCTTTGTTCTAATTGCATTAACATGTTGCCCTGCAAGATCATCAATATAAAGATTTGCATCACCCAACTCACCCATTGTACTTGCAAGCTTCATAAACTTCTTATCATCCAACCTACCTGTCCTAATCTCCCAGAAAGGTATGTTAGACTGCATACCCATAAGTCTATCCATAATCTGCGTCTTAGACATTTCCAAGGAGAAAAATGCAACTGTCTTTTTCTCAACCAGTGCAGCATGCCTCATCATATCAAGAGCCAAAGAAGTTTTACCCACAGATGGTCTAGCAGCAAGAATTATCAAATCCGATTTCTGGAAACCTCCCAAAAGCTCATCCAAATCTTTAAAACCTGTAGAAACACCTAAATACGACTCATCATTATCAGCTCTCTCTGCTCTTTCATACGCCTCTTTAAGCAGATCTTTAATATGTACAAAACTTGCTTTCGTTCCTGTTTGCGCAACATCAAAAACCTCCTTCTCTGACTTATCAATAACCTGATCAATTGGCTTATCCTCATCCCCTGCCAGAGCTGCAATATTTGCGCCTGCAGTAATTAACCCTCTTCTTATTGCTGCTTCTTTAATAATTTCACCATACTCCTCAGCATGGGCAGATGTAGCCACCGTTGTAACCAATTCAGCAACATACCCAGCACCACCAGCAGCAGTTAATTTCTTCTGTTTCTTAAGCTTATCAACAACAGTCACTAAATCTACTGGAAGAGCATTATTAAAAAGATCTAAAATAGCAGAGTATACAATCTGATGTTTTGAATCAAAAAAATGTTCTGGCAAAAGCCAAGCTGAAACAGAAATAATGGCATCCTTATCCATCAAAAGACATCCTAAAAGAGATTTCTCAACATCTATATTTTGTGGTAATGACTTTCCTTTCATACTACTTTAAAAATATTACTTCCACACTCTTCTGATCCTCCTCTACTCTCTTCCTAGCCAAGTTTACATAACCCTCATCCTGAGCATTAGCGTAACCAAAGTACTTCACAAACTCCTCTCTAGTTTTCAGACCCGTACTCTTTTTTCCTTCCTCCTTATATGCACAAGGGATTAATATCGCTGGATCAATATTTGAAATAACTTTCTCTAAGTTGTCATAATCCATAAAATTTTCACCATTACCAACAGGGATTATCAAAGCATCGACATCACCAAGATTTTTTGCTTTTTCAGGATTAAAATCCTTACTTACACCACCCATATATACAATTCTGAGATTCTTCTCATCGATAATGTAGAAATCATCATCCAAATCTCTACGAATCATCAATCCTCCAACCTCGTACTCCCCCGGAGTACAGATTTCCATAACACTATCTCTCTTGTCCGAAACCACTTTGTCATCATACTTCTCTTCTGGACACTCTGTGAAAATACAGATGTCTGTTTGAGTCTTAGGAATGCTTAAACCCTCCTCTTTTAATTTCAATGGATCTGTTAAAACAGAGATGTTATCAGAACTAATTAAAAATGTTGTCCAACCTATCTTTTTAATTTTCATAGATGTAGTGATTAAAAGTAAAACTAGATATCCCTAGTATAGCAAATTTCACACAAGGCAGTTATATATATTTATTCCTTCAATCCCAAAGTCTCTTTAATATCCTCCAACATCGTTTCTTTCATCTGTTGTTTAATCAGCTCTGTCTTAAGACTCTCCAGAGAAGATATACATGCTTGAAGCTGAGTCATCACCTTACTATCCGAATCTCCTCTCTCAATCATATTACTAACACCATTTGTCTGACCTACAATCCTTCTTATCCTATGTACTATTTTTGTTGGATATTTCATATAGAAACAGTATAACACACAACGGACCTGGTCTGTCAATTTTGCTTTACCCTAGCTAGAAAAACCAATGCTTTTAATCGTTTTTTAATATCATTATCGGTCATTTACCTATAACAATATTAAATTATGATGAAAAGAGAACCCCTACCCGTACCAATAGTGAATAAATTGACAGACCAGGTCCTTGGGTTGAGCATTTGACATCTCTCATTACTTCCTTGTATAATTCCCCCTAGTTATGAAAAAAGACATACATCCAAAATATAACAACAATCTCACTATCACATGCTCATGTGGTAATTCTTTTGCAACAGGCTCTACCCTAATGGAAGAGAGCATTACTGTTGATATCTGTTCCAAATGTCACCCATTCTACACCGGTGAGCAGAAAATTGTTGATACTGACAATGTTGTAAAAAGGTATGATGAAAGATTAGAGAAATCTAAGAAGATGTCCTTCACAAGCAAGAAGGAGAAAATGGCAAAAAGAAGAGCAAAGATGGATAGTATGTCAGCAAAACCTGCTACCGCCCTCTCTCTTAGAGATATGCTTGAGAACGCAAAAATCTCCAAGTAACAAGTTTCTGTAAATATTTTAACGTGGTATCATCTAATGATGGATATTGAAGCATTAAAAAAACAGTACAAAGAGAATCCAGCACAAGAGAAAGTCAAAGAGCTTGAAGAACAAATGAGTCAAGAGGTAACTGCTGGACATACAGATGTATCCCAAATTGGGGCAGACCTCTCATACTATTCCGAACTTTCATACAAAACCTCTCAACTCCAAAAAGCTATTTCCAATCTCGAAGAAGCCATCTTTATGGCAGAGAACGAACAAGATGCAGAACTTAAAGAAATGGCTAACGAAGAGATGCTTAATCAAGAGGAAAGGATAGTTGGGCTAGAAGAGGAGATAAAGAGGATTCAGGTTGAAAGAAAGTTTGTAGATGAGGATGATAATAAGTCTGCAATTTTAGAGATTAGAGCTGGCGCAGGAGGTGATGAAGCAGCACTTTTTGCTGCAGACCTTTTTAGGATGTACAAGAATTACGCACTAAATAATGGTTGGGATATGCCAATCGTTGAGAGTAATATCACAGAAGGTGGTGGATATAAAGAAGTGGTTGCACAAATCCATGGTAAAGATGTATTTAGAAATCTTAAATATGAAAGCGGTGTACACAGAGTACAGAGAGTACCAACAACTGAGTCCTCAGGTAGAATCCATACCTCCACAGCCTCTGTAGCTATCCTGCCCGAGGCGAAAGATGTTGATATCATAATTGACCCATCTGAACTTCGAATTGATGTTATGCGAGCTTCTGGGGCCGGTGGTCAATGTGTAAACAGGACTGACTCTGCAGTTAGAATTACACATATTCCAAGTGGTATTGTTGTTAGTTGTCAAGAAACAAAGCATCAACAACAAAACAAAGACAAAGCAATGGCCATTCTTAGATCTAGACTATACGACATGAAGAAGCAAGAAGAGATGTCAAAAAGATCTGACATGCGACTTTCACAAATTGGTTCATCCATGAGGGCAGAAAAGATTAGGACATACAATTTCCCTCAAAACAGAATAACTGATCACAGGGTTAAACTCTCATGGCACAATCTAGAAGAAGTATTGAATGGAAATATCCAAGAAATGGTAGATGATATTAAAAATGGTATACAGAGCCAACTGTTAGAAAAAGAGAATGAATCTTAAAATACTTTTCCATATACAAGAAGTTCTTAAAGAGGCTGGATATTTTGACATATCACGGATTGCCAATGAGATATATACCTACTCTATTGAAAAGAATATTCCTCTTAATTTGATTCTAGAAAGAATCAGCAATCAAGAACCTTGGGAATATATACAAGGATTTGTAGACTTCAGAGGAAGAAAATTTTTAGTGACAAAAGATACTCTAATACCAAGGATTGAGAGTGAGCAATTAGTAGATATAGCTAAAGATTTAATATTGAAAAATGATATTAAAACTGTCATAGACCTTGGAACTGGTAGTGGGTGTTTAATTATTTCAATCGCACATGAGATAGAGAATCAACTAATTACTTTTGTTGGAATAGATATTAGTCAAGCAGCATTAAATATCGCAAAAAAGAATGGTTCAACAGGAAAAATTTATTTTTACAAAAAAGATTTAATTTGCAAAGAAGAGTTAGAGGATAATACGTTGATTGTAGCTAACTTACCGTACATACCAACAAAGATGTATGAGGAGTTAGACAGAAGCGTAAAAGAGTATGAACCTAGATTAGCGTTAGATGGGGGAAGTGATGGATTGCTATATTACAAAAGATTAATTGAACAGATACGGTTGTCCAAAAAAGAAATATTTTTATTAATAGAAATAGAACCTTCTACATTAACAGAACTTACACAAGCAACCAACAATATACCCTTTAAAGTTTTTCAGGATTTCAATAAAAGAAACAGGTTTGTACTATTTAACTTCTCCTAATTTTACCTTCATCTCAATATTCTCCCCTGCCCTATATACCTTCACATCAACCTCTTCCCCAACCTTATACCTTTGAATCATATCTGACAAAGATGAAGAAACCCTCTCCTTCCCAAACTCTACAATGAAATCACCCCTTCGAATCCCTCCTTCATACGCAGGCGAGATTGGATCTATCCTAACAACTAAAGCTCCTGGAACTACATCTTTGTAATATAGTGCTTCAAGCGAAGAAATCATTTTATATGATACTCCAAGATAAGGCATTACAAACTTACCGTGAGTTTTATACTCTTCAAGTCTATTCTTAACCTTATTAATAGGCAAGGCAAACGAAATATTGTCAGCGCCCAAAGTCCTAGCAAAACTTACTCCAATAACTTTGCCCTGAGAGTCTATTAATGGACCTCCTGAGTTTCCAGGATTAATAGCTGCATCTGTTTGAATAACACCTTCATATGTTTTAACCGTGCTACCAAACCAACCCGCACTAGCACTCAGACTTCTATCTAATCCACTTACTATTCCGGTTGTAACACTACCAGCGTATTGACCAAGAGGTGTACCAATTGCAATTACATTTTGACCCACCACCAACTTATCTGAATCCCCTAACTCCAATGCTTTAATTTCCCTCCCAGAAATATCAATCCTAATCAATGCAATGTCGGATGAACTATCTCTTAGAATTTGAGTTATTTCAAAAACCTCACCCTTACTATCTATCACTTTGTAATCAGCCTGCTCATTAGAAACAACATGTTGATTTGTTATTACAATACCACTCTCATCGACAATAAACCCTGTCCCAACATTATTATTAACATTTTTCACCCCTTCTTCCTGTGTTAAAGCAACCTCAGAAACCGCAATACTCACAACTGAATCCGCACTATTCTCTACAATATCGATTCTGTTCTTCTCCTGTTGAGTTACAACCAACTCTACTGTTTCTTTCTCTTTTTGACCCCCTACTGACCTCCCCGAATCCTTCCCATACAAAACAAAAATTACCGAAGAAAGAACAATCAATAACCCAAAGATTATTAAAGTTCCAAAAAGTATATACTTACCACCATCATGATTTACAACCTTTTTATTTACTTTTGACGTCTTTTTCTCTTCCATAATACTTAACTTAATAAAAAATTATTTATTAACTTCCTCCTGTGCTCTTGCCAACTGAGGATCTATACCCTTCTGGAAATCTTCATTTGTCAACTTCACCTCTATATCAGGGGTAACAGAATGATCTTTATTAATATTTTTACCATCAGGAAGTAACCACTTGAGTGTTGTAAGATGAAGACTTGAACCATCTGTTAAATCAAAAATCCTTTGTGCAGTACCCTTCCCAAATGTCTTCCCTCCAATTACAACAGCTCTTTTTGCTTGTTGTAGTGCACCTGCTAGGATTTCGGATGCTGAAGCACTACCAGTATCAACTAAAACAATTACTTTTTTATCTAACAAATTACCACCTTTTGTAGATTCAAACTTTTCAATTTCCCCATTTGCATTAACTTGTTGGGAAATTATAAACCCTTCATCTAACAAGTCATTACCTGCATATATTGCAGCATCGAAGAAACCACCGGGATTACCCCTTAAATCTAAAATTACTTTGTTTATATTTTCACTATTTATCTTTGCAACATTCTTATCCCACTCTTTCTCCCATGTTGAGAGAGTTTCTTCCGTAAATCGACTAACCTTAAAATGTGCAATATCCCTATTCTTTCCAATGAACTCAACAGTCATACTTGGAACTGTAATTTGACTCCTTTTAATTTTAATTTCAACAGGCTCTCTATCCCCAGTATGCAGAACTGTTAGTTGTACCTCTGTACCTGCCTCACCACGAATTTTTGCAACAATATCATATACTGAGTCTGTTGCTGATATCGAGTAATCATCAACTTTTAATATAATATCTCCAGGTCTAATACCTGCCGATTTTGCAGGAGAACCCTCAATGGGCGTTACAATAATAATCTGTTTATCCCTGTAACCCAATTCAGCACCAATACCTTCAAATGACTTTCCCTGACTTGCATTATTAAACTCTTTTGTCTCATCAGGATCAAGAAAAGCTGTTCCCACATCATCCAAAGACTCCACCAATCCTTTTGTTGCACCATATACCATTTTCTTCTCGTTTAATTGATCCGCATCTACATACTGTCTTTTTGTTAGATTCCATACCTGCCAAAATATACCCATATCAGCACTTCTCGATGTTCCTATCCTATTCAAAACAGAACTTGCATCTTTCTCGCTAACATTTCTTCCAATGAAAATACCTAAAACAAGTACTACAACTAGAAGTAGTGCGTAACCAAAAATATTTGATTGTTTTTTCTGTTCTGGCATGTTTTATTTCAAAAAAAATTATTTACCATTCAAGTTTCAATTATACTCTAAAGAGATACAAATTCCACCGCTCCTATCTCTATTAATCCTTTTGAACCATTCTCCCATTCCACCGCGATATATGCTCTGTCCTCCTCCACCCCTGATACCTTTCCAAGCATAGAGTAATTTGCTGGAGAAAGTGACCTAACAATACTACCAACAGCATTTTGTACAAAGCTAGATTCTTTTCTCTTAGCACTCTCCTTTCTATCTGAAAGAAAAAATATCTGGCTTTCATCTAAATCAATTGAACAAAGATCTCCATTTCTACCAACTAGCAGAGACATTATGCTATTACTACAAGAAATCTCACCAAAACCACCTAACAACCCAAGTGGAAGGGTTTGTTTTCTAAAATCTTCATACTCCATTGAATATGCAAGAACAAAAGAGGCTCCTCTTTCAAAAAGATCTTGTAACAAAGCTGTATGGAGATACTTACCCGCAAAAACTATTTTATTTGAATAGTCAGTATCATCAGCTCGCAGTTGCAAGCTATTACCATCACCAACTACTACAAACTCCCCTATTACCTTCTCTGGCTCATTCTTTTGATACATTTTAGAAAGAACTTTTATATCCATAGCTGATGCAGATGAGGTTAAAACTATCCCATCAACAAGATTTACATCATCAACTACTCCTGAGAATGTACTCTTTGAAACAAACTCACCTTCCTCCCCAAGAATATCTAAATACCCACTTTCTATCCTTTCCAAATCAACCACACCCTCAACGGGTGCCACTAAATTTGCAATAGTAAGACCTCCTTTATTAGGCTTTTCTATTAAGATATCACCTTCATTTACAAATTCTCCATTTATACATGTAAGATACTGAGGAATCTCTTTGATAGTAATATCTATCTGGTTCGGGATAAAAAGTGAATAAGCCTTCGAATTATCTCTTCTTTGGACTAATTCATCTCCTAGAGATACTACCTGTCCGGGTTTAACCAATACTTTATCTCTAACCCCATATGGAATCTTAAACTGATATGAGTCATATTTTGTAATTAGTTCATGTCTAATTATCATTTATCCATGCTTGTAACTTTAATTTATTTGCATATGCATCTGGTCCATATATTATTGGCCTAATCCTACAATCAAAGAGTAGTGCTTCTATTTCATTGCTTCCTGGTATCGATATTAGGTTTAATTCTGTTTCTCCAAGTGGTTGTTGTTTAGCTCCATTCTTAAAAAGTCCATTAATTACTAATTTATCCTTATGTTTAGGAAGTGTTTTATATGTATATTGAGAAGAAAGTATGTAGAAGTCATTTTTAGGAATACTTACTGATTCTATATCTCCTGCAAGCACTATTTTATCCCTCTGTTTTGTTTTTACATACGGTATGAAGACTTTAGTCATTGGAGGTAGAACGGCTTGTTTGGTAAGGATAATATCTGTACTGTTTGTCGCATCTATAAAGGATTTACCAAAAGCGATAATTCTTGAGTCCCAATCAAATAGACAATCAAAGTTGCCTCCCATCTCTAAACCATCGATTAATGTTAGCAATGTCTTCGATTTACCCAAAACTCTAGGAATACTACCAGAGACAATCATTGTGCTTTTTGTATATTCTCTTCCAAATGATTCTATTTTCTTTTTATTATCTCGATATATTGAGAAATTTTGTATTGTTGCATACCCTCTAATGATATCTAGAAGTTGTGGATCCTTTACAGTCAGCGGTTTATCTAAAACAAAATTACCCCACATATTTGCTAAATTCCTCTCTGATATTTCAGCAGAAAGGAATGCTCTAAATCTCTGATCTTTTAGTGAGTCTATTAACGAGACATCATCCTTCCATGACATCTTGGATTTTGTGTAGAGTTTTTCCCCTATCGTTCTACCCTTTTCATATACTTTCGTTACTCTGAAAATCGAGAAATCATATGTATCCATATCAACATACATCATGTCATCACAATCCATTCGATCACACAAGCCAGCTAGTATGGAATACATATATTTGTCATCTACCACTCTCAATGAAACATCTGGAGAAAAATCTCTAAGAGAGTCAAAAACCTTAGAGAAGTACTCTTGATTGTCATCTATCTGTACTCTTACACCAGATATTCCATCACCCTCTTGTACAAATCTTCGAAATGTAAATAGACTGCTCTTATCTTTATCTACAATATCCCAATTAAAGACCTTCTCCAAATTATCAAAATAATCAAACCAGAACTCTTTTGTAAAGACATTGTCATCTAAAAGGAACCTGAGAGCATTTAAATCTGTATAGTCCGAAAGAACATACTCCCTACCAGCATTTAAATCTGAGTATGCTAAATATACCCATATACCGTTGTTTTTAACAAGGATATTAAGATATGCATTTTTTTCTAATATGGACAGTTTTGACATTAGTTACATATTACCTAAAAAGAAAGAAATTTGAAAGAGTCTACCAACAAAAAAAGGGACCTTTCGGTCCCTTTGCAATTACCTATATCAAGAAATTACTCATTAGACGCGTATGGAAGCAAGCCCATGAATCTAGCCCTTTTAACAGCTCTTTCCAATTGATTCTGATGCTTATGGCACAGTCCAGATTTTTCTGTTGAGATAATTTTACCTCTAACAGATGTAAATTTCTTTAACTGATATACATCTTTGTATGTAACTTCCTTAACTCCAGACTCGCAGAGAGGACATTTAAGATTCTGAACAATCTTTCTTCTTCTCCTCTGTTTCTTTTTAGGTGGGCCAAAACCCTCCTCTTCTGTAATATTTCTATCATCGTATACATCGTTAAGAGAAACATTACTTGTTACCTCTTCTGTGTTTTTTACTTCCTCTGACATTCCTATAAATATTTCTTAAATTAAAAAGGCAGATCTTCCTCTAAAGGATCCTGATCCTCCTCTACTGGAGCTTCCTCTTCAACAGGTTCCTCTGATTTCTTACTAGATTTCTTCTCATCTGCCACCTCTTCACTATCTGTTCCTGCACCCTGCTTACCCTTACTATCTAAAAGAATCATATCCTCAACTCTAATCTCTGTTTTGTATCTTGTAGAGCCATCCTCTGCCTCCCATGATCTGGTGTTTAAAGAACCCTCTACATACACCTTCATTCCCTTAGCTAAAAGCTGCTGACAAATCTCAGCCATTTTGTTCCATGCAACTAAATTATGGAACTCTGCAATTTCCTTGGTCTCACCCTCTGTATCCTTCCATGACTTGTTTGTAGCCATACCGAAAGTTACAACTGGCGTACCAGAATTTGTGTACCTCATCTCTGGGTCTCTTGTTAGATTCCCGATGAGCGTAACCTTATTTAAAGATCTTGCTGCCATTTGTTTAAAAATAATAATTTAACTTACCTAATACTTTAACCTTTAATTATGAACCCAAGATTAAATCTCTAATTCTTTCTTCTTAATACCCTTTCCTATCTTACTTGTATCATCCATTTGTACTACCATGAATCTCAAAACCTCTGGTTTTAACTCAAACTGCCTCTTTATTTCAATAATATTCTCTGGGTATTCTGTGAAGCTATATACAATGTAGTATGCTTCGTTGTGTCCTTTGATATCATATGCTAAATATCTTTTCCCCCACACATCAACATCCAAGACATCACCACCCGATTCTTTTACACCATCAACAAACTGTTTGTGTAACTGCTTTCTCAAGTCATCAGGGAGCAAAGGCTTAAGTGCTACCATCATTTCATAATTTTTCAACTTCTTAACTGCCATTTATATATACATTAAATTAACACTCAAGGATTTTAACAGAAAAGTTGAAAGATGACAACTACACATATGGTTCACATACATACGAATAGACAAGAAACCCATAGTGTGGTATAATTGTGTAGTTATCTATTAATATAGATACTACTGCTCTTTAAAAGGATACTGGTTAGATATTTCTAGATGTGCTATGCAAAGTCCTGAAAAAGCTGTCAGGGTTTTGTCTAGCACATGTTAGAATAAAAAAACAATAGAAAAGAAAGGATGAGGATCGTGATATTCTGATTCTTCACTTTCCGTTCAAAGTAGCAGAACGAAACTGGAAAAATGTTATCTCCATTGTTCGTTCCTCAGAACCAGACCCCTTTACAAAGAGAACTATTGAAACACTAAAAGGTCTTCATTCCGTTGAAAACTTTAGTCTCACAAGATGTTCTGTAACAGTGGTGAAAGGGAAAGCTTTTACTATCCAACAAACCCTGATGGAAGTCATACCAGCTATGCTGAATCTTTCTGAATAAATAACCATATCCTGGAGAGGATTTCTAACAACAAAGAAGTCCTCTCCTAAAACTCTTGTAAAAGAACAATCTTAAAAACCTATAATAAGATTAGAAATCCTTAAAAAACAGCTCCCCGCCCTTTAGCCATAAGGGAAATTCTACCAACCAGGTCTACTTGTTTGCCAAAACTACCATATAATCTCCATCCTCAATAATATGCTCCTTACCAACATTCTTTACAATGCCCTTCTCTTTTGCTTCTGTCCAACCTCCAACATCTATCATTTCATCAACATTTACCACATCAGCTGTAACAAAACCTTGCTCTAAGTCTGTATGAATAACACCTGCACTTTCTTTAGCAGTAGCACCCTTCTGTATACACCAAGCATTACACTCCTTCTGTGATCCAGTATAGAAAGTTAAGAGTTCTAGAGTATCATAAGCACCTTTAATAATATCCTCCGCAAGACCTGGCTTCTCATCTAACATAGACACATACTCATCAACCTGTTCACCTGACATGTTTGCCATTTCACCAACAAACTTAACATCTACAATTAAAACAATATCTCCTGTTTTCTCTTCCAACTCTTTTTTCCACTCCTCTACTCTATCTCTTCCAATACCCTCTTTGTAATTGAGGACAAACATTCTTTTTTTGTTTGTAAGAAGAAAAAGATCGTAAATACTCTCCTGCTCCCCTTCATTAAGCTTCATATCAATAAC
>DHUO01000029.1:5241-11607 GCA_002409215.1 Candidatus Dojkabacteria bacterium UBA5232 | reverse complement strand
TTCTCATCACCTGTTCTTTTCAATTTCTCCACAGCATGCAACCTCTTCTCTACACTTTCAATATCTTTCAAAATCAATTCTGATTGCACTATTTCAAAATCTTCAATTGGATTAATTCGCTCATACACATGTACAATACTCTCACTGTCAAAAGCTCTAAGAACATACATAATTACATCAACCTCCCTAATATGTGAAAGGAATTGATTACCTAAACCTTCACCTTTAGATGCACCCTCCACCAACCCTGCAATATCAACGAATGTCATTGCAGAAGGAACAACCTTTTCTGCATTGAAATACTCTGCCATTCTTTTTAATCTATTATCTGGAATCTCTACTACCCCTACATTTTTATCTATCGTACAGAAAGGAAAGTTTTCAGCTGGTACAGTTAGTTTTGTTAAAGCATTAAAAATTGTAGACTTACCAACATTAGGAAGTCCTACAACTCCTAGTGATAATGAATGTGATCTTTTTACTGACATAGTTGGTTATTATATCTTAAAACATGATATTATGATATCTATGAATAGAATAAAAATTGCCACTACATTCTTCTTTTTCCTTTGCTTCTCAACTTTCTTCTTTCTGAGAAACGTATCTGCACAAACACATTCTGATTTAATAGTTGATACAAACACCACAGTAACATATAAAACAGGGGAGGATTTCGTCACGATAAAGAATGAATATATAAGGACTCTAAAGCATAGCCAAGTATACTTTAATAAAGATGGACATAAAACTTTCCATATCGCAGATTTGCAATCTACAGTAGAAGAAATACAGCAAGAAAGAGCCTTCAAATTAAACTCGCTCACAGTCACAAACCATGCCGGCACTAAGCTACCATACAAAGTTGAGGAATTAAAACCTTTAGAAGGAATGTATATACACATTCCGTATTACAGAGTTACAACTCACACCATGCCATACAGAATAGTTATGACATACAATACTCATGACTATATTCTCACAAGAAATGGATTAACAACGATTATGGCTCATGCACTTCCGAAAGATACAGTATTCCAAAAAAACACATCCTCTATTACAACACAGTTTAATTACAATCTATCTATAGTTACAGATAAAAATATTGAACCACTTGCCAAAGCTTTCCCCTTTTTTACACAAGAAGAGGGAGAAAGCACAACAACATATAAATTTTCTCAAGAAGAAAGAAGAGGGAATACCCCCACATTAGAGTTTGGAACCAAGGCTAAGTATAAGTTTGAACTTGAATATAAAACTCCTAAAACAGATAACGCTACTCCTGAGAAGTATTCAAAGGTTTTCAAAGCAATCTCCACAAATATATATCAGTTACCTCTGCCTAGGGAGTTTGATGAGACAAAACAGGAAGTACTACTTGAGAATATTTCCCCACATCCTACCAATATATACAGAAACGAGGAAGGAAATGTAATTGCAACATTTGAATTACCAGCGAACAAAGATGATGTAATAAAAATATCTGGATATATCACTTCTGAGAGGGATGAGTATAAAGAGGACTGGAAAATGCCTTTACATATAGATTTTTCTAACTATCTTACAAAAATAGCAAAGGAGGAAGGAAACTTAAAGTATCTTAAAACAGCAGAATACTGGGAGGTTGATGATAAGTATATTCAAGAAACTGCAAAAGATCTCTTAGCTGGAAAAACAACATTAGAAGAAATTATTGATGCTGATTATCAATTTGTAAATGATGTACTTGATTATGATATGGATAAAGCAAATTCTAAGAATGGAAGGATTGGTGCACTAAAAGCTCTCAAAGGAGGTGCATCTGTATGTATGGAATATGCAGATTCTATGATTGCAATACTAAGAGCACAAGGGATTCCTGCAAGAGCTGCATTTGGATATAACAATATTACTAGTGAACCTAAGAAACTAATAGGACATCAATGGGTACAGATTTGGCTACCAGACTACGGATGGTTTAGTATAGATCCAACATACGAAAGTAGGAATCGTCAGATTGGTAAGTTAATTGACCGAGTTCTTTGGAATACTTCCAATGACCTTTCAATGCCTGACACTTCTGTCTTCTCTGCTGATTATTATTACTTTTCCACTATTGAGCAAACAAACTACCAGATTACCATTCACTCTGTAGATGAGATACCAAAAGATAATCTTATGTCCTATGAGGAAGTACTTCCTAATAAGGATATTAATGAAAATCCACAACGCTCTGTTGTAGGATGGTTTAATTCATTATTCAAAACTTCTCTCTTTGGTAGGGCTATGTTGATAGCATTACCAATCATTACTTTAATTATAATGGTAACAATACTTGTTGCTATTGTGAAAACCTCTATTAAGAAACTTAAATCTCAAAAAAAGAAGCTATCTAAATCGGTATAATTTATCAATGTTAAACATACTCCTTCCCTTGGCAAGCCTGGTCTGAGTTGTTGCATAAATGGTAATGAGTTTATCTCCTTTCTTTACCTCTTCACCTGGCATTTTATGTACATATATTCCAGCTTCTTTTATTTTAGGATTACCTAGCGCTCTTGCAATACTAACTAAGGCAGTATTATCTATACTCTCAACAAGACCATTCCTATTTGAGAGCAAGTCTTCAGAGAACTCCGCATTCTTTATCTCAGAAGAATGCATCTCTTTTGTTGCTCCTTGAGCAATAGCCATTTCCCAGAATTTCTTTAAAGCATCCTTGTCATCCAATATCTTCCGTGCAAATTTCTTACCCTCCCCTATCTCAACCACCTCTGTCTCTTCAAACAATCTACCAGCCATGTCCACTACAACCTCCTCCACTTCAACACACCTATCCTCCTGCCTTTCTAAAATCTTAAGCGCTTCCCTCATCTCAGCATTCGGGCCTATACTTCTTCCATCAGGTCCTTTGATTAATCTAGTAATGGTTTCACACTTTATCCCAAACTTTCCAAAGAGTTTCTTGAATTCCCTGTCAAGCATCCTTACATCCTCGGGACTCTCAACTTTCGAGCCGTTACCGTATGGTAAATCTATTAGAATATGTGTGATATCCATAGATATTTTTTTAGCAACAATACTAACTAAAACTTTCTGAAATTCCTGAATTCTTAAAGATCTCTCAACATTAATGATTACATCATCAGCAGGAGAAAGTTTCAATGAGCCTCCCCAGAACATACAGCCTCCTGTTTTCTTAACTACTTCCATAACTTCATCTTCACTTAATGCAACCGGCATTACCACCTCTAAGATATCTGTGGTACCTGCAGGAGAAGTGATTGCTCTTGTGGAAGTATTAGGAACAACTAACCCACCACAAACCAGAATTGGGATGAGAGTCGGAGTTATGGCTTTTCCTGCCACTCCACCAATTGAATGCTTATCAGCAACTATTGTATTCCCATTCTTAACATTTCTAAAAGACATAGTATCTCCTGATTCGGCCATACCTTTAGTCATCCAATATATTTCATCATCATTAAATCCTGGATTAAAGAATGTTGAAACAAAAAATGCAATCTCTGTTTCTTTTAGCCTCCTAGTCCCAACATCTTTCATTATCTCTGAAAGGTCTTCTTGGGTTAAGGGTTTACCCATTAGCTTTCTGCTAATAGCTTCAAGTGATTTGCTTGGTTGTGGTATATCTACAAAAATAGAGGCTCCCTCTTCAATTCCGTATTGATCCCATATCTCTTCGAAAAGTCCGATATGCCCTTCTTGTACCTGTGTTTCTGATTCCATCACATCTGCATACAACTCAACCTCACCGAAACCTACCAGAAGTGTCTCACCCTCTCTAACACCTATTTTTTCCGCATCATTTCTGTGTAGTACAACATTAAAATCATTATCTTCTCCCAAATCCAAATTTTTACTCATTAAATACATTGACATATTTTTTTTAATTTCTTTAATTTATTTCTTGATTGTTATCAAAAATCCAAGGATAGTTCTCTTTTGCAAACTTACCTATATTCTCTGGCAGAACCATCCCAAACTCTGTTAAATACCCTGTAATTAGGACATTATCTACAATCTCAAAAGCAGGATTATACATACGCAAACCTTTAGGAGCATCCTCCCACAACTCTGCATCTTCTCTCACTTCAATTCTAACTGTTTCCAAAAATGATGTTGGATCAATTTTTAATAAAGGAGTCACAACATACAAAGACTTACCTGCATAGTATGCTGCGGAAGCTATCCCCCAACTACCTATCTTGTTAATAGTATGCCCTTCTGCAGTAATTTGGTCACAACCAATAAAGATACCATCTATCTTCACACTTCCTCTACCAATTACAAAAGATTCTGCAGCACTATCAGCAATTAGTGTAGTACGGACCCCTGCTTCAATTAACCTCTTGGCTGTCTTCCTACCTTGAAATCTAGGTCTTGTTTCTGTACAAACAACCTCAAAATCTGGATCTCCTTCTCCTATGGCTTTCATCATAGCAACAGCAGTTGAAGAGTGGCAATGTGTTAACATCTTATCAATATATACAAGGTTTTTGGCATTCTTTTCAATCATCAGAGCCTTTGTAGATTCAATCATTCCTAGATACTCATCGCAAAGTGATGTTAACTCATGTTTCATGACCGAAAGAGTTGGTAACACAGGAAATCTTTCCTTAAAAAAATGCAAAACATATGTTACACCGTTTCGAGCAAGAGGTTCATTATCTCTGGCTAGAGCTAACTCCCAACCAACCCTAGCTAACTCCTCAAGCAGTTTCTTACTATCTGTCTCCTTTGTAACTTCAAGATACAACTTCATACCCTCAAAGGTTGAAATGGCCACATTAGTCGCCCCCTGAATGTTCAACTTTTGTATATCATCATAAATCTTTTTTACTTCTGGATATTTTTCCATAATTCTTTACTCTAAATTAACACTCTCCTGATATTCAGGAATATATATATTACTATTTATTTCTTTGCTTAAATTCGTAGCAAAGGCGTGAATAATATCTTCATCACCATGAACAAGGAATGTTTGCCTCGGAGTATTTCCAAAACCTCTTAACCAATATCTCAAATCTCGTTGGTCACCATGTCCAGAAAAACCTCCAAGCGTATGTAACTGTGCATTATTTTGGTATGTTTTACCCATAATCTTAAGCTCTTTTTCTTTGTCTACAATCCTCCTACCCAATGTACCCTTTACTTGATAACCAACTATTACCACGTGTGTTGTAGGATCTTCAATATTGTTCGCAAGATGATGTAATATCCTTCCTCCTGTACACATTCCACTACCTGCAATTATCACAACACCCTTTTTAGAAACAAGCCTCTTAGATTCCTCAGCAGATTCAACTCTATGCAAACCAGGGAAATCAAATGGATCATCTCCCTTCTCTATCAACCTTTTAGCATCAATGTCATAAAAATCGGGATACCTTCTAAATATATCTGTAGCCTTAGAAGCCATCGGACTATCTAAATATACTGGTAGATTAGTGAGTAATCTGTTCTCTACAAAAAGATTAATTTCATACAAAAGTTCTTGAGTTCTTTCAATTGCGAAAGAAGGTATAAGCACATTACCATTCTCCTTCTGTGCTGCTTGGAGTGCCACCAAAAGCTCCAATACCGTCTCCTGCCTATCCTTATGCAACCTATTCCCATATGTTGACTCACAAATAACATAATCAGCATCTCGAATTAAGTCTGGATCTTTCACAATTCTTGCTCCTGGCTGTCCCAAATCTCCTGAGAAAACAAATTTCCTTAACCTGCCTGCCGAATTCTTCAACCAAAATTCAAAGATGCTAGAGCCCAAAATATGTCCAGCATCTCGCATTCTAAACTCCAAGTCCTGTTGCAAATTTACAGATGTCCCATACGGATACACTTCAAAGTATTTCATTGTCTCCTCAACATCCTGCTCTGTGAAAAGAGGTTTAGGAGGAAGTTCATCCTCTCCACCTTTTTTTGCCCTAGTTGCCCATTTTTCAGCTTCCTCTGCCTGAAGATTTGCTGAGTCTAAAAGGATAATTCTTGTTAAATCCCTAGTTGGTTGAGTTGAGATAATTCTTCCTCTGAAGCCCTGCTTTACCAATACAGGCAACCTACCACAATGATCATAATGCGCGTGAGTCAAGAAAACATACTTTAATTCTGCAGGATCAAAAGGAAATGAATCATAGTTCATTTTTTCAATCTCATCATTCCCTTGGAAAGCACCACAATCTACCAAGAACTTCGTATCGTCATTTTCAACATAAAAACACGAACCTGTTACAGTTTTAGTTGCTCCCAGAAACTGTATTCTCATGAGCAGTGAGCAGTTAAAATAATCTACTATAATATACTACATTAGATTAACATATTCAGCAAGGATTTATCCCTGACCTGGTCGGCAAGTTTTCCCTTATCCAG
>DHUO01000029.1:0-4999 GCA_002409215.1 Candidatus Dojkabacteria bacterium UBA5232 | reverse complement strand
GTGGAGCCAAAACCACCTTTTCCTCTTGCCGTCTCATTTAGCTCTTCTACAACTTCAATACTGTCTTTAAGCGAGAGGCAGGGTACCACTACAATCTGTGAAAATCTCTCCCCATCTGCCAAGATGATGTTCTCTTGGGATGTATTTACTACCTGAGCTATTACCTCCCCTCTGTAATCACTATCTATTACGCCAACAGAGTTTTTTAACATAAGACCCTTTTTTCCAAAAGAGGACCTGATAAAAAGTAAACCAACATAGCCTTTGGGTATCTCTAAATATACTCCTGTATGTATCTCAACAATTTGATTTGGCTTAACCACCATCTCCCCATCTATTTTTACTTTTAAATCTGCTCCTGCAGAGAACTCCGTTTTTACCTCAGGAATATATTTTGAATCATCTACTTTAATCCTCATAATCATCTTTTATTTAGTTTAACTGCAAGCTTTTCTAATTCGTCTTTTGTGTTCATTAAAGGATTCTCTATTACTGCATCTAACAACTCCTTCAACACTAATCCCATTTTAGGACCCTTCTCTACCCCAAGTTTCTCCAAATCCTCCCCATTAATCCTTAAATCAGATACTTTCAAGGCCATATCCTGCTCTCTAACATGTGATATCCTGTCCTGAAGAAGTGTAATCTCATCAGGTTTAAACATAGTTGAAGGGTTAGACTGTGCATCAGCCATTCGAAGTCTGAAAAGGTCATCAATGTTCTCCTCTCCCACCCTTTGGATGAACCTTCTAACTGCAGAATCTGTCCATTGATGCAACTCAATATTCTTCTTTTCTTCATCTGTCATATCTTCTTTAATGTGAGGATAATAGAACATGTGATTCTCAACCAATTTCCTTACTCTCAATATCTCACTCTTAGGAAATTTAAGTCTTTTCATAACATTCTCTGCAATATCAGCACCCATCCTATCATGACCGTAGAAATGCCCATTCCCCATATCTGTCCTTGGTTTCGCAATGTCGTGGAAAAGTGCTGCTAATTTAACAGAATCATGAGCAACATCTACAGTTTTCAAAATATGAATATACACATCATGCGCATGAAAAAGCTTCTGCTCGACACCTACACCCTCTAGAAGTTCTGGAATAAAGAGTTGAAGCAATCCCACCTCCCTCATAATCTCAATACCCACAGAAGGCTTAGGTGAGTTTAAAAGCATCTTCATGAACTCATCTCTAACTCTCTCCATTGAAACAGCTTTCGCTACAGTAATTGAATTCCTCATACCTTCTAATGTCTCAGGCTCCACTTCAAATCCTAGTTGGGATGCCATCCTCGCAGCCTTAAAAGACCTTAATCCGTCCTCCTTAAATCTTTCAAGAGGTGTCCCCACAGCCCTAACCACCTTCCTCCTAATATCCTCAATCCCACCAAAAGGATCGTATATATCAACAACCTTCTCCTCTACACCATCTTCCAAATCCAAATCAGACAAATCTATTGCCATCGCATTAAACGTAAAATCCCTCCTCCCCAAATCTTTATCAATATCATCAACAAACTTCACACTACTTGGCCACCTACCATCAATATACTCCGCCTCACTTCGAAATGTTGTTACCTCAACCTCATGAGTCTCTCCGTAGTCATCCTGCACAAGAGCTATTACCGTTCCAAACTTTGCACCTGTTGATACAGATTTAGGAAACATATTCAACATCTCATCAGGCAGGGCATTTGTAGCCAAGTCATAGTCATGTGGAGTCTTCTTCAAAACAATATCCCTAACAGCACCACCAACAAGATACGCCTCATACCCTTCTTTTATGAGAATCCTTGCAACCTTTTGAACATATTTTGGTAAGAATATTTTTTCTTTCATATCTTTTTCTAATCACAGAATACCAAAGAAAAACATCTACAACAAGAAGTAACAATCCACCCAACAATATATATTCACTCCCCTTAGATGTTTTTGGTAGAATAAAATCTTTACTAGAAACCCCCAAAATCTCCTCCCTTACCACTACATCACTCCCTTCCTCCGCTACATCATCACCATTAATAACTGTATCTTCTTCAACCATCCCATCTTCAAGCAACACTCTCTCTGAGACCATTGTATATGGTACCCTTCGAATACAAAAACCATACTGTGCAGGACCAAATACCAAACCAGCACTCCAACCATCCCCCCTCCTAATCCCAAAAACAGAGATCCCCTCCATACTAAACTGACCACTCCAATTCACCCCTTCCACAGAACACCTTTCCACCACATTATTATTCCTAATCCTAAAGTTCCCAAAATCCACACCTTGATTAGAATCCCATTCCACAAAATATGACAACTCATGCTCCGCCCCAGAAGCAAGATCAAAAGTCTCTTGGTAAGTCCAATGTGACAATATCAGATCATCCAAATCCTCATATCCATTATTTCTAACCTTCACCCGCATCTGTACCCCACCCTCTTTCTTTAAAGCCTGCGAGCTCAAGATTTCTATTGGGTTCCTCACCTTTATCCTCTCAATAACCTTCACCCCTCTCTCTCCATACCCAACAGTACCAATCCCGTTATACACATCAAGAACACCACCTCTAGGTCTCCACACCCCAGAATATACTACTTGAAAAGGCAAGTCTGTATACTCCACACCTAACTCTCTGTCTAAAAACTTATCTATTATCTCCCTACCAACCGTATCCTTTTGTGAATATGCAAGTACTATACGACCTATATGTACATCATGCCCTGTACTATTTTTGTAGTGATAAAGGACATTGATAACTGCCTCAGGTGGAACCCCTGCAAAAGCACCATCAACATTACCAACCCTATGACCTGTTTCACTTTCTGTATAGAAATCTATATCCCTGCTAAGACCATCCTCCAATTTTTGACCCTGCAAATTATTTTTAGAATACTCTATATTTTTATACCTCGAATACTCCTCATCCCCATGAGAAACAAAATGAGAAGCATCCAAACCGTATGAAATCGTCTGAAAAAATCGATTCCCCACATTATCACTACTACCAAAATTAAATTCGTCTGCCCAAATAGGAGAAACAAAGCAGAACAACAGGAAAAAAGGAAGTATTTTCTTCATATCCGTATATTTATAATTTATATATACGAATATTTTAGAACACAGAAATGAACTAGAGATTAACTCTTTCCTGGAGGGGCCTCCTTACGAACTTTTTCTGTTATATAAAAATTCCTCTTAAACTTACCCTTACCCAACATCATCTCCGTAATCGCTTGAACTTGAGGGATAAAGTTAAATGTCAGCATATTAATTGAAATCAAATATGTCTCCAACATATCTAGAATATTCCTCCACCATGGCCAATTCTTAGGAATCGGTGTAACCTTCCTCCTTAAAATAACTATCCATATATTAGTCAACATAGCGACAGTTAAGACATAACTTATTACATTAGGCAGATTATATGCAAAAGCTGTATATTTATACGTAGGATCAAGAAGCGTAACAATAAAAACACCAAAGGAAAGAAGAAAAACAACAGAAAATTGCCACATCTGATCTATGACAGACTTAAACATCTGTGTCTTCTTAAATGTTGTCACACCACTACCTTTTCTTAAAATAACAGACATTGTAATAGGTAATGGAATTTTCCCCCATCCCCACCTATACTGCTGTTTGTAAAATGCAACATGAGTACTCTTAAAATCTTTATTCTCTACAGCATCATTATATGTCGGAACATACACCTCCTGACCTTTGAAATTACCCTTCGTCCTAACCATACTATTCCAGTAAAAAGCAGTATCATCATTTGGAATCTCTGGATCCCAAAACTCCATATTCTTTAACGTTTGCAAATTAACAATGTATGATGAGAAAGTGTCCCTAGTAAAATACTCCTCTTTTGAGAAAATTGATTTAACGGACCTCTCAAACACCCATGTATACAAAACTGCCAAAGTTGTTGTATTAGAAAAAACCCTAATTAAAGAAGGGACACTCCAGATATTATTATTAAAAGTATGTACCGCTGATGTAAAGAAGGTATACTCTGGATTCTCTACTGTTAAATACTCATATGTAACAGAAGAAAGATACTTTGCATGAGGTCTCAAATCCGAATCACAAGTTACTAAAAGATAGTCTCTCAAATCTTTCCCTTCCTCTTCAAGCTTTTTCACATAATTCCTTGTAGCATAGTTAATATTCCCACCTTTGACCCCAACAATCTCACCAGGGATACCAAATGGATGGACAAAATAATTCATACTTCCAAATTTCTTCCCATACTTCTCTTTAAGCTTTTTGAAATTCTCTATCTGCATCTCACTTTTCTTCTCCTCCATGGCCATAACAACATCAATCTTCTCCACACCAATATCACTCTTAGCCCAATCCGCAAAAGAGGAATCTAAAATATCAAATTCCTCACCATATACTGGACAAAGATAGATATATCTCAATTTATCAGCTCTTGGATTCTTTAATTTCTTGATTTTCCCAACCCAGTCCTCTGCCAAACTCCTGTTCATCCTCTGCACCCCTATATATACACCAACAACGAATTTAATAGCCCTAAAAAACCAATACACAACAACAAAAATGAGATATATCACAAAGGCTGTTTTCAAGCGAAGCAAAGCAAAAATAAAAGGAAGAAGCAGGAAAACCCAAAGAGTTAGACCGGGTATTGCTTCAAAAACCCTCCTCTTCCAATATGGCAAATCCCTTGGATAGCCCTCTCTCCTATCCTTAGGTCTATATGTTTCTACTCTTTTTATTCCCACACTATCTGTTTCTTTATCCATAGATATTTAGATATGGTATAAAACACGGAGAGACAGGGATTCGAACCCTNNTGTTTTCAAGCGAAGCAAAGCAAAGATAAAGGGTAGAAGTAAAAAGACCCACAATGTCACACCCGGAATCATTTCAAAAACTCTTCTCTTCCAATATGGTAAATCCCTCGGATACCCCTCTCGCCTATCCTTAGGTCTATATGTTTCTACTCTTTTTATTCCCACACTATCTGTTTC
>DHUO01000001.1:11668-26820 GCA_002409215.1 Candidatus Dojkabacteria bacterium UBA5232 | reverse complement strand
TTGAAAAAAGAGGATGTTTTTGTTGACCTTGGATGTGGAGATGGGAATATCGTACTTCAGGCTTATGCTAATTCTAAGTGTAAGAGCTACGGTTTAGACCTCTCACCAATCATGATTGTTATTGCAAGAACATTTCGGATATTAAGATATCCTGTTAATAAAGATATTGTTTTTAATGTTGAAAATATCTATGAGGCTCCTCTGGAAGAGTTTAGCAAGGTATATTGCTATTTAGATGAAAAGAGTTTGAAGATTTTGAAAAAGAGATTTGAAAAGCTCATAAAGGATGGTGGTGAAATATATAGCTATAAATACAAAATCGGAGGTTTAAGAGAAAAGAAGAAGATAGAACTAAGTAATAAGGAATATTTATATATCTATCGTTAAGGATTGTAAAGAAGGTTTTTAGAAGGGGTGAAATTTATGTAAGGTAGTTAAAAACTACACATATATATCACCCCTTCTGGTTAGATTCTACTCGAATTTCTCTCGTATCCTTGCTGGTAGCAAGAGGGGAGGAAGTTCAATCTCACAGGAGGACTTCTCATCGAAGTCTCCATTGTTGCAATCATCCAGATTGCAATGAAACGCCCTTAGCAAAGCACAGGGAGAAGTGGCCTTACCGTTCACCCAAACTTCTAGGTGAAGGTGAGCTCCTGTCCAACAGGTGTTCCCGCTGCCTAAATCCGTAGGTGGCGGCTTCATATCCACTTTTGCCACTTGTTGCCCTGAGACAACATAGTCGCCTTCTTTTAGTCCTTGTCCTATTCGGACATGAACTAGAAGGAAAGTGTATTGGACACCTTCATTAGAGGTGGCTTCAAACAGAAGTTGCATACCCCCCCCTTTAGGGTTCCCTCTACAAGGATACTCTTCGTAGAGTGTTACTCTACAATTTTTGACCTCTTGGTCGCAGAATTTAGGCGCCCTAAAGCCCCCATCCCATAGCGTACCTACAAGCCCCAGGTCGAGACCGTTCCATAAACCTTTATGGGTCAGGCCATTTGCACCTTGGGTGCATGAATGTTTGGGTTCTTGGCCCAAGAGACAAGTTTCTCCTGCAGGGACCGCAGGGAGTTCTCTTAGGAACTCACTTATTTGAGTTCCTACTCCTTCTCCTCCAATCTCCCCATTGTAAGAGGGGGAGGGAAAGGATAAAGCAAGACCTAATATTATTAGGACTAAGACTAAAAAGTATTTGCGAAACATTTTTCCTCCTTCTCCCATCGGGAGATTTTTTATTATTTTTTTTTGGGGATTCACCCGATATGTCTTCTAAAAAATGTATCTAAAAAACATATTGGGTGACCCAAAAACAAAAGTGAGGATAAGTAGAATCTTGTTAAAGAGCAGTAGGTAGCATTATGCATACCTACCTATATTATACTATAGGTTGGGGCAAACTTCAAGTTCAGAGCTTATGTTGTATAATCACATATGAGCAATGAACCTTTAGCATCAAAGTACAGGCCTAGAACATTAGATGATTTTGTCGGACAAGAACATTTAGTCGGAAACGATGCCCCAATAAGGAAGTTTCTTGAAACAGGCAAAATCCCATCTATGATTTTCTGGGGGCCACCGGGTACGGGGAAAACGACACTTGCATACATCCTTTCTCTTAATCTGTACTACGACTTCCACAAAATGCAGGCTGTAAATAGCGGTAAAGATGCTTTGCGAAAAATAATTAAAATAGCTCTTGGAAATCAACAGTACGGTAAAAAAACAATTCTTTTTCTTGATGAGATACATAGATGGAACAAAGCCCAGCAAGATGCCCTTCTTCCATATGTTGAAAAGGGGATAATTACATTGATAGGGGCTACAACTGAAAACCCCTCTTTCACTATAATTTCTGCACTACTATCAAGAACCAAGGTGTTTGTTTTCAACCAACAAACAGAAGAAGATATATACACTCTTCTTAAAACAATCGCTAAAAAAGAATATCCTCATATTAAAATATCAAAAAAGGTTTTAGAATATATCTGTTCACTCTCAAATGGAGATATCCGCTCTGCATTAAATATTCTTGAAATGAGTACAACATTGGCAAGTGCTGTAAAAGAAGGAGAAAAAGCAGAGATAACAGAGAAAATCCTAAAAGATACAGTACAGAAACCTCTATATTACGACAAAACAGGAGAAGAACACTACAACATCATCTCTGCAATACACAAATCAATGAGATCCTCTAATCCTGATGCAGCATGTTACTGGGTCGGCAGAATGCTAGCTGGAGGGGAAGACCCACTTTACATTGCAAGAAGATTGTTAAGATTTGCTAGTGAAGATATTGGGAATGCAGACCCAAATGCAGTTGTTTTAGCAAATGCGGTATATGAATCCTGTCAAAAAATTGGAATGCCTGAATGTGAAGTCTTCCTGATGCAACTAGCAATATATCTTTCTAATGCTCCAAAGGACAATACGGCATACAGAGTAGAAGGGGAGGTGAAGGAAGATATTGAGAAGTATGGCAATCTACCAGTACCCATGAACATTAGAAATGCACCAACAAAGTTAATGAAAGAGATGGGATACGGCAAGAACTATGAATATGACCATGATTTGGCGAGTAAGAAGTCAAATCAGCAATGTATGCCAGATAAATTAAAAAATCGTAAATATATTCATTAACTATTTCTGAACACTCTGGAAAGTTAACAGGAATATATATATAATAAACATATGGAAATCAAAAAAGACCCAGAAATAATAGAAAGAATACTCAACAAGGGAATAGAACAAATACTCCCTTCAAAAGAGGCACTTAAAGAAAAGTTACTCACAGGCGAACGATTAACAATATATCAAGGCTTTGACCCTACCGCTTCAACACTACATATCGGACACACAGTAGGAATGAGGAAGTTAGAAGACTTTAGAAAACTTGGACATAGAGTAATCTTCTTGATTGGTGATTTCACTGGAAGAATAGGAGACCCCTCTGGGAAAAAAGATGCTAGAGCATCTGCTAGAGAAGTACTAACAAAAGAACAAGTCGAAGAAAACATGAAGAAGTATGTAGAGCAAGCATCACACATAATCGATGTAAACAACAAAGAGAACCCAATAGAAATAAAATACAATAGCGAATGGCATAGTGAATTGAAGTTTGAAGATGTAATAAAACTAGCCACGGAATTCACTGTCCAACAGATGCTCAAAAGAAGTATGTACCAACAAAGATTGGAAGATGACAGACCAATCTATCTAAACGAATTCCTTTATCCACTAATGCAAGGATACGATTCCGTAATAATGGATGTTGATATCGAAGTGGGAGGCAATGATCAACTCTTCAATATGTTAGCAGGAAGAGATATGGTAGCAAATCACTTAAATAAAGAAAAATTTGTAGTTGCTGGCAAGCTTCTTACAACATCAGATGGAACAAAAATGGGTAAATCGGAAGGAAATATGGTCAGCTTAGATGACACCCCAGAAAATATATATGGGAAGATAATGTCCTTCGAAGATAGTGCAATCATCGTTGCATTTGAGATATTAACCAATGCAGGATTAGATGAAATAGAGGAGTACAAAAAGAGAATAGAAAAAGGTGAAAACCCTATGATTCTCAAAAAAGAATTAGCTTACAGAATTACATCTGAAATAACATCTGAACAAGATGCAACAAAAGCACAAGAATTCTTCGAATCAATTTTTCAGAAAAAAGATACCGAAGTAGAAATACCAACAAAAACTATTAGTACCCAAAAGATTCAATTAGCAGATTTAATTGTAGAGTTAGAATTTGCGAAAAGTAAATCAGAAGCAAGAAGACTCGTCGACCAAGGAGCGGTGAAAATCAATGATACAAAGAAAACATCATATAACGAAGAAATTGATATGACACAATCCGACCTAATCTTAAAAGTAGGTCGACATATTACAAAAATAAAAATTCAAAAGTAAATGAAAAATATAACACCAACTGGTGTATTAAAAAACAGGATACATTCCCTTGTTTCTCCTAGATTCACACAAGATTTGAAAGAAGTTATATCATTTGCAGAAGAAAAATATAACGGGAAGACAAGATATAACGGAGTCCCTATGATAAACCATGTACTAGAAATAGCCATCTCGCTATTAGAAAAAGGTTTGGACTTTAACACCGCTACTGCAACAATATTCCATGAAATAAAAATGAACGAAGTCATAGAGGAAGAGATTCGTAAAAGATTCTCTCATGATGTAATAAACATACTAGATGGTGTTAGGAAAATAAAAAGAGGTACTGACAGCCCAGACACAAACACAGAAATCATAATAAAGTATGTCCTAAACGTTTCAAACGACCTACGACCAGTATATCTTAAGGTATACGACACACTGCACGACATAAGAGCATTTGATCAGATTCCAGAAGAAATGCAAAAGAATAAATTACACAAAGCATTACACATATATGGGGTACTTGCAGAGTATCTTCATCTAGAGGATTTGAAAAAAGAACTCGAAGAAGGTGCCTTTTCATACTCACTACCAATAGAATACAAAAGCATTTCAAATAAAATGCAATCTCAAGGAATATGTACTGAAATGTTAAACAAGTATAAAGACGAAATAAATAGAAGAGTCAAAGAGTCTGGTATCAATGCAAAAGTAGGAGGAAGGATTAAAAGTAAATACAGTATATATAAAAAGTTAAAAAAATATGAAAAAGAATGGATAGACCCTAACATCCGCAGATTGGATGATTTAATTGCTTTTAGAGTAGTCACACAAGATATTAATTCCTGCTATGAAGTTTTAGAGAAATTAATGGACAATGGGGAAATAAATGAAGAGAGATTTGACGACTATATTGCAAACCCAAAACCTAACGGATACAAGGCCGTACAGTTCCCAATTAAGTTCTCAAAAATATCGGATCTGTTTTTAGAGATACAAATTCTCACAGAAGATATGTACAAAGAAAACACTTTTGGTAAAGCGTCCCATATAGCGTATAAAGCAAGCCAATCAAGATTTGCAAAACCTACAAACAAATATGATTGGGTTAAGCAGATACAAGATGAGATAAGAAAAAGTTTAATTGAAAGCAAAGAAAAAAAATCGTCTCCTATAACCTGCAATATATTCGATGATGAGGTTTTTACCTTCACCCCAAAAGGAAAAATAATCGCATTAGATAAGGGGGATACCGTACTAGATTTTGCATTTAAACTTCATACAGATATAGGAAATAAAGCAGAGAGTGCGAAAGTCAATGGGATACCTGCGAAATTAGCCCAAGAATTAGAAACAGGAGATACTGTTGAGATCAAAACAGATAAAAACAAAACTCATCAGAAAGATTCTACACTTGAATATGCAAATTCTCTTAGTACTAGAAGTAAAATAAAAAAGAACTTGAAGCAGGGGCTTAAATAAAAAATGAAAAAGAGTTAGAATAGAGTATGGCAAAAATAAGAAAGAAAACAAAAGAAAAAACAAATAAGATTGTAAATATCATCATGGCTATTGTGCTCCTCGCAAGCATAATAGTACCTATGATTTTGGTTCTCACATCTCTCTAAGATGCTAGGTAAAAATACACCAATATCTGAATTAAAAGGTATAGGACCTAAGTCTTTGTTTTTGTATCAAAACTTAGGATTAAATACTGTGGGAGAACTTCTTTCCCATATACCATTTCGATATCAAGACACATCAGAAATTATTCCAATCAAAGAATTTAAGGAAAAAGGAGAAGGAACATTCTTAGCTGAAGTAGAAGATGTAAGCACAACATATTTTCGAAAGAAAATTACAACTGTTAAGGTAAAAGATGATACAGGAACTCTTCGATTAGTATATTTTAACCAAGCATACTTACAAAAGACATTACAAAAAGGTCAGATATATCTTTTTGATGCTAAGTACTCCGTGAGTAAAAATGGAAAGAGCAAGAATATATATAACCCTAAATACGAGAAATTCAAATATGATAAAGAGAAACAATTACACGTAGGTAAAATTGTTGGTGTGTATCCGGAAACAAAAGGTTTGACATCTGCTATGTTAAGAAGAAAAATTTCTCAATTGCAAAAAGATATACCCCAGATTTTCCAAGATCCCCTAAAAACACACATTAAGGAAGGCAACCCAGAGTTGCTCTTCATCTTCGACGCATTGCAAAAAATGCACTTTCCTGATAACAAAACAGACATTACTCTTGCAAGAGAAAGACTCGCATTTGACGAAATGTTAAGAGTTGCAATCAAGATTGAAAGAGAAAGAGAAGAGAAGAAAAAAGAAAAAGCTAGGAAGATTGGACTTAAGAGTAGGGTTGTAAATGAGTTCATCAAATCATTACCTTACGAATTAACAAATGACCAAAACAAGGCTGTAGAAGACATTCTCCATGATTACAATAGTTCCATACCTATGACCCGACTCCTCAATGGTGATGTGGGAAGTGGTAAAACTGTAGTTTCTGCTATTGCAATTTTAAATTGTATCAGAAACGGATTCTCCTCTATTCTTCTAGCCCCAACAACTGTCTTAGCCAGACAACATTTTCAAACATTCAAAAAACTTCTCAAAGATTTTAATGTCGATATTGAATTGTGCATATCATCAGAAAAGATTATTTCTGATGCTGATAATAAGTTGATTATCGGCACACACGCTATCTTGTACGAAATGGATCTACCTAAAGATCTTAATCTTGTGATAATTGATGAGCAACACAGATTCGGAGTAGAGCAAAGAGAGTATTTTAGAAGGAAAAGTAAGTATTCCCCTCATTATCTAACTATGACCGCAACACCAATTCCTAGAAGTCTCACAGAGATATTTTTTGGAGGATTGGATGTTTCCGAAATTAAGGAGAAGCCTAAGAACAGGATAGAGGTGAAGACATATTACACACCTACAAAGAAAAGGTTCGAATGCTTTGATTGGGTGAAAGAAAAAATTGTAAAAAGCAAAGGTGAGAGTCAAGCATTTTTCATATATCCGCTAATCGAAGAGACAGAGAAATCTACAAGGAAGTCTGTATTGAATGAGTTTGAGAACCTGACTGAAATTTTTAAGGGATTGAAAGTAAAATATCTGCACGGCAAGTTGAAAGAGAGGGAGAAGAGCAAACTACTTGAGGAGTTTAGAGAAAAGAAGATTGATATTCTTGTATCCACAACCGTCATAGAAGTAGGGATTGATATTCCTGATGCAACAATTATGGTTGTAGAGGATGCTGAAAGGTTTGGACTTGCCCAACTTCACCAACTTAGGGGTAGGGTAGGAAGAAGCGATAAAGAATCATACTGTTTTGTAATTCCCAGCAATTCAGTTACAAGAGAGTCTGAAGCAGAGAAGAGATTAATCTATTTCTCGAAACATTCTTCGGGATTTGATGTTGCACAGTATGACCTTCAAACAAGAGGACCGGGTGAGGTATACGGGACAAAACAATCTGGTGTACCTATTTTCAAAGCAGCCGATATATACGATGTGGCACTTCTTAAAAAAGCAAGAAGATTTGCGAAAAAATTAATAAAGGAAGATAATGACTTGGAATATATATTAGATAATCTTTTTAAGTAATGGAAATTCATATTGTATTAGATAATATTCGGTCTGTTTTTAATGTTGGGAGCATATTTAGATCCGCTGATGGGGCAGGGAGTGTGAAGAAGATATATCTTTGTGGAATGACAAGTGATATTGACAATCCGAAACTGGAGAAAACTGCGCTGGGCGCTATAGATATGGTACCTTCAGAACATTACGACACCACAGAAGAAGCACTTGAGGAGATTAGAGAACAAAACATACCTATCTACTCTGTGGAACTAACTGAAGATGCAGAGGATTTTCAGCAAGTTCATTATCCGGAAAGAGTGGCTTTGGTATTTGGACATGAAAAGATGGGCGTTGGAGAAGATATCTTAGAAGATTCAGACAAGAAGATATATGTCCCTATGCGGGGCATGAAAGAATCACTAAACGTTGCAAACTGTGCCACCGCTGTCCTGTACGAAATAACAAGGGGCCTGGCCTAGGTCTGCCCCTCGTTCAGAACTTTTTCATCTCTTATGTACAACCACCTATAACCCTCAGCTATCTCTTGTTCTGCTGATACAAGATCAAACGGATTTTGCCTTAAATACTCTTTTGCATTCTCCAAATCTCTTATCCTAGGCAACCTTTTAGCTTGAAAAGGACCTTGGAACAACCTTCCTACTTGCCTATACTTTCGATTAAAATACATAACATATGCTGTCATAAGACGTTGCATAAAATAAGACACAGACCTTATATTCCGCCCATTTTTGACTATCAAGTGATAATGATTAGGCATTAAGCAGTAGGCTATCAACTTAACAGTAGAACCTCTCAGATACACATAGAGAAGATTGATAAAAACTTGATAGTCTTTTTCTGTACGAAAAATCTCCATCTTTCTATTCCCTCTATTGTATAAATGGAAAAAAGAATTCCTTTTGTACAAGATATAAACTCTTTCCTTTCTCATGGCTAAAGTATCGCATACAAAAATGAAATTATTATTAACAAGGGGCAGACCTAGGCCAGACCTGATATAATAACCGTATGAGCTTAAAGCATGATTCGTTTAAAAAAGTCAGAAAAGAGAAGAACAAGTGGAGATTGGAAACCCCTGAGGATTTTTTGGAGATGGAAGAAACATTCCTTAAGGAAAGACTTCAAAGCAAAGAACCCACCATCACAACAACTGTTAGAATCACAGGAGGCAAGGCTAGAAATTTTCTCCTTGAGGTACCCAAGGCTACAAGACCCATGACAGACAGAATGAAGGTTAGAGTTTTTGATATCCTAAGAGAAGATATTGTGAACAAAAGCATACTCGATCTCTATGCAGGAGCAGGTTCTTTTGGACTAGAAGCCCTCTCTAGAGGAGCAAAAAGCGTAACATTTGTCGATGCATCAAAGAATGCCAACATTGTCTTGAAGAAAAACGTCGCACATACTGGTTTTCTGATCGAATCAGAGGTTGTCAAAGAAAAGGTAGAGGAGTATTTATTCGGAATGGTAAATAGCACCGAAGAGAAACCTTCCTTCGATATAATATTTTTGGATCCCCCATACAAACTTTTCAACACAAAAAAGACATTTAAGATGGAACAAGTGATTAACATGGCTTCAGAACTTCTACCTGGTGTACAAGACAAAAACACAAAGAAATGGAAAGGCGCTTTACTATTGAAACACCCCAAAAGATACGATTTGGAAAGGATTGACATAAAACATCTACGATTAGTAGAGAGTATAAACTTAGGTTTGAATGTAATATCTTTCTTCATTGTAAAACAATAACCTCTAGTAAGTTAACTAATCATAACAAAAACGTTTCTTCCTTTCTCTACATAAGGATAAATGTACAGACCTGGTCTGATTAAATCCTTGCAAAAATAGGTAGAAAAATATAAAATAGGTATCGTGTACAAGATATTTGGTATTAATAAATCAAAACTACATAGAATAGTTTTTACAACACACATGTTTTAATGTGTGCTATTTCCCATCGACACATATTTTTAAATTAATATTTTTGAACTATATTTTATGGAAAATGAAGAACAACAGCAGAGAGAATTCTTAGAGAAGATGAGACATTCGGCTTCACATGTATTAGCACAAGCCGTTCTTAAGTTGTATCCTGATGCAAAGTTAGGAATAGGCCCTGCAATAGAAAATGGCTTCTATTACGATTTTGACCTTGTAGATCCTCTTGAGGAAAGTGATTTGAAGAGGATTGAGAAGGAAATGAAGAAAATTATCAAACAGAATCTTCCTATTACTCAAGTAACGATGAAAAGGAAAGATGCTGAAGAGTATTTGAAGAAAACAGAACAGATATACAAACTTGAGTTAATTGAAGAAATCGAAGGTGAAGAACTAAGTTTTTTTATCACAGGAGAAAGCGAGTTTGCAGACCTCTGTCGAGGCCCACACGTAGATACTACAAAAGACATTGGTGCGATTAAGCTCACAAAAACAGCAGGGGCATACTGGAGAGGAGATGAAACCAAGAAAATGTTAACAAGAATATACGGTACCGCTTTTGAAACTGAGAATGAACTCAACACATTCCTAAAAAACCAAGAAGAATTAGAAAACAGGAATCATAGAAAACTAGGAAAACAGTTGGAACTATTCGCACTCATCCCAGAGATTGGACAAGGTTTACCTGTTTGGCTCCCAAGAGGCTATGTTATGAGGAGAATAATTGAAAACTATATGTTAGAACTAGAAGAAAATGCTGGATACCTACATATCTTAACTCCACATATTAATAAAAAAGAACTCTTTGAAACTTCGGGGCACTTAAGTTTCTATAAAGAATCTATGTACCCACCAATGGAGGTTGATGATGAGACATATTATCTCAAACCAATGAACTGTCCAGCTGGCATGATGGTCTACAACCTCTCTCAAAAAAGTTATAGAGATCTTCCATACAAACTTGGAGAATTTGGGACAGTATACAGATATGAAAAGTCAGGAGAGTTACACGGACTACAAAGAGTTCGTGGATTCACTCAAAACGATGCACATATATTTTGCACCCCAGAACAACTCGAGGACTCTATAAACGAAGTATTAGACCTGTTAGATGTCTTCTACAAAGACATTGGATTTACTAAATACAGATTTAGGCTTTCACTTTCTGACAGAGAGGCAAACCCTAAAAAATATGCCGGTGATTTAGAAAGATGGAAACAGGCAGAAGAAACCTTAAGAAAAGTTCTCATCGACAGAGAGGTTGAATTTGAAGAAATGCCTGGTGACGCAGCATTCTACGGCCCTAAAATAGACATACAGGCTGTTAATGTCTTCGGTAAAGAAGATTCTGTCTCCACACTCCAACTAGATTTTAACCTCCCCGATAAATTCAATATCCGATATATAGATGCAGAAGGAAAAGAACAAGAACCTTATGTTATCCACAGAGCACTAATTGGCTCATTTGAAAGGTTCTTCTCATTCCTAATTGAAACCCACGGAGGAGACTTCCCACTATGGTTCACACCTGAGCAGGTATATGTAATCCCAATTTCGGACAAACACCATGAGTACGCAAAGAAAGTATATGAAGAATTAGACAATGCAGGACTAAGAGTCAGATTAGATGACAGAACAAAAAGTATGCAATCCAGAATTAGAGATGCAGAAAAGATGAAAATCCCATATATTGTAATCATGGGAGATAAAGAAATAGAAACGGAAACAATTTCCGTAAGGACAAGAAAGAATAAAAGTGAAGGCCTTATGAAAGTACAAGAATTCATCGATAACCTTAAGGAAGAAGTAAGGACAAAAGAGCCTTTCACTCCAGAGGGTGATAATTAATTTTAATAAATATAAAGAATGTCTTTTGACAACAAAAAAGATTTAAGAAAAAAATATGGACCCAGAAAAAATGAATGGATTAGAGTAGAAGAGGTCCAACTAATTGATGAAAAGGGAGAAAACATTGGGACTATAAAAACCACAGAAGCCTTAAAGATAGCCCAAGAAGCTGGCCTTGACTTAGTTGAAGTCGGTCCTAATGTAAGACCCCCCGTTTGCAAGGTTATGGACTACTCAAAGTACATATACTTACAAAACAAGAAAAGCAGATCTAACAAAAAAGGAAAAGCAAAAGAAACAAAAGAATTTAGATTCACACCTGTCATAGACAAAGCAGATATTGATCATAGGATTGGAAGAGCAAAAGAATATTTGAAAAAAGGACATCCTGTCAAACTAACTATGTACATAAAAGGAAGGCAATCAAGAGAGCAGGCTAGTGATGTATTTGATGAAATATTGACTAATTTTGAAGATTATAGTAGTATCGAACCTGATCCAGTCAAGCAAGGAAGAAATATATTTATCACATTTAAACCTGATGGCAAGACAAAAAACAAACAAAACAGCAAAGAAGAGGTTTAGTGTATCTAATCCAAGAGGAAATAAAACACCTAAGATTAGATATAAACAAAGCCATCAAGGTCACTTAAAGACCAAGAGATCTTCTAGAGAAAAAAGAAGACTTAAAGATAATGCAGAAGTTTCCAAAACCATTGGAAAGAAGATGCTTAGAAAAATTGTTAATGTTAAATAATTAAATATCATGAGAGTTAAAGGTGGAGTAAAAAGAAAAAGAAGTCATAAGAAAATACTAGCCAAGACAAAAGGCTATAGAATGACTAAAAACAGACTTTACAGAGTTGCTCATGAGGCATATATGCATGCAGGACAATACGCATATAATGACAGACAGAAGAGGGCAGGTCAGTTTAGAAGAATCTGGATTACAAAAATCAACGCAGCATGCAAAAACAATGATATTAAATACAAAGATTTCATTGCTGGCTTAAGAAAGAACAAAATTGAGTTGAATAGGATGGTATTAGCTGACATTGCTGTTAATAATCCTGAGGTATTTACAAACATTGTAAAATCCCTTTAGGAACTCATAACAAAGATCTTAAGAGGGACTAGAAGTAGTCCCTTTTTTTTAAATGTTGTATACTAAATACATGGAGTTAAAAAATAAAAATCTTAAAGAAATATATCAATCCCTCCAAAAGGACACTCTAAAGCTAAGCGCTGTAGAGTTAAAGAGAAAATATTCTTCCAAAAATGGCATTCTAACAAAAGCCTTCTCTGAAATCTCAAAGATTGTACAAAAAGAAAGGGCAGAATATGGAAAAGAAGCTAACAAACTAAAGATATACTTAGGTGAAATATTACAAAGCAAAAACAGTGAACAAGACTCATACTCCACAAAAGAGAAAATAGATCCAACCGCTCCTTTTGATGTAAATATAAAAAAGGATAATAGGGATATCTCCCTTAATACAAAAGGTAGCAAACATCCATTAACCACGGAAATTGAAAAATGGGCGGAGATTTTCAAAGGTATGGGTTTTAATGTTCTGGAAAGTAGACAATTAGATGATGATTATCATATGTTTGAATCCTTAAACTTCCCAGTAGGACATCCTGCAAGAGATATGTATGACACATTCTGGACAGAAGAGGGTTTCGTACTCCCAGCTCACACCTCAACAATGCAAAATCGAGCTATCAAACTATTTGATAAATTCCCAATTGCAGTCGTGCTACCTGGTAGATGTTTTAGAAATGAAGCCACAGATGCCAGTCATGAACACACCTTCCATCAGATAGAAGGTATATACATAGACGAGAATGTATCTTTAGGCAACATGGTTGCAACAATCAAAGAATTCCTTCAAAAATACCTAGAAACAGAATTAGAGGTAAAAATACAACCATCATTCTTCCCATTCACAGAACCTGATTGTGAATTTGTAATTAGCTGTCCATTTTGCAAAAAAGCCGGATGCTCTACATGTGGACACTCTGGATGGATAGAATTAATGGGTTGTGGGATGATTCACCCAAATGTTCTAAAACAAGCAGGGATTAATCCTGACAAATACTCTGGTTTTGCATGGGGGTTTGGCGTTGACAGATTAACCATGATAAAACTTGGAATTAATGATATACGATATCTTAGAGACAATAATCTTAACTTCTTAAGACAATTCTAATGAGATATACCACAGAATTACTAAAAACAATTGGAGAGATAAATGCAACTAACAATGATATTGTCGACATAATTAACACCCATATTGGTAATGTTGAATATTTTTACGACATTACAAAAGAATACAAAGATATCGTAGTAGGGGAAGTTGTTGAAAAGAAAGATCATCCAGACGCTGACAAGCTAGGAGTATATAAAATATTCACAGGGGATGAAACAAGAATACAAGTAGTTGCAGGAGATAAAACATTGGATATAGGAGACAAGGTTGCATACATTAAGCCAGGAGCTACTGTTCCTATTTCATTATATGAAGACGAGCCTTTTGTTATCAAAGCAGTCAAACTAAGAGGTGTTGATTCAAATGGAATGCTTGGCTCAGAAAAAGAATTAAACCTTGGACCAAATCATGAAGGTGTTATGAGATTACCCGTGGATGCAATCCCTGGGACACCATTTGCTGATTATTACAATCTTAATGATTTCGCTATTAACATCGAAAACAAAGCGTTGACAAACAGAGGAGACTTATTCGGAATGGTCGGAATGACAAGAGAGCTATCAGCAATTACCGGAGCAAAGTTTGAAAGTCCAGCTTGGTATAAGAATCAGAAGAAAAGCTTTAAGCCTGAAAAAAACTGTCTACAACTAGAAGTTGTGAATGATGCAGAAGCTCTCTGTCCAAGATACACAGCAGTAGCTATGGATTCCATCACAAACGGTGAATCTCCCGTATGGTTAAAGTCTGCATTGATAAGACTTGATATAAAACCAACAAATATCATTGTAGATATTACCAATTATGTTTCAGCACTATTTGGACAGCCTTTACACGCATTTGATTACGATAAGATAATTAATAATAATCCTGCAGAGAGTCCTAAAGCCACAATTAACATTAGAATGGCTAGAGATAACGAGAAGATACTTGGTTTAGACAGTAAAATCCACGATCTCAACGACAGAATTATGGTTATTGCTGATAGTATTAATCCTATTGCAATTGCAGGCGTAATGGGTGGAAGTGACACAAGTGTTGATAAAAATACAAAAAGAATCATTTTCGAATCTGCAAATTTTGATAAAAATAGTATCAGAAGAACAGCGATGGCATTAGGTCTCTCGACAGATGCAGCTACAAAATTCAAACATGCACTAGATACAGAAATATGTATACCCGCACTTCTTAAAGCCGTAGAACTAGTAAAAGATATAACCGGTGGCAAAGTTGCTTCCGAAATAGTAGACATCTACACTCAACCTTATGAACCCAAATTGGTTACACTAAATCTTGAAAGATTGAATAAGAAGATAGGTGTTAACCTTCAAAGAGCTGATATTGAGAAAATACTACTCGCACTTGAATATGAAATTAAATCAAAAGAGAAAGGTTTTATAACTGTAATAGTCCCTAGCTGGAGAAGAGATGTAACTATTGAAGAAGATATTTACGAAGATATTGTAAGAATATACGGATATGACAAAATTGATATTAGATTACCTAGAAAAAATATTGCTCCATTAAAAGAAGATAAAATATTTGACCTTAAGAAAGATATAAGAAAAACCTTGTCTACTCTTGGAGCAAATGAGATTTTAACATACA
>DHUO01000001.1:0-11425 GCA_002409215.1 Candidatus Dojkabacteria bacterium UBA5232 | reverse complement strand
CCTGAATTAAAGTTTATGCGAACCTCACTATTACAAAGTATTCTACCTAAATGTAAAGAAAACATTCAAAGAGGATTTACTGAGTTTGGTTTGTTTGAGATTAATATCCCACATATAAAAGGCTATCTTGATGCTGACTCACTACCTAAAGAAGAGTGGCACCTTTCATCTATTTTCAATAAAGAGAAAGTAGAAAATAGTGGATCTTCATATTATTGGGGGAAACAGTATATAGAGAAAATTTTAAATCAAAAAGAATGTAATTACATTTTAATTGCCGATTCTCTGGAACAAGATTTACCCGAAGATATCAAAACAATATCACCTATGTTTGATGCAAATGTTTCTGCTATATGTTTTTTGGACAAGGTTGCAATAGGGGTCGTTGGAGAATTAAAAAGGAGCATTCGTGAAGAGTATAAACTCTCTGAGTATAGTTGTGCTATTGATATTAATCTAAACAGAGTTCTTGAGTTAGACATTAAAAGAGAAATGTATGTTGAAGTTCCTATTTATCCTACATTTTCAATTGATTTCACCTTTGAAACAACAAAGAGCACTCCTTGTCAAAAGATGATTTTAGAATTAGAAAAGATTATCAAAAGTAAAGATAGTTGGGGTAGAGTTGAATGTATAGATATTTACGAAGATAAGAAGAGAGAGAATTTAAAAAGAACTACCTTAAGACTTATAGCAAGCAAGTATGACAAGACTGCAAGCGATAAGGATATAAAGAATATTACAGAAAAAATTATAAAAAGGTTTAAAGAAGTTTTTGAAGCAGAAGTTATTTAATTATTTTGACATTAATTGTCTTCTGCAATGTTTTCCCATCAACCAAAGCAGATGCTCTTATCTTGTATGTCCCCATACCTAGATTAGGTGGAATTGTAAGAGCCCATCTATTATCTGATATTTTAGTAGGCTCTGACACTAAACCTCCCTCACCAATTGTAATACCTACTGCAGATATATTAGTACCAAAAATTTCTACAATAATCTGAGTATTAACAGCTACACTAGCACCTTCTGTTGGCTGTATAATCTCAAGAGAGGAAGAAGGGGTGGAATTTCCTAAAGTAACACTCACACTCTTGCTACCAACCTTTGCTGTATCTCTAGCAGTAACTACAATCTGTTTGTTCCCATTCATACTATTGGGAACAACGTAATTAACAATATAACTACCATCAGCCCTTACAGATGTTTTATCAATCCCTGGGATGGGCTGTCCGCCAACTGTTATACTAAATGCTGTAAGAGGTGTTTGCGAAACAACACTCCCTTTAATTTCAATGTTCTGACCCGCGGAGAAGGTTTGACCAGCTGTTGGTGAAGAAATATCTACCAAAGGTGCACCATCAGGACCAAGAGGTGGTAAACAAATACCACTCTCAGGCATCTCAAAAAGGTAGCTTCCACTAGCATTAAGATAACCTCTGTACGCATCGACTTGCAATGGGTTCTCCAAAGTCGTACTCAAGAGCATCTTAGTTGCAGTTAATCCATACTGTCTAGCAATATCCATGTTTGTAGGAATCTTCCCATCTGCAGTACAAACTTCTATCGCCTTTCTATTGTCTACTTGAGGCGAGCGCCCAGATATATATATAGATGCCTCCTTATTACACTCAACACCATCAGCAGGAGTAGCTCCAGTATCCTTACATACACTGGTCGTCATAATGCCTGCAGGCCTGTTGAAATTAAACTCACTATACTGATCAATTACTCTCTGCAAGAACGAGTGGGCTAGGGGAAGAGAAACTGTGGTTGCCCAAGCTCTTGGCATAACGATATTATTATTGTTTCCATTCCATACACCTACAACAATACTTTGGTTATATAGGAATGTTAAAAGATCTTTTGGACCATTTGTTGTTCCTGTTTTTCCACAAACCTTCTTACCATTAACTGTATAATATCTATTATCTGGCTTATCATTAAAGTTTTGCAAGTCACAAATCATCCAGTTTACAAGATAAGCTTCCTTCTCATCAACAACTCTTTTCCCTTCAGTATCTTTATACTCTTTTAATACTTTCCCTTTAGCATCCTCTACTTTAAGTATCGATACAATATCATGTTTAATACCACCATTTGCTAAAGTACCAAAAGCATTAGTAAACTCTGTCATTCTCATCTCAGCAGAACCCAATGCTAAACTCAAACCGTAACCAGCCTTGTTCTCCATGGCTGACACACCAAGCTTCTGCATGAGTTGGAGGAAGTTATCAATTCCACCCATTTGCAAAGTATATACTGCTGGAATATTTCGAGATTCTACTAAAGCTTTTCTTGCAGTTATCAAACCATCATACCTATTATCCCAGTTTGTTGGTTTATAATTACCAAATGCAATATTATTTATATCCGGACTTACAGTCCAAGGACCTGTCCCTTTATTTGTAATTGCACTAAGATATACAAAAGGCTTAACAGCAGAACCCATCTGCCTATAACTAGTTGTAATATTAACATTACCATCAACCCTAGGGTCATCTGTCTTCCAATAGTCTACGGAACCAACCATAGATAGAAGCTGACCATTCTTAGGATTTATTACTACCATAGCACCATTATTAACATTGTATCGCTTTGCAGCTACTTCAACACCCTTGCGAATCTCTTCCTCTGCAATACTCTGAAGTGTCGGATCTAATGTCGTTGTAACTTTAAGCCCACCTTTCTCTACTACATCTGCACCAAATTCATCTTCCAGTGCCGCTTTAACATAGAAAACAAAGTGGGGTGACTTAATATCTATTCTAGATGGTTTATACACAAGCTCCTCTTCCCTTGCCTTATCAATCTCTTCCTTTGAGATACCAAATAGTCTCTCCTTCTCCTGCAACTGGTCAAACACATATTTCTGTCTTACCTTACCCATCTCAGCATTCCTTCCAAAAAGAGGGGAGTACTCACCAGGAGCCTGAATAATACCTGCTAACATAGCGCTCTCTGCAAGAGTAAGTTCACTAATATCTTTCCCAAAGTAGGAATGTGATGCTGCTTGGAATCCATAGTTTACACCACCAAGAGGAATCTCATTCATATACATCTGCAAAATCTCATCTTTTGTAAATGTCTGTTCAACCTGCATTGTAATCAAAATTTCCTTAACCTTCCTTGCAATAGTTTTCTGATTAGCCTCTTCACCCAAGATATCATAAAGTAGTGTCTTTTTTACCAACTGTTGTGTAAGGGTACTTGCACCACTAACAACTTTTCGTCCTCGAAGATTTTGGAACAATGCCCTTCCAATACCAACTAAATCAACACCCTTGTGCTGATAGAATTCTGAGTCCTCAGCAGCTAAAACTGCCTTTCTAGTATGCTCCGGAATCTTATCTATTGATACAAACTCTCTATTCTGCTCACCATAAACAGTATAAAGGACATTACCCTTCCTATCTAATATCTGTGTACTTTGATCGGAAGTTCTAGAGATTAACTCATTAGGAGGAGGAAGTGATTTTCCTAAATTCTTAAGATACACACCCAAAACTATTAATACAATACAACCAATAAAGAACATTACCCCTAAACCTACAACAAATATCTTCTTCAATTTCTTCTTGTCCTTAGGTCTTCTTTTCTCACTATGTCTTGCTGTCTTACTTCCTAGATTCCTAGAAGCATATTTCTTAACATTTTTATACCTATCAAAACCAAACCCACCAGGCTTAAAAGACTTACCTAAAAGACTTTTTCCGGAAGAACCTCTTCTAGTTCTTCCTCTACTATTTGAAAAACCAACACTGTATTTCATAATAGTATATATTATGCCATTTTGTAGTGTAATTTCAATACGTGGTATAATTAAGTGTTATGGAAGGAAAACTTGAACCAAAAACATTAAAAGGTTTTAATGATTATTTCTCGGATGATATGAAAATCCGTGATTTTATCAGGAATATCTTCAAAACAATTGCAATTTCATACGGTTTTGAAGCATTGGAAACACCTGCCTTAGAATATTCAGAATTGATATTAGGACAAAGTGGTGATGAGGCAGAGAAGCTATATTATAGATTCAAAGATAATGGAGGTAGAGATGTTATGCTCAAGTATGAACTTATGATTCCTATGTGCAGAGCAGTAGCACAGAATTACAACAATATTGCTTTTCCATACAAAAGATATCAAATACAGAATGTATGGAGAGCAGAGAATGTACAGAAAGGTCGATTAAGAGAGTTTACTCAAATGGATATAGATACTCTTGGAAGTAGCTCTCCCATGGCTGATGCTGAAGTTATCCAATTTGGATTAGCATTCTTAAAAGCATTAGGATTTAAAAAGTATGTCGTAAGGATAAATAGTAGAGAAATTATCAAAGGATTAATTGATTCCATTGGTATAGACGAGAAATATTTTGAAGATGTATATATTGCGATAGATAAGATGAAAAAAGTCGGCCCAGAAAACGTTAAGAAAGAATTAATTGAAAAAGAAATTGAAGAAAAACAGGCAACAGCTCTCCTCTCTGCGTTAGATCTTGATATAGAAGAGCTAGGAGAAATCATTAAAAATACAGAAAGTGGAGAAAAAGGAATAAACAATATCAGAGAAATCATAAATATTGTTAAAACAAATAAAGATATGGTTGAGTTTATAAAATTTGACGCAACATTAACAAGAGGTTTGGCCTCATATACTGGAGCTGTATGGGAGTATGAAGTAGTTGATGGTGATGTTGGCTCTGTAAGTGGAGGAGGAAGATATGATAAAGCTGTGTCCAAATACATTGGAAGAGAAATACCAGCAACAGGAACTTCTTTTGGATTAGAAAGACTGTTAGAAATTATCAAAGATAGAAACATGTTAAATAAAGAAATTGTAAATGATTCCATTTTACTCATCTCTGTCAGTACTGAATGTATAGGATATACAATAAAGGTTGCAAACAAACTAAGAGAGGAAGGAATAATAACAAACATATATCCCGACATTCAGAAGTTTAAAACTTCCCTTAAATATGCTGATCGCAAAGGAGTTAAATGGGTTGGAATAATAGGGGAAGATGAAATGAATCAAGAGAAAATACAATTGAAAAATATGCTAGATAAATCTCAAAATCTCCTCTCAATAGAAGAAGTCGTAGATACAATCTCTAAAAAGTAATCTTTTTGTCATAATTACCAGGTATCATTTTTATATGATACCCACAGGTTGCAAAAGGCTCTTAGTAGAAAGTGACGATAGAGACCTCATAAATGAATTAAGAAGAACTTTTAGCTCAACAGTAATACTTGTTAATACTCATCAGACAAAACATGCAGATTTAATCCTGATTGATAAGAGAAAGAAAAGAGGGGTCCCACTTGATATCAGATGGCATTGTAAAATTATCTGTATTGTTAACAAAATCACAGAAGAAGGAATCGAGGAACTCTCATCACAAGGGGTTGACCATGTCCTAACACTTCCAGAGTTCAAACATTGGTTATTCTGTTTAATAAAAAGATACTTAGGATATTTAGAGGTAAAAACAAGACAGTACAAATACAAAGGAATTACAGTATGTCGAGACACATCTTCAATTATCTACAATGAGTGCAGGGTTCTTTTAACAAAACAAGAATTAAAAACATTCGAGAATATTATTAAAAAAGAATGTCCTTACTGCAAAATAGAAAAACCGTCAATGAAAAGTACTATTTCAAGAATCAACAAGAAAACGAAAGAGGGTGCAGGAATAAAAGTAATAGAGAACAGATATAATCACGGATATTATATTTCAATCTAAATCTTCTTCTTCCACTCAACAATCTTCTTCAAAGCCTCAAGAGGAGTTAAGTTATCCGTATCTATGCCTTGTATCTCTTTTTCAACCTCTGAGTCTTTTGCAGAAAAAAGTGGATACTGCATAGCTGTTAGATTAATCTTTTCTTTTTTACTTTTTGTTTCAAAGGTAATCTCTCTAACACTTGACTTACCCGCAAACATATTTTTCTGCTCAAAACTCTCCAATATCTCATTTGCTCTCTTTACAACCTTCTCAGGAAGACCTGCCATCTTTGCAACATAGATTCCATAGCTTCTATCAGTACCCCCCTCTACAATCTTTCGCAAAAAAATGACACTTCCTTTCTCTAAATCCTCTTCAACAAGAACATTGTAATTCTTGACTAATGTTAGATGTTTCTCTGCTAATCTAAGAAGCTCATGATAGTGGGTTGCAAACATTGTTCTGGCTTTTAATTCTTTAAGAATATACTCTGCTAAAGACCAAGCTATACTTACACCATCATATGTACTAGTGCCTCTACCAACTTCATCTAAAACAATCAAACTGTATTTTGTTGCATTATTAATAATATTTGCTGCCTCATCCATTTCTACCATGAAAGTACTCCTTCCTCTAACCAAATCATCAGATGCACCAACTCTTGTAAAAATCCTATCTACTAAAGATATACTTGCACTTTCGGCAGGGACAAAAGAACCTATCTGTGCCATAAGCACTATAGTTGCTACCTGTCGAATATATGTAGATTTACCAGCCATATTAGGACCTGTCAGGATAGACATTGCTCCCTCCTTGGAGGACATTTTAGTATCATTAGAAATAAAGTCTTCCTCGGTTATTAACTCAATTATGGGATGCCTTCCTTTCTCAATATCAATTAAACCTTCATGTTCTCCAATTTCATATATCTTCGGCTTACAATATGAATTCTCCATTGCAACATATGCAAAATTAGAAAGTACATCTATCTTAGCAATAACATTGGAAAGCTCTTGCAGTTTTTCTAGGTTGGGCAATAGGGAGTCTCTAAACTCATTAAAAAGTTTGTACTCAATAGTGCACAGTTTATCATGAGCATTCAAAATTATTTCTTCCTTCTCTTTTAGTTCTTCCGTTATATATCTTTCTGAATTTACCAATGTTTGTTTACGCACATACCTATCAGGAACTTTATCATGATGAGCTTTAGTTACATCAATATAGTATCCAAAGACATTGTTAAAGCCTATCTTTAGTGAAGGGATGCCTGTTTCTTCTCTTTCTTTTTCCTCCAATTCTCGCAACCAATCCTTACTATCTCCTGAAAGTAATCGTAACTCATCTACCTCATTATTAAAACCTGTTTTAATAATACCTCCATCCATAATAGTTACAGGAGGCTCATCCGCAATTGTCTTCTCTATTTTTTCCGCAAGCTTTACAAAAAAATCTCTATCTAATTCTTTATATTCTAATTTTAATTCTTTCTTTAAGATTGTAAGAATTTCATCAGAATTAATTAAAGATGTTTGAAGAGCTTTAATATCTCGAGGTGTTGCCCTGTTAAGACCAATCTTACCTACAACCCTCTCTATATCATTAATTCCTTCCAGTTTTTCCCTTACATCCTTTAATGTTTTTTCTTTCTTGAAAAATTTATCAACAGTACTAATCCTATCATCAATATCTTTTTTCACAATTAGTGGATTAAGCAACCAAGAGTACAAAAGCCTAGTTCCCATTCTTGTACATGTTTTATTCAGGACCCAGAAAAGAGAGTTTTCTATACCACCTGTATATGAGTTGTTAATAATTTCAAGATTTCTAATTGTAGATCTGTCTAAAATCATTGTACTGTCTAAGGATTGTTTTTGAGGCTTAAGTATATGCTGTGGATTCATTAATTGTGTTTCCTCTATATATTTAATCAGCATTGAAATTGGGATTACCTCAAAAGAGTCTTGTTCTATACCTAATGAGTTTATATTTTTGATATTGTAGAAGTCTTGTACAATTTCCTGAGAGTATTTTAAGTTTCTTAAACCTTTCTCAACAAACTGTACTGGTATATTCCTTAACTCTTCACATTCATCTCCCTCAATTAGCAGTATCTCAACTGGCTCATATGCTGCGAGAACATTATTTACATAAACTTTTGATGGGCTAGGGGAGAAAGACAAGAACTTCCCTGTGGATATATCAACTAATGCACAATATATATTTTTCTTTTCAAAGAAGAATGCTGCTAAATATGAATCTTTGATAGAGCTTGCTTGCTCACCATCGACAGTACCGGGAGTAACAATCCTAGTAACACCTCTTTTTACAATTCCTTTAGCAAGTTTAGGATCTTCCAACTGATCAACAATCACAACAGAGTGGCCTGATTCAATAAGCTTAGGAAGATACTGTTCAATAGCTTTATGTGGAAAACCTGCAAGAGCAATAGCATTAGCCTCCTTGTTTCTTTTTGTAAGGGTAATGTTTAGAACCTTAGATGCAATTTTTGCATCATCACCAAAAGTTTCAAAGAAATCTCCCATCCTGTATAGCAATATTTTATCCGGATACTGTTTCTTAAAACCCAGATACTGTTTCATCATTGGAGTATTACCCATATGTGGAGAGTATATCACAGAAGAAGATGTATTAACTAGATACTATTTGCCTAGAATAATTTTCCCTTCTTCATCTGCAGCTGCTTTTCTCGCACCTTTAATATCCTCTGGTAATACAGCAACACCGTATACACCAGCTCTTACGCAGTATCTAAGCAGTGGTTTGCTATTTTCAACAACAACAATTATTTGATTTAATAATCCTTTAACCTCTGCTAGGAGATTATCTAGTACCTTGAATATACTATGTCGTGCTAAATCATATTTTGCATCTGTATCTTCAATCTTAAAGCCTTGCATCTGCATTGCTATCTTCGGCATATTAAGAACTATACCATCTATTTTAGCACCAGCAATTTCATCAGCAAGAATAATTTCTGAAGGATTATCAAGTACTGCATATATCTTAAATGATGATGTTCTCTTCAACTTCTCACCTGACAGTTGCTTCTTTATCTCAACCATATAGTCCTGATTCATAACGGAGTGAATACCCAAAGATACATTCCTCTTTTTATACACATTCCTAATTCTTCGAACTATCCTTGCAACTCTAGTTAAGAGTTCAGGATTATTGATGTAGTGTAGAGCACCAAGTGCATCTGCAGAAACAGATTTATTCTCCTGTTTTTTCCCACCTACCAAAGATCTAAACTCCCTTACTTTACTTGATCCTATCGTTAAAATTACTTCATTCCCTTGGGCAAGGTTGACATACTCTAATATCTTCTCACATATTTTCTTTGTATAATCTACAAACTTCTTGTCTTCTACATATTGGAGTGGGTGCCTTCCATCCTCAAGCATTATCTTGTCTAAATCAACATATACCAATCCATGAGAATCACCAACAAAATCAAACAACTTATCACTACTACCCGTAGCCATTGAAAATATCCTTGTGGCTGATGGGGGAAGAGTTAAATCTTTAGGTGGTAAATCATCTTTCGTATTTTCAACCACAGAAGCTTTGATAGAGTCCATTCCAGAGAGATCACCCTTTGTATATGCATCCACCACAGGATGTACTTCAACCTCTTCACCTACTAATTTCTCACTCTTATATACCGTACCAACATTACCATCTATTTTAACCCAATCACCCTCATTTAACAGAGAGGAGGCACCTGTTGCACCAACTACCGCAGGAATACCAAACTCTCTACAAAGAATTGCTGTGTCACTTGTAAGGCCACCTGTTTCCATGATGATCCCTCCAGAAGAAAGAATCATCGATTCCATTTCAGATGAGTACTGTTTAATCAAAAGAATCTCTTCTTTGGTATACTTCTTATTAGTCGCCTCTGATACAATTCTGACCTTTCCTACTGCTTTTCCAAAACTTGCACCGATACCCGTTATAATGAAGTCATCTTTTTTAACCTGAGGAGTATTGATTTTGCTATCAAGCTCTTTCTTAGCCTCAACAATTAATTTCTCAAGCCTCTTGACCTCTTCATCATTGTTCTTCTCAACTATCTTCTTTGCACCTGTCATCGCAGAAGAAACCATCTCATCCTCACTTCTATACTTTTCGATAAAGCCTAAAATTGTTTCTCTGATATTTTTTCTAACTATGTAAACACCTTCCTTTATAATGCCATCAGAAAGAGAGATATATCTAATAGGTTTGTTTTGAAGAACCCAAAATCTTCCTCCAGAAAGAACCCATTCTACATTCTGAGGTTCATTCCCCTTATCTTCAATAACCAGTGATATCTTAGCAATCTCTTGCATATCTCTATCTGGTAATTTCTGCTTATGACTCCAATTCTTAGATATCTTTATCTTCTCAATACCTACAGTTCCCCTTGCAGCTTTCTTCATTGTTCGTACCTTCATCCACTCTTGGGGAGAAATATGTTTTTCTGCAGTTGAAAGATCTTTTTTATTCAAAACATATGTGTCTGGTGTAATCTCTCCAAGAGATATTACATCTCCGAGTCCATATACCGCCTCTATACTTAGCTTTGTTTTATCTTGCGTAATTGGATCTGTTGTATATACAACACCAGCAACCTCTGACTGCACCATCTTCTGAACTACGACCGATATCTTTGCTTCAGCTAAATCAACATTCATCCTATTTGCATATGCTACAACATCATCCGAAAACATTGATGCATATATTCGTTTAACCGATTGAACCAATTCCTCATATTTCCTTACATTCAACTCCGTAGAGAAGATACCACTAAAAGAAACATTCTTATCTGTGGTAAAGCAAACAGATGACCTTACAGAAACCCAAGCATCTGTGAAGCCTGAAAGTCTTGTATATGCAGAAAGAATCTCATCTAAAACATCCTTTGTAAACTCTGCCTTCAAAAGTAGCTCTTCTACCTCACTGTTTTCTGGATTCCTTCCTTTAGCAAGAATTCTATCCTTGCCATCCTTAAATGCTTTTAATATGAAATCTACAAAAGTATCGGTAGAAATAACAAAAAACTCAGGAACAGGCACATCCATATCTTTTAATTTGAAAAGACTAAGACCTTTACGTCCAATCTTACTTTCACTCAACTCCTTGGCTGAATAATCATCAAAAAAGTACACTGGAACTGTTTTCTTACTCTCACTATCCATTATACCGGGCAGTACAAAATTTATATCTTTTTCTTAATTACACAATACCTTTAGCTTCAAGTTTTTGCAAGTCCACATAGAATTCATATGCTATCTTCATCACAACCAGTAGGGGAACTGTAACAATAGCACCTATGGGACCTGCTAGAGTTAATGTAACTATTGCACCTACAAGAATATACAACGGTTTTAGACCAACAACATTACCCATAACCTTTGGTATTATTAGATTGTTTTCCACCTGTTGATAAATAATCATTAGAATTACTATGATAATAGCACTTACAGGCCCTACAGTTATGAGAGAAACCGCTCCAACAATTATACCTGCCAAGGTTGCACCAACCGTAGGAACAGCATCTAGTATGCCAACCAAAACAGCAAGAGGTATTGCAAAAGGAACTCTAAAAAGTGAAAGAACTACTGCAGAGAATATGGTTGCAAATAAACTTACTGTTCCTTGACCTAAAACCCAACTACCTAATTT
>DHUO01000003.1:1524-8590 GCA_002409215.1 Candidatus Dojkabacteria bacterium UBA5232 | reverse complement strand
AAAAGAAAAGTGAGCCTTTTCAATATGATTTACATCATGATTAGGCTCACTCTTTTCCTTAATAAATAGGTATTTAACTACTCATTAACCTTTTCAGAAAATGCTTCATCCTCTTCATCAGCCATAGCATCCTCCTTAGTTGCGTGAATAACACCATCAATATGGTTTGCTGGAGTATAGATGGTATAAAGCTTCATTTCCTCATTACCTGTATTAAACACATTATGCTTTACACCTGATGGTACAACAATTGCAAAACCATCTTCAAATACAGTTTCGACTCCATCCATAACAACTTTTCCTTGACCTTCCTCAACTCTAAAGAATTGATCTACCTTTGGATGAACTTCCTCACCAATATCCTCACCTGGTTTTAGTGACATAACAACTAACTGAAGGTGATTTCCTGTATATACAACCTTTCTAAAGTTTGTATTCTCTTCTGAGATTTTCTCAATATTATCAACATATCCTGACATATATTTGTAATGTAATAATTTAATTAAGTACAACCATATTCTATCATCTTAACTTTTAACTTCCAAACTTGTAGAATGGGATATGGAAATATATGAAAACACTTCATTAAAAGAACACAACACATTTAGAGTTGATGTGAAAGCTAAATATCTAGCTCTTCCTCAAAATATAGATGAGATAAAGGAGGTATTAGGTAAATATAAAGATGAAAAAACCCTCATCCTAGGTAAAGGAAGTAACATTCTTTTTACAAAAGATTGGGATGGACTTGTCATAATACCTAATATAAAAGGAATTAATATAATTAAAGAAGATGAGAAATATGTACACCTTGAGGTAGGTGCAGGAGAAAGTTGGGATGAGTTTGTAAGATGGTGTGTTAAGAATGACTATGCAGGCATTGAGAATATGGTAATGATTCCGGGTTCAGTAGGGGGGAGTGTATCTCAAAATATTGGAGCATACGGACAAGGAATTACATCTGTACTGAGTAAGATAAATATATTAGATATTGATACTCTTGAAGAGAAAATACTTAAACCTAAAGATTGTGGATATGGATATAGAAAAAGTAATTTCAAAAGTATATGGATGAATAAATATTTAATAACATCTGCAGTATTCAAACTTACAAAACACACAAAAGAATTTGAACTCAGCTATCACGAAAGAGCTGGTAGATACGGATCACTAAAAGAAGAATTAGATGCTTTCGCAAAAGAACCATACAGTATTCAAGATGTAATGGAGGCTGTTGTAAGACAGAGGTCAAAAAGATTACCTAGTATCGATGAGTACGGTACAGCTGGTAGTTTCTTTGCTAATCCAATTGTATCTATGGAGAAGTTTAATGACCTTTCTAAGATTATCTCAGACCTTCAATCATATCCTGCAGAGGGATACACTTCGGAGTACATAAAAATACCTGCAGGAAGATTACTTGAAGAGTTAGGTTGGAAAGGAAAAAGAGTAGGGGATGTTGGAACATTTGAAAGACATGCTCTTTGTGTTGTAACGAACATGAATGCTTCAGGAGAGGATATATACAAATTCATCAAAGAGATGCAAAAAAGTGTAAAAGACAATTACGAAATTGATTTACAACCAGAAGTAAATATTATCGATTAAACTCCCTCACAAAGCCTAAAAGTAGCTTCCTAATATCCCTAAGCTTTGAAACAGAAAGCTCTATGATTGAAACAGCATCTACAAAAACATTACCATCATAATTTGTACTATCTTGTAAGCGTTGTACATGCCTATCATACTCCTCTCTAATAATGAGATATATCTCCTCCTCATAACCTTTTATCTTCTTTAGTTCTTCCTTATCCTGCTCTTTTATCTGAACCTTAATAGCCTCAAAAAGCTCAATTAATTTATCATACAACTCTGTAAGCCTATTCAACGGTATCTCATCTGGAGAGATATCTGATTTATGCATCCTTCTAAAGACATTACCAAAATCAAGACCTAAATCACCTAGTTGTTCAATGGTATTTGATATCTTAACCAGCACAACACTCTCCTTAGCCATTTTCCTTGTAAGTTTGAACCTAGAGAGACCCAAGAGCGCTTTTGTTATTGCTTCATCTAAATAATCATTAAGTGTCTCATACTTCTCTATCTCCAATCTCATTCTTTCTGTGGGGTTGTAATATATACCAAAACTCTTTTCATAAATATTTATTGTATTATCAACAGAATATACTAATTCATTCTTTATATCCTCAATCCCTTCTTTAAACTCTTTGTTCTCCCTATTATCAATATACTTCGTTTCTAACAGCACCTCCTTGTCATCTCCCGGTACTACAATTCTAATAAATTTCTCAAAAGGTGTTAGTATAACAAGGAAGAAGAGGGTATTAACTAAGTTAAATATCAAATGTGAAAGAGCTACTTGTGCTGCCACATCCTCAGTTATGACACCCATTAACTCTGTATACTTTCCTAAAAAGAGCATAAAGAGTAATGAACCTATGGCTTTAAAAAAGAAATTGGCATACCCTGTCCTTTTTGCAAAAAGAGAGTAGTCGTGAGTCACAACCAACGAGCTAATACTTGTACCCATATTGGCACCTAAAACCATTGCAATGGCAATATTGGGAGGTATAACGCCAGTACTAGCAAAAATAACTAAAAGACCTGTTGTAATTGAACTAGAGTGTACTAAAACAGTAAAGAAGAAAGAAAGAACGAATGCTAGTAGTGGACTTGTGAAGTAGTTAAAGAGTGTATCAAAAACATGATTGTCACTTAACATCTTAATAGATGAAGAAACTAAACCTAAAGAAAAGAGAATTAATCCAATATACAGTACAAGATTACTGTACTTCTTCACCTTTTTTCCTAAAAACTGCATACCAAAACCCAGTATAACCAATATGGGAGCAATGGGTGTGTCACTTAAAAGAGCAATCTGCGCTGTAATGGTAGTACCAATACCACTCCCAAAGATAACACCTAAACTATCATGAAAAGAAATCACACCAGAGTTCACCAATGCAAGTGTAATCGTTGTAATTGCTGTACTAGAATGAACAATAGCTGTAGATATAGCACCTGCTAGTGCACCACTAAATCTGTTTTGTACCCATTTTGCTAATTTCTTTCTGAAATTCTCATTTGCTATGTCCTGCACCTCATTTCCCAATGATTGGATAGAGAAAAGAAAAAGAATAGTACCAGATAAGGCTGAGAGATAAAGGAGTAGATTTTCAGAAGTAGGCAGGTTCATTAGACTAATTTAACATATTGATAAATATTTTCCAACATTGTAATCTATATGTATGGGAGAACATGAAAAGAAAAAAACAAATAAAGTAGTTATTCTTCTCACTCTGTCTGATATGCTCTCATGGGGACCTTTTCTCATAATTTCAGCTCTATCTGGAATCTACCTCTCAGAGAAACTTGGAATGGATGCTATTAAGTTTGTTGGAATAGGTACTTCAATATACTTCTTTACAAGAGCTATATTACAGATTCCAATGGGTTACCTTACAGATAAGATTGAAAGCGATAAGGATGAGATTCTACTTCTTGCAACAGGAACAATATTAATGGGTTTGCCATATACATTCTACCCACATATATCTGCATATTGGCATTACTATTTCTTGCAATTCATATTTGGTTTTGGGGTAGCTCTTAGTGTAACTAATTGGAGGAAGCTCTTTGCAATGAATGTAGATAGTGGTATCGAAGGGTTACAGTATGGATTCTATGAAACAATAATTAGTCTTTTTACAGCGGTATTAAGCATATTAATAGGAAGTTTAGCTAACTTAAATGAAACATATTTCGATTTTGTAATAGTAAGTGCTGGAATAGTTATGATGCTAGGGAGTCTAGCTGTATTAATGATTTTTAAGATAACTAATCGTAAAACAAATAAATTAATAAAAAAGAAAAAACGTGAACAAAAATAATGTTTTTGGAGTGGGTATATTAATCATAATCCTTATGATCGTTGGAGGTTTAATATTTAAAGTCTTTGTTTTAGATAAAGACAAGAATGATGATGGAATAGTACAAGAGGAGAAGAAGAAAAAAGAATATAAACTAAAGGAGGATGGATTTGAATTTGAAGCAGAGTATGAAGGAAATAATAGGTGGGAGTATGAAATTAAAGGTCATAAGCCAAGTCCTTGTCATGAGATTAAGCATGAAGCTATGGTCCAAGAAAGCCATCCAGAGCAAGTTACTGTTAACCTCTCTATTAGCTCTCCATCTCCCGATACTAACTGTATTCAAGTAATTGAAGAGTTAAATATAGAAGGAACTTTCATGGCAAGTCCTGAAGCAGAAGTCTCTTTTGCTGTCAAAACAGAGTAATCTTCTTTAGGTTCTTGTTCCTAACAATTTTTCGTAATATTCCCCATTCCATCTATTTTAATGATAAAATAATGGATGAGTGAGAATGAGAAGATGAAAAGAAATAAAAAGATAATAGTTGCTTCAATAGCAGTACTACTTTTAGTAGCAATACCTCTTTTTCTCATCCTCTTCACCAAAAGCAATAGTAATGTAATAGACAATATCCAATATAAAAAACTCTCACTACCACCAACTACAGAAGAGAAAGAATTAGATAAAAACATCCTCACAACAGCGGATATATTCCCCTTAAACTACACCCCCATTATTGAAAAAAACAATCTTGCACTCAGTCAAAAGAATAGGATAGAGCTACTAAGATATGGTAAAACAATCATAGAAGCTAACAAAGAGGAAGATTTCAACAGATCAATTAAACAGTTACTTCAAACAAATACACCAGTTCTACTAAATGATCAAATACTCTCCATATATTTTCAAAACAGTTTAAATCAAATCGAAAAAGAAATAATTGAAAATGATTTAAGTAAGAATCTTCTAGAAATATTAAGAAGAAACAAGTTGAAGATAGAAATAAGAAGAGTCCTCTCCTTTTCCAATAGCAACAAATTAAAAACAAGCTTAACATCTTGTATTAGACATTTAGAAAATAATAAATATAAGGAGTGTGTAAATGAGCTTGCTTCTTTAAATGGTAAAGAAAAAGAAATACTTTCATTAGCAATTGGTAAAGATATTCAGGTATTAGATGGATTAAATGTAATCTTAGGAATGAAAAGTATTCTGAGTGAGATAGAAGAGCAAGATTTAAGAAAACAGATTTGGGATAGTAATACAATAACAGAGAATGATAAGGTTGTTTTAGATAATTTGAATATTGAGAATTCAAATAGAGAAGATATTTCAACAGAAAGCATAATATATGCAGATATAAATAAGCAGTTAGTCGAAAGAATGGAAGAAACTGCAAAATATATCCAAGATTCTGTACGAGAGGCTAATTTAGAGTGTGAAGAAATTAAAGGTTTAAGAAAGAGTCTAACTAATTTAAGGGAGTATATATCTAAACAGGAGAAGGATGAAGCTAGAGATACTGAAGATATTTTAGATATACTGTTTTCAATTAATTATAATTCAACCAAGAAGAGGTATTTACTACAAGTGATTAAAGTAAAAGATGTTGATACTCTTTTTGTAATACCTTTTGTTGAAGAAGTAGAGAGCTTAACAGAGATTGTAGATGAGAACTTTTCGGAAAGCTATGATATTCCTCCTTTAGCTCAATCTGCTGGTTCTGTAAGGCTACCAACACTTATGTATCATCACATAGCTACAACAGATAGTACTAACAAGTTTGTACAAGGGTTGTTTGTTTCTCCTGAGATGTTTGAGGAGCAGATTGCATATCTAACAAAAAAGAATTACAAAAGTATTAATGTAGAGGAGTTTAATACTGTCTTTTCTTCAGGGAAGAATCCTAAACAGAAGAGTGTGATGATTACATTTGATGATAGTACTCTTTCGCATTATACACAGGCTTATCCTATTCTTAAGAAATACGGTCATACAGGAGTTTTCTTTGTTATTTCAAATAGATCACAGATATCACATACACAGTTAAAGGAGATGTCTGATAATGGTATGGATATTCAATCTCACTCTAGAACTCATCCTATGTTTAGAAAGACTGATAGCGAATCTTTGGTAAGTGAGATAGCAGGAAGCAAAGCTGATTTAGAGAGAATAACAGGTAAGAAGGTTACATCTATCGCATATCCTGGTTGTGAGGCTGATCAGAGAGGTTTTGAGATAGTCAGGAGTAGTGGTTATAAGACAGGGTTTTCTTGTGGTAGATATATTGATTACAGAGAAAATAATAGGTACTATCTTTCAAGAGTCCATGTTTTCAATGATATGGAAAGCTTTGTCAAAATGCTCTCAGTAGGGCTTTAGATTACTGTTTCCCAAAGTCCATGAATATTGCAGTACTCTCTTACCCTTAATTGTCCAATATTTTCAAAAAGGAATTCTGCTCTTGGAGCTTCTCCTGCTTTAAGAAATACTTTTTTGCTCTCATCTCCATTGATTACTTCAATCCATTCAATGTAGTGAGCTTCTTCCATTGGATGCTCTACTGAACCAACATCTACTATTACCTTGTTACCCTCCACCTTTACAACAGGTAAATGTTTCTCATTTCCTTCCTCTTCTTTTTTCTCTTCAAATAACTGCATGTCCTGTCCACAGCATACTAAAGTACCTGCACCTTCATGTAGTACTTCTACAATATTCCCACATACATTACATTTGTACACTTGATGTCTTTTTGTCATATTTTTGAAAATAAAAATTTAACTTCCTATGATTAAGTATACCTAATTGTATTGGAAAAAACTAATAGGAATCGTATAGTGAATGTATATATATGAAAAAGTTGTGTAGAGAGAGATAATTACTTCAATACTGGTTCCTCTGTATCCCTGTGTGCAATTACTACTGTTCTTTTCCAGTCTGTACCTGCTGGATAACAGGTCATAAGCACAAGTGTATCTGGATCTGCACTTCTCTTTAAATACTGTATATCTTCTCTATTTACAATTTTTACTTCTTGTACTCTATATTTGTATATAATACCTTCATAGCTTACAAATATTTCATCTTCTTTTTCCAACTCTCCTAAGAGATAGAAGTATACAGAGTACATATTTCTTTCATAGAAATTTACAGCTGAGTGTGCAAAAAG
>DHUO01000003.1:367-1215 GCA_002409215.1 Candidatus Dojkabacteria bacterium UBA5232 | reverse complement strand
TTTGGATCTACAAATACCTCTTTGGTATCTTTTTTTACCTCTTTGGTTACATCTTCTTCTTTACTTGCTAGTGATACATTGTTTGTAGAGGGGGTAGGGAAGACTCTTTGATTGTAGTATGCCTTAATGACAGGCCAGTATGTTAATATCAAAACAGAAAGCCCTACTAGGAGTAGTGCTAAACCTAGTAGGACTGTTAACTTTCTGTTATTTTTCTTTTTACTCTTCTTTACTTCTTTTGACATATATATATCCTACACCAAGAACAAGAAGAATTGCAGGTACCCAGATGTACCAGTATTTTTTGTAGCTAGGAGTTAACTCTACTTCCTTCTCTTCTCCTTCTTTTCCATCTTGAACCTTCTCTTTGCCTTCTTTAACTTCCTCTGTATCCATTATTGTTCCCTCATCAGTATCTCCTTTTACTTCACCTTCTGTTTTGGTTTCTGCTCCAGCTACTGCTGTACCTGATGTTCTAGGTGTTGTTGCAGTTACTTCTTCAGATACCTTAACTACTGGATCTGATACCATTGTTGATACATTTCCAAAAGCATCTAGAGATCTTAATGCATAGTAGTATGTTTTACCTGGTTCTGCTGTTGCATCTGTCCATGAGTATGCTGTATTTGGAGCTACAGACATTGTATAAATTTTTGTAGTGTCATTTGCAGTATATGATGGTTTGTCTGATCTGTGTATTTCTACCTTAACAATTTTTCCATCATTTGCTGTTTTGAACTTCAAAACATTTCCTGCTTTGGAGTAGTCAATTACAGGCAATGGTTTGTCTATAACCTCAACAGTTATTTCATTTGATTTCAGTATTTCATCTGCTCCTGCTATTGCTT
>DHUO01000003.1:0-137 GCA_002409215.1 Candidatus Dojkabacteria bacterium UBA5232 | reverse complement strand
TGCATTTACTTTGTCAAATGATGCAAACTTAACAGCATCTTTGTAACATTCTACTGTGATATCTCTTTCTTCAACATCTTGTGCTGTAAAATCGATGTTAAATGTTTTCTTGGTTGTAGGGGATGTTGGTGTTTCGA
>DHUO01000002.1:91567-91907 GCA_002409215.1 Candidatus Dojkabacteria bacterium UBA5232 | reverse complement strand
ACCAAACATAGATGCAATCCACTTTGTTGGAATTGTCTTAATGTCAGAATTGAAGATCTTAACTTCCTCATTGTATCTCTGCCTTTCAACTGCAATCCTGTTCTCTGTACCTTCAAGTTGTGACATTAAAGTTGTAACTGTATCTAAAGATTTCAATTCTGGATAGTTTTCCATAACAACAAGAAGTCTAGATAGTGCACCTTCTACTTCTGTTGCCGCTTCAGCTTTCTCACTATTTGTCTTTGCTGAAGAATATCTTGTTCTTGCCTCTGCAATCTTAGAAAAAACTTCTGTTTCTTGCGCCATTGCTCCTTTGACAGATTCTACAAGGTTAGGAATC
>DHUO01000002.1:90783-91410 GCA_002409215.1 Candidatus Dojkabacteria bacterium UBA5232 | reverse complement strand
ATCAAATCTTCTTTGATACTGACTCTCTACCTGAGCCCACTGTGCATCAACTTTCTCACTAGCTTTAACTAGTCCATTATGTTTGGAAAGAAAGAATCCTCCAACAAGAAGGAGTGCTACAATTGCTATTAGTAATCCTTTTTTCATTTGTATATATAGATAAAATAAATTATTAACTCGATAAAGAATAACACAAAAGGAGAGTACTAGCAATTAGTTTGGTTGAAAATTTGCAATGTTTCCACCATTTGTGTAAGTTTAAATATACAAAATAATTAAATAATTTGTAATTTTCACAATATGGATAAAAAAATGAAAATACTTCTTCTAGTTCTTGGTGTTGCCCTACTTTTAATAGGACAGTACCATCTAATTACGCGACATCTTTGCAAGAATGAGCAATCAGAAGAAAAAAAGAAAAAACCACAGGCTATGATGTTGTTAATTGAATTTAACAACACCGATGGATTAGCAAACATGGTAAATGATATGAAGAGTAGCAATATTAAAGGGTTGTTAATGGTTAATAGTAATTTCATACAAAAGAATGCGGAAGAACTAAAAGAGATACTTAAAACAGGTGTAGTTGAACTATGTCCTTCGTACGATCCAAACCCTTTCTGGGGA
>DHUO01000002.1:86660-90648 GCA_002409215.1 Candidatus Dojkabacteria bacterium UBA5232 | reverse complement strand
TTCTGGGGAATGCCGTACGAGAAGCAGTATGAAATTATTTCAGAATTGATTGAGAATTCAAAAAAGTATCTTGATATTACACCAAGAGTTATTAGTTCTAGATATATGGCATCAGACGAAACAACCTTGAAAGTAGCCGATGAATTAGGAATTGAGTATATAACAGCAAGAGGAACAACAGAATTAGCAACAACGATATATAAACCAGAGGAATACAATGTAAAAATAATATCCGTATCTAATATTGATATTCCAGAGTTTAAATATGGTAGCTTCTGTGATTACAGTTTCTATGAGAGAAATGGAGAACCTAAGGATATGGAAGAATTGTATAAGAGAGTTATTACAAATAAGAAATTCATGGCGGTATCACATACATACATTGGTGGATATAAACAGAGATGGAACGAAATGTGGCACAGAATGTGGGATAGTTATGAAGTTGATTGGGTTGATTTAGATACTTTGGGAAGTGTTGATAAGGAGATGCCTACATGGCAAATACCTGTAAATAAGAATGCCCCATATACCCCAGAAAAAATCCGACCTAAACTGGAGTTTGAGAATGAAGAAAATGTTACAAATCCTTGTAGGGTTGAAGACCTTAATGAGGATAGTACATATGTTTCAAGAGATAAGGGTAAGAGTATGGTAATCTTTCATAATGGTACAGGAGCTATGTGTCTTGATCTATTAGCATTTCTTAAAGAGAATAAGATTGATTATGAAGAGCACATTACTTCCGATACTGATTTTGTATCCCAATTGAATTCATATAAGAAAGGTAACAGTGAAGGTGTATCAGATTCTTATGAATACTACCCTATTATCTTCTTGGGAGATAGGGCATTTTCAGGATTTAATAAGGAAGTCAAAGAAGAGATTAAGAAGGTTTTTGAGATAAAGTAGATTGGTACCGCTACGGGGAATCGAACCCCGATTGTAGGATTGAGAATCCTATGTCCTAACCGTTAGACGATAGCGGCATATCTGGGTAGTATTTTAACATATCTTCATTATAATTTACACTACAACTATATATTTTATAGGATATTGTAAAGCACAATTTCTAAATGATATAATTTTTTGTGAACAAAAAGCTATTAATGGCAATAGCTGTTTTATCGTTTATTGCAATATCTTTGTTTATCTTTATTCTCTTAGATAGGAAAGTTGTGGTCTACTTCGATACCGATGGTGGTAACTTTGTTGAATCAATTACTATTAGAAAAGGAAGTATTTTCAGGTTAGAAGAAAAACCTACAAAAGAAGGTTTCCTCTTTGCTGAATGGTATTTAGATGGAAAGCCATTAGAACCGAACAAAAAGATAAATGAAGACATAACTTTACTTGCAACTTGGACAGAGATTGCTCCTGAAGAAAAAGCAGAGAAGCTTAAAGATGAAGGAACTACGAGTGATGAGGAAACAACCGAGACATCAGAAACTTCAGAAAGTGCCTCCAAATCAACAGAAAAACCTAGTGAGTCGAAAGAAGAAGAAAAATCAAGTAGTAGTGGAGGTTTGATTGGTAAGATTGGAATAGACTGGGGAGGGATTGGTAAGATAGTAAAACCAACAAGCTGTGGATGGACAGGTACATATAATCCAGTAACAAAGTTATGCGAGAGAACTCTGGTAGAAGATGCTGTAGTATATGCATGCACATATCCTATGGTATTTATGAATGGTGGATGTTACGATAACAACCCAACCCTGATACAGTGTACCAACGGTGCTTTGTATACATTAGAAGATGGAGGAGGATGTAGCAAATCCCCAGGAATCACAGCCGATTACCAACCAAGTTGCCCTTTTCCTCATATATACTTTCGTGGTTACGGTACACCTGATCGTAAAAAATGTTACATGAAAATAGAGGCTAAAGACAAAGCGGATTGTGAAAGTAAAGGTGGTATGTACACAAGATTATACAGAGATGGTGAATTGCATATGTCACAAGAGTGTATACACCTTGGAATCAGTGAACCCGTACTGCCGTGCAAGACACCAAAACCAGGTGAACGTCTGATCCATTGGATAGAATGTAGATACGAAATGTTCGAGTCCCCTCCTGTTAATTATAACTGTCCAAAAAATACTATTAAAAAAGATAACACCTGCTATAAAAATCACACTAATGATCCTCGATGGCCAAAATATAAATGTACCAAACCAGGATACAAATTAGATGGTAAAAAATGTTCCAAGGTAGAAACATACGAACCGTATTAATACCAAATCAATAATATTCTAATATCACTTCCCACCTTCTTGACATACATATTTTGAATGTATATCATCTTGCCCTGTTAAGATAGTTTCGCATATAGATGGATGAAAATAATGAATATTTAACAACAGAAGAGGGTTTGAAAAAGCTCAAAGAAGAGCTTGAAAAAAGAGAGGGTGAATTAAGAGGAAAGATTGCAGATGTTCTAAATGAAATGAGAAGTCAGGGAGATCTTAGAGAGAATGATGGATACTCTATGGCTATTGAAGAACAGAACATTAACGAGGCAAGGATTAGGGAATTGAAAGAGAAGATACAAAATGCGAAGATTGTAAAAAGCAAGAAGAAAGATAAGGTTAATGTTGGAGATACTGTAACTTTAGAAGGGAAAAACACCCTAACATACACAATTGTAAGTGAGGATGAAGCCAACCCATTAGAAGGAAAAATCTCCTACCTCTCACCTCTTGGAGAAGAGATTGTAGGGAAGAAACTAAAAACAGAGATACTATTTCCAAACGGAGAGGATAAATATAAGATAGTTAAGATTGCTTAGGGGTGAATTAGTGTCCCTTCTGCTAAGATTTCTTCTAAATCAACACTATTTTCAATATTAACACCACCACAGATAAAGAAAGAAATATTTTTTGTTCTTGAGAATCTTGCACACTCTTTATCTACTGGTATATGTAAATTAGCCTGATGTTCATCATCATCTTTAATCTCAAACAGATTAAAGTAGTCCTGCCAAGTAATATCCTTTATTATTTCTGCATCGGGATACTCTTTAGGGTTTTTTGTGTATAGGTAATCTATATTTGATATTTTGTGTACTCTATTTATAGAAATAATATCTGCAAACACAGCGGCATCCATATCTGTACTCCAACCACTCCTCAAACCACCACTTACAAGAGCCCCTGGTGCGTCTGAGAGAAGATATTCATATGCATCGCCCAACTTCTTAGGTGTATATATATTCTCATCTTCTAGATAGCCTGCAACCAACTCTGCACTTGTTTGTGTAACTGACATTGCGACACTATGCAAAGCATCTTCATTTGCAATATTACCCTCTATCTTCTTATGTAAATCTCTGGAAAGAACACCCCCACCTGTAACTATGACGATTCTAGAATATTCATCCTTAGCACTATGATACCATTGTTTTAACTTCTCTAAGAGGGCGAAATTAACATCCATATCATTCTGGTAAAGTGTGGAACCCCCTATTTTTAATACAATCTTCCTCTTCATATTACATTACAAGAATTAATGTTATTGCAAGAATTACATAGAGTATAGGTGCTAGATAATCATCAAATCTTGTTTTTCCTGCAAATCTGATATTCCAAAGTGAAATTACAAGATAGAACATAAGAGAACCTATTGCAGGAATTATAAAGATATTCTTATTCCAAAATAGCACCATTGAGGTCGCTACAAATACAGAACTAGCAATGGCTGTAACTATTTCAAATCCACCTACCCTGTCATGAAGTTTCAGTACAAAGATTGAAAGGATTAAGGACGAGATGAAAGAGAGAGCCGTGTATACTTGCAGAGAAACCCCCATTCTTAAGAATGAGTTTAGAAGTAGATAGAGGATTGTAATGCAAAGGAAATCAAATACTGTTCGAGTTAATATATGAACAGAATAGAATCTCTTCAGAGAGCTTTTTACATTTAGGAATAGAACTAGAAGAAGAATCATTGATACCCCAAGCACTATATAACCCAAAATCGCATTCCTATT
>DHUO01000002.1:68084-86459 GCA_002409215.1 Candidatus Dojkabacteria bacterium UBA5232 | reverse complement strand
AAGAATCTTTCTTTAATAGATATCTTCATTAATACATTGCTGTATTTTGAAATCTTTTTCTGGGAGTTTAATGCAAAAAGTTTAATAAACCAAACTGTAAGAATAGTAAATCCCAATATTCCCCAAATCATTGTTGTTTGGAATGATGCAGTTAAGACAGAGTCATTAAATATTACCGTTAATGCTAAAACGACAAAAAGAAGGAGTAAATCATTTTTTATATCTATTTCCTCCTTTTTCATAGGGCAGTCTTATTCATTAAGTAATTATTCCAGAGAAACCATTAAATATAGCTACGGATATTACTAGCCACCATGCTCCTACCGTAAAGAGGTCTCCTGCTGCTTGTTTAAGCTGTCCTCTCCTAGCATAGATAACTATTTCTACTAACAAGAGTGTAAATACAAAGAGAACAATTCCAATATTAATACCATCTTTTACACTTAAACCTATTAAAGGAATTATCTTTTTTGTACTATCTTCTTGTGCTTCTTCTTTAACAAAGTATTCCGATATATCAACACTCGAGGAATTACCTACTTTATCAGCAAGGTTAATGAATATACTGCTTGTATCTTTATCTTTAGGTATTGATGCAAGAATTGATTGTTGCCCCTTTGTTTCAACAACTGGAAGAATCTCTGATCCTAAAATTATATTGATACTATCCCAATCACCTAGAATATTAAATTTCAAAACATATTGCTCTTCATGATCTTCAACCATCACGGATTGTAAATCTACTTTTGGAGCTGTTGAGTCCATAATGAAAGAAACTTCTTGAGACTTTACTTCTGTACCGTTTAGATTGGCAACAATTTTATGCTCTCCTTCACTCCAATCACTTCCTTTTTCAACTTCCCATGTGCTTCTGTTTGATTTTGTACTTCCTAGTACTTTATCCCCCTCTACGACATCAATTATGTACTCTCCTTCAATATTGTTTGCTTGACCTTTTACATTCATACTTGGTTCCATATATGTTCCTCCGTTTTCCGGAGATAATATCTGTATACTTCTAATCTCCCCTTGTTCTTTTGGTGTAACAACTTTGCTATCACCTGTTACAACCTTTGGCTTTGTTGGGACAGAAGGTTTTTCTACTTTTGGTTTGGGAGACTCAGCAACACCTTGTACTGAACTTGTTAGATTTCCAAACATCTGCACAACAAGAATGGTCTGCTTTCCTAATAGCTGTCCTTCTACAACTGCAATACCAATATCTTTGTAGTTACCACTCATGATATTAGCTCTATGTGTAGGACTTGCCATCCAAGCCTCTACCACTCCTTCAGATGTCCTAAATCCTTTTGCTAGGTTCTCACCAGCATATACATATGCGTATCCTGAAGCTCTAATAAATTGCCACGGTGTTTCCCCATTTGGCCCGAAATGATCCCAATACTGTTTTTCCAACATATCATTTGCTTTAGCTAATGCTGCTGATGCTAATTTAGGATTATTTGATAGAGTGTTTAGTCCTCCTGCATTTCTTTCTTTATTTGTTAAAGAAATTATGTTGCCAGGAGTGATTGTGCTTGCATAAGCTTCTTCTATACCCAGAAAACCACCCATTGTATTTACAAGGATAAGCAGAATCGAATAGGCAACGATTGCAATCTTTCTTAACAAATATGGTTTGTTGTTATTCTGTTCTGTTGGTATGAAATAATTTTTTACCATGGGCTAGATATAGTTTAGTGCATTTTGTGTAAATAGTAAACAGAAAGGGACCCGTACGGATCCCTTTCGTCATTTCTTTATCTATAAAGAAATACCGGCTATTACTTAACAGCAGACTTTAAAGCTTTTCCTGGTTTGAAAGCAGGAACTTTAGTTGCTGGAAGCTTAATCTTTTCAAGAGTTTTTGGATTGATACCAGTCCTTGCAGCTCTTGTTCTGACTTCGAATTTACCGAAACCAGTTAAAAGAACAGAATCGCCTTTTTTCAAAGCACCTGAGATTGCTTCTAAAACAGAATCAAGTGCAGCACCTGCCTGTTTCTTTGTAAGACCTGCGTCTGAAGCAACTTTATCGATTAAATCTTTCTTTAACATAGTTGTAACCTCCTTTCTTTATTTGATATATACATAAAATAGCTTGAGTACAAGATATTCATGTATATCCATCTCTAAAATATGAGAAAGTGAAGATACAGTCAAGACCCCGCTCAGCTATAGGCCTTGCATAAGAAATGAACAAAAAGTCCTATGTATCAAGTTATTTTAGCTGCTTTTACTTGATATTTTTTACTCAAATATTTACCTTGCCTATCCAAACAAGAGCTGAAAGCCTGTCAGAAAAGGCTTTTCCCCGAACACAAGAATACAATCAATCTGTTAGAGTATTCTAACAAGCCTTTCGATAAAAAAGGGGGCAAACATATAGTATTTTCGCCCCCTATAGAAAAGAGTACTAGAAGACAATCTATTTTGACCTTAAAAAGCCTTATTTTGCAACATCTGTCGCTCTTGTCTCTCTGATTACAGTCACTTCCACATTACCTGGATAGCTCTGTCCCTTCTCTATTTCCTTTGCAATATCATGAGCCATCACCAAGGCTTCATCATCAGAAACCAACTGTGGCTTTACGATAATTCTAATTTCTCTACCAGCTTTAATAGCATAAACATCTTGAATCTTATCACCACCTATTGCTTTTGCAGCAGTTTCAATACTCTCTATTCTCTTTGTATACTGCTCATAACTATCTTTTCTAGCACCAGGCCTAGAACCGGAGATTGCATCTGCAAGATATATAATGACAGCCTCAACAGATTCTGTCTCAATATCTAAGTGGTGAGCCTCAATAGCATTTACCAATTTCTCATCCAATCCATACTTCCTAGCTACCTGCCCTGAAATATGATGGTGAGGACTCTCAACTTTATGTGTCAAAACCTTACCCACATCATGTAATAAAGCAGCTCTCTTTACCAAATCTACATCAGCTTTAAGTTCTGTTGCCAAAACTTCTGCAACCCTTATAACCTCAATTGTATGGGCCATCAAAGATTGTCCGTAGCTACTTCTATACTTCATCTTACCTACTAATTTCATTAACCCAACATCCATATCTGGCCACCCTGCTTCATCCGCTAATATCTGACCATTCTTCTTTATCTCTACGGAAATCTCATTTTTTGCTTTCCTCACAGCTTCCTCAATAGAGCCTGGGTGAATTCTGCCATCACCTATTAACTTTGTCATGGCAACAAAAGCAATTTCTCTTCTTAGAGGATCAAACGATGAGAGAGCAATTGCATTTGGTGATTCATCTACAATCACATCAACCCCTGTTAGTTGTTCAAATGAACGAATATTCCTACCTTCTTTACCTATCACTCTTCCTTTGACCTTATCATCATCAACCTTAATAGTCTTTGTTGTTGTCTCACCAACATAATCTGTTGCTACCCTCTGCATTGATTCTACAAGAATTTTCTGAGCATTCTCCTCGGCAACAGCTTCTATATCTTTTTCTGCCTGTCTAATTTTCTTTGCCTCATACTCTTTAATATCGTGATCTATTTCTTCAATCAACTTCTCTCTAGCTTCCTCTTTTGAAAGACCTGATATCTTTTCTAACTCCTTCTTCAAGTCAGTCCTATCTATCTCCAATCTCTCAACTCCAGCCTTCAATCGACTCTCCTGAGACTGAAGTTCCTCGCTTTTCTCATCTAGAAGCTTAGACCTTTTATTCAACTTCTTCTCTCTTTCAATTAAAATCTCCTCGTGCTCTGTACTTTCTCTTCTCATCTCCCTGATTCTTTTTTCCTCTCTAGATTTCATATCCTCTATCTCCTGCTCTGCCCTATCCATCTTATCTCCCAGAACCTTTTTTGCGGCTTTTTCAAGCTCACTGGCGGGAATGTCTTTTACATTTACCCATTTCAGTCCGTATTTAAGGACCAATACTGTTATCACTGTGGCAAGAACCAAAGTTCCCAACACAATGAGTAGTATCATTAAAGTATTACTCATATACACTAACTTATAAATTAATCACCTTAGAAGGTGATTTTAGGAAAAAATAGGCGACAAATTGCCATACTGCAACAATTGAAGATTTTTTAAGATTTCAAATGTCATATAAAGTATCAAAAATATTCTACAATAATCAAATTTCCTAAAATCCCTTTATCATAAGGATTAAACAATAATACCATGTTTTTCCCTCCACCTCAACAACCCTACTTAAGGTCTGAGCTAGGTCAGACCTTCGAAACTAGTTCATAACGAGTTCATTTTCCTACGTTATACTGTATCTTATGAGCTCCCACAAACGTAAATTCAAAGAAAATTGTTTTTATCATATTTATAATAGAGGAAACAACAAGGACGAAGTGCTGAAATATGCGGAAGATAAAATGCTTTTTATTAATATCTTGTACAAGAACATCAAAAGAACAGATTTATATCTTAGTGCGTATTGTATTATGGATAATCATTTCCACCTTCTTATTAAAACTGGAGAGAATCCAAACATCGTTTCCAAGTTTATGCAACGAATTGGAACTGCTTTTGCAATAGAGATAAACAAGAGACATAAAAGGAACGGGCATGCTTTTCAAGGACCCTACAAAGCCAACCTACTAAAGTACAAGAAAGATATAAAGTATGTTCTTGCGTATATCAAAAACAACCCTGTCAAGAAAGGGCTTGTCAAAAAGGGAAAGGACTATCCATGGTACAAATTACATGGTTAGAGGTACCTCAGGCCTTGTTAAGCTTGTCTATGAGATTTTGGTAGTATCTAAGGTTGTGGATTGTTGCAAGGGTTAGGCCTGTCATTTCATTGACCCTAAACATGTGATGTAGGTACGCTCGCGAGAAGTTTTTACATGTATAGCAATCACATGTCGAATCTATCGCCCTCTCATCTAACAAATACTCAGCATTCTTCACTCTTAACACCTCATCATCCATATCCTTAGAATATAATGTCCCATGCCTTGCATTCCTTGTCACCAAAACAGTATCAAAAACCCTATACCCCAAACCAGCAACAATCCTAATATCGCCAGGCTTACCTACTCCCATTGCATACTTAAACTTATCACTCGGTGTATTCTCAATTACAGCCCTCATCTCTTCTAATACCAACTCTCCATTTTCTGTAACAACAAAACCTCCAAAATTATACCCATCAAACCCTATCTGACTTAATTCTTCTGCACAATGCTTCCTCAAATCCAAGTAATTTGCACCCTGCACGACACAACTTAACAACTTACCTGTTTCTTTTGTACCTCCGTATACATCCTCAAAATATTTCTTACACCTCTTCGCCCATTCTATTGTCCTTTTAACAGATTCCTCTGCATCAGATCTACCTAACTTAGCATCTCTACAATCATCCAATGTTACTAAAATATCCGAATCTATTGCCATCTGCATATCAATTGAGCTTTCTGGAGTCAATTCATACAAATCTCCTGTTGTAGGGGATTTAAATGTAGCACCATTATCATGAACCGTTCCTTTCCATTTCTTAGAATGGATTAGTGAAAATACTTGAAAGCCACCAGAGTCTGTGAGAAGTATCCCATCCCAATTCATGAACTTCTTAATTCCACCAAGCTTTTCTATATTCTCCTTCCCCGGATTTATCATTAAATGAAGTGTGTTTGTCACAATAGCTTCTGTGCCTGTATCCTTTAACTGCTGAGTCGTTAATGCTCTAACAGCACCCTTTGTTGCATCGGGCATAAATACAAAGTTTTTACCAAAATCTTTTAGTTCCATATTACAAGATTAACATACTATCACCATAACTTAAAAACATATATCCTTTTTCCAATGCTTCACTATATGCTTTCTTAATTAATTCCTTTCCAGCAAAAGAGGAAACTAGAAGTATTAATGATGAATCTGGCATATGGAAGTTTGTAATTAGGCCAGAGACAACTTTCCAATTATATCCTGGATATATATACAGACTTGTACTGCCAACAAAGGGTTTAATCAAACTATCTTCAGTAGCACAATTTTCCAAAACTCTAGCAACTGTTGTTCCAAAAGCCCAAACCTTCCCACCACTCCTTATCACAGCATTAATTTTCTTAGCTGATTCCTCAGACAAAGAAATTTCCTCCTCATGAATCTCATGATCCTCAATATCCTCTTCACGAATTGGTGCAAAAGTCCCCCAACCTACTTTCAATTCAACCTTAACAACTTCAACTCCTTTCTTTTTGATTTTTTCTAAAATTTCATTTGTTAAATTCAAACTAGCAGTTGGAGATGCAACAGAACCATGTTTCTCTGCAAATACAGTATTATATCTTTCAAAATCTTCTTTTGTATCATCTCTCTTCATATATGGAGGAATTGGTGTATGGCCAATCTTTTCAAACAACTCTTCACTACCAAAGTCCGATAGTAAGTTAACTAAAACCCCTTTTTGCCCCTTTTTGACAATCTGCAACTGGATTTTCTTGCCGACCAGGTCGGTAAGAAGTTCGTTTTCGTGCAGTTGTTTGCTTTTTTTAATTAAGCAGAACCAGTTTCCATCTTGTTGTTGGTTTAGAAAAAGGACTTCATGAACCCTGTCTTTAGAATCTAAAAAGTATGTTCTCCTTTTTTCAACTTTTGTTTCATTGAGTACAATGACATCTCCCTTTTTCATATATTCAACACAGTCCGAGTATTTTCTGTGACTAATATCTCCGTTTTCTCTATCTAGAACAAGTAGCTTGGTTGTGCCTCTTTCTTTAGGAGGGAATTTAGCTATTTTCTCTTCTGGTAGGTTGTATGTAAATTCTGACATTTTCATATTCCATGTATTATAGTAGAATATCTCTTATGGATAAAGTAAAAGTAGTATTTTTAGGTACAAGTTGGGAGTCTGTTGCTAGCTTGGAGGTGTTGCACAAGAGTGATGGTTTTGATGTTGTGTGTGTCATCACAATGCCTGATAGGCCTGTTGGAAGAAAGAAAGTTCTCACACCAACAGCTGTTAAAGAGTACTGTTTGGCCAATGATATTCCAGTTGTGCATACTGAGAATCAAAAGGAGAAATATATGGAGGTTGCAAATATATATGAGCCTGATATTGTTGTTTGTAAGGCTTTTGGAGAGATTGTTCCAAAAGAATTTCTAGAGTTTCCTAAGTACAGTTGTATTAATATCCATTTTTCAATTCTTCCTAAATATAGAGGGGCTGTTCCAATACAGAAGGCTATTTTAGATGGGGAGAAAGAGACAGGTATTTCAATTATGTTAATGAGTGAAGGTCTTGATGAGGGAGATGTTTTAGCAATATACAAAGAGAATATTCATGAAGATGATACTAATATTTCATTAAGAGAAAGATTGGTTAAGAAGAGTGAAGAGATACTTATCCCAACTTTAAGAGATTGGATTGATGGAAAGATTGTTGCAAAGAAGCAAAATGATGCAGAGGCTACATACTGTTGGCAGAGTGATATTTCAAAGGAGAAAGCAGAGATTAAATGGGAAGAGTATGAGCCTGAGTATATTGAGAGAATGGTTAGAGCTTTTCTTCCTTGGCCTGTTGCTTGGACAAGATTAGAAAAGAGTCAAAACAGGAGTCTTTCGAACAAGATTATGAAGATTTTTAAGGCTGAGTTAGTAGATATGCCTAATGAAAAAGATGCTGGTACTTTGTGGTCTGATGGAGAGGATGTATTCTTTTCTACAAAAGATAAACATACTTGTTTGAAAGTAACTGAATTGCAAATAGAAGGGAAGAACAGGACAGATGCTAAAGAGTTTTTAAATGGAATTGGAAGAGATATTACTATCTCCTACGATAGCCACCAGAGTAGCTAATTGTATCAGCAATGATAATCTCTTTAATTATTTCGTAATCCTTTTTACTTGGACAAAAGAAATGTAGTATTACCTGATCTAGACCTGTTAAACCATTTTTGGGAGAAGGATTGTTATTTGTAATCTTTCCAGCAGTATGAAGAAATACAGCCTTTGAAAGAAACTCAGGCATATATTCCACTGGGAGAACGGAAGGTGCATACATATAATGCCCAATCTGTATTTCCGCTCCATTTTTACGCCTACCTATGGCGAACTTGTCTGCTAATTTCAATGTTTTCTTTTTGAGATACTCCAATTCTTTATCAGAATACTCATCTTCGAATAAGAAATATAGACATTGATCCAGTCCTGTCATCTTATCATCTTCTGAAGGATTATCATCTGTTATAATTCCATCAAAAACATCTATTGCCAAGCTAGTAGTAATAATACTCTCTGCCTCCACTCTTATTTCATCGTCATTATAATCTCGTTCAGGACTCATTCTATACAAGTCACAAAATAAAAAAGTATAAGTACATAATAAGCCGGATTCTGTATAACGATGGTTATCTATCTATGCGGTTTAACCTTGCTTCAAGTGGGGGTTACAATGCAATAATGTATTACTACATTACCCGGTAGTCTCTTACACTACCTTTTCACCCTTACCAGTAAACTGGCGGTATACTTTCTGTTGCCCTTTTCTCCGAAAGATCACTCCCTCCCAACTCTCGTTGGCACTTATCTTGATATGTTCAAGACAGACATGAAGTCCGGACTTTCCTCATCTACTCCCGAAGGGTAAATGCAACCATCTAATAGTACTTATACACTTATATTATACTATTTTTTACGCTTTTTAACAATATATCTGACTACAAACACTATCACTACGGTTGGAATCCCAAATACTACCAACCATATTAGGAGTGAACCTAAGCTCTTCAGTACAGCTACAAGAGCCCTTAGTGCATTTTTAAGTACTCCTAGAGGTTTCCATTTATCATCCTCTATCATCGCTCCTGCATTGTTCTGCACAATAGATATTGAAACTGTAGAGTAATCTGTTTTATCAGAATAATTCTTAAGTTGAGATTCTATCCTTTCAATTTCATACCTAATATTGGTTAATTCTTTGTATACAGACATCGTATCTGCAACAGTTTTAGCACTCCTTTGTATCTCAAGAAGTTGCGTTTCTGTATTCCTGTATGTCTTAAGTCTGGCTTGCAAATCCATAACTTCATTTGTAACATCAGTAATACCAGAGGAAGATGAATCAAACTCAACATCCATATCCTTCAATTCACTAAAGAATTTTTCAAAATCAAAAACCCTTACTTTATATACAATATTTACACTCCTATTTTTACCTTTACCCCTATCATATGTATTTTGTGACTCTGCCTGATATTTACTTGCAATTATATCTATCTCTTTTACCGTATTATCAATATCTTCAGCAAGCATTTTAAGGTTTCCTTCTTTGATAATATTTTTATCCTTATTCTGAATCTTAGGAGCTTCAGAAGAAAGCTCTGAATTATTCTCAACTATTGATCTACTGCCCATTGCAGTTTTACCATCTAAACTAGGTAAGAAATCAGAGAAAGACGTACCTCTGTCTGCATTTAGCATTGCAGGATTTTCAAATGAGTCATAGCTTTTATTATAGCTATAACTATCATCGGAATAGTTATCTACATTATTCATAAGATAGGATATAAAAAGAGACAGTGCAAACAACCCTACAATTGATAATAGTACTATACCCACTATCTTGAAAACCTTTTTCTTCTCCATAAAAATATTTATATAAAAGTTATATAAATAAATGATATGAAAAAGAGAGAGAGAAAACAATAGAAACTACCTCTTTGAGAACTGAGGTTTCTTTCTTGCCTTTACATGATCGTACTTCTTTCTTTCAACCTCTCTTGGATCTCTAGTTAGAAGTCTTTCTTTTCTAAGGGCTGGTTTTAAGGCTTCATCCATCTTTACTAGAGCCCTTGCAACGCCCAATCTAACAGCTTCTAGTTGACCTGTTGAACCACCACCAACTACCTTTGCAGTAAAGTAATATTTTTTCTCTAAACCAACAAGGACCAAAGGTCTTTTAACAATAGTTTCTGAATTGGGAGTACCTGTAAAGTATTTATCCAATGATTTACCATTTACTGTAGAACCTTTATCCCCAGCATAGATTCTAACTCTAGCTGTTGATCTTTTTCTTCTTCCTATTCCTTCAAAATATTTCTCCACTGTAAAAATAATTATAATTTAATCTCAATTGGATTCTGTCCACCATGTTTGTGTACAGAATTTTTATAAACAAGTAATCTTGTCATTCTTCTATCTCTCATTTTGTTATTTGGAATCATATTCTTAACTGCATCCTCAATGATCTTTGTAGAATCTAACTCCATCTGTCTATCAAACCTTGTTTCTTTAAAACCACCTGGATAACCAGAGTGTCTGTAATACATCTTTTTTAGCTCTTTACCTCTTGTTAACTTTATATTATCACTATTAATTACAATTACATAATCACCACAATCAACATCTGGTACTATTTCTGGTTTCTCTTTTCCAATTAACAATGATGCTATTTTTGTTGCAAGTCTACCAAGAATCTGGTCTTTAGCATCAACTATATACCATTTTCTTTCAACATCTTCTTTTTTTGTCCAAACTGTTTTGTACTTCATTTGTATCTGTAATTAATTAAAGTCCCGCTCTTGTTCTTGCTCTTTCTGTATTTTTAACTACTGTTGTTGTATCAACTTTTTTATCCTGTCTAAAGATTCCTCTTTTGTTGGCTTCTTTTTTCTGTACAACCTTCTTTTCTTCCTGAACTTTCTCTTCTGCCTTTTCTTCTTTATCTTTCTTTGAGGCTTTCTTCTTTTCTGTACCAATCAATGTTATTCTAGAAATCTCTGCATTATCTCCATCTCTAAATCCAACTTTAACAATTTTCACACCTGTTTTTTCTTTTGCTGAATACTCAATTAGTTTTTTAGCTAAAGTGTCGCTTCCCAGAGTATCTTGTATGCTTCTTCTAATCTCGAGTTCGTTGTTTTTCTTTCCTTTTTCTATCAAAGAAGATGCATCCATCTTAAGAACTTTTGCTTTAGGAGTTGTAGTTACAACTGAGCCTTTTTGAACAAGGGATCTAAGCAGATTCTTTCTAAGAGAATCTCTATGTGATGCCTTGACTCCTAATTTTGATTTCTTAACTCTCTTGTACATTAGTTCTAATTGTTAATATTAATCCCGTATTCATCTAAAAGTTCTAGTATTTCGTTTAGCGATTTGTTCCCAAAACCTGGTAGGTTTAAGAGTTCTGTTGATGTTGTGTTTTTCAAATCACCTACAGTCTTAAATCCTCCTGATAATAGGCCTGTTTTCGATCTTTTTGAAATTGGGAGATCTTCAACCTTCCATCCTGCAATCTCATCAGTTTCTCCTTCATTAACAACTTCTTCTACTTCTGGAGTATTAACTTGTTCTTGGATTGCTTCAACTTCTTTCTTTGCCATACCCATTGCAATCATAACTTTCCCTGAGAACTCTTGTAGTATCTTTGCTGATTCTAATAGTGCATCTTTTGGTGCAATACTTCCGTCTGTTGTAACTCCAATGAGAACTGCATCTAAGTCTGTTTCTTGACCTTTTCTTGCCTGTTCTACACTTAAGCTAACTCTTTCAATTGGTGTGAAATCACAATCTAGAGGGATTACGCCAACTTCTTTTCTTCCTGATGGGTCTATCATCTTATATCCAACACCCGACTCTACTGTTAATTCCATTTCCAAAGAAGAACTTGCATCTGTTAGTGTTGCAATGTGTAAATCTTTGTTTACAACTTCTAAATCACCTGTTGTTTGGATATCCTTTGCGGTTACATTCTTTTTCCCCTTTGCACTTATCCTACAAATGAATAGTTCATCTGTCTTTGTTGCAAATTTAACCTCTTTGAGATTCATTAAGACTTCTATTATTGTCTCTTGTAGGCCATCTAGGGTTGAATATTCATGATCTACTCCCTTTATCATTATGCTTGTAACACCTGTTCCTTTTAAGCTTGAGTAAAGAATTCTTCTTAAAGCATTTCCCAATGTATTACCATATCCTCTAGGTAACGGAGAAATTTCAAAAAGTCCGTAATTGTCTTTCTCTTCCTTAATTGTGACTTTAATATCTTTAAATGCTTCCATTTATTGTTAGTATAAAATTATCTAGAGTAAAACTCGATAATGAGGTTCTCTTTAATACCCTCGTCTATATCATCTCTAATTGGCAATGTTGCAACTTTGCAAGATTGGCCTTTAGTTTCAATCCAAGCTGGAGTTTGGAAGAATTTCTCTGTTGGAGCTAGCTTTGCCGTTTTGAGCTCGATTGAGTCACCTTCTTTAACCTCCAATGAAGGAATTGTCATCTTATTCCCATTCAACTTTACATGACCATGTGTGACAAACTGTCTTGCAGCAGCTCTGGAAGGAGCTAATCCTGCTAGGTATAACACATTGTCCAATCTTAATTCTAAAATTCTAAGAAATTCTAAACCTCTATCTGTATTTCTATTTTTTGATCTTTTACCTGACTCTTTATATGCTTTAATCATATTCTTCTCTCTTAGTCCATAAATCCTTTTTACCTTCTGTTTTTCTCTTAGCTGGAATCCGTAGTTGGAAAGTCTAGCTCTCCTTTGATTACCGTGCTGGCCAGGGGCATAAGGTTTTCTTTTTAAACCTGATTTCTCAGAAAAGGATCTGGCACCTTTTAAGTGTAATTCTACACCTTCTCTTCTACTTAATCTTTCTTTTGGTCCTGTATATCTACCCATTTATATTAAAAATACAAATAAAAATTACTTTCTTGGAGCCTTTCTAGGCATACACCCATTATGTGGGATAGGAGTCCTATCTACTAACATAGTGATTTTCAAACCGGCAGAATCCAAGCCTTTTACTGCTGCATTTCTACCTGCTCCTGGTCCTTTAATGAAAACTTTAACTTCCTTAAGTCCATATTTCTTGATTACTTTCTCAGCAACATCAACAGCTGCTTTTGTAGCTGCATATGCTGTACTTCTTTTTGCACCTTTAAAACCGACCATTGATGGAGTTCCTTGTCCCAACACCTCTCCTTTTTCATCTGCTAAAGTGATGATAGTATTGTTGAATGTGGACTGAATTGTTGCAATCCCACTCTGAACATTTCCTTTTGACGATTTTTTTGTTTTCTTTACTTCTGCCATTTAAATATATGATTATGTTTTATCTAAAGTTCTCTTTAATCCTCCAACAGGTCTACTCCTACCCTTTCTTGTCCTTGCATTATGTCTAGTTCTTTGACCTCTAACTGGAAGACCTAATTTATGTCTGACACCTCTGTATGATCTAATATCTTTCTGTCTTTTAATATCTCTGAAGAGATTTTGCCTCAATTCTCCTTCTACAACATAATTTTCTTCAATATTCTTCCTTACCCTATCTAACTCTGCCTCAGTCAAATCTTTTACCATTGTATTCTCATCAATGTTAGCGCCCTTGCAAATCTTCTTAGCTGTTACTTCACCAACACCGTAAACATTCAAAAGGGAGACCCATAATCTCTTGTCATTTGGTATTTCTATTCCTGCGACTCTTGCCATTTTTTAATTAGATAAATTAATAACTAACCCTGCCTCTGTTTATGCTTTGGGTTCTTTTTACAATATATATATACCCTGTTATTCCTTTTTACAGAATAGCAATCAGGACATCTTTTTTTTACAGAAGCTCTTACTTTCATTTTAGTTCATATATCTATATGTTATTCTTCCCCTTTCTTTATCATACGGGGTCATTTCTATCCTCACCTTATCCCCTTCAAGAATTCGAATGTAGTGCATTCGCATCTTGCCAGAAAGATAACCTGTGACTTCATGCTTGTTCCCATTTACATCAATTTCAACTATGAATTGAGTATTAGGCAAGCACTCTTTCACTATCCCATCAAATTCAAAAACTTTTTTACTGTCATTCATATATTTCAAAAGATTCTACTTCCTAGAATCCTTCGAATTATACCAAAGGAAGACCAGTATTTCAACATAATTGTAAAAATACAATCATTGTGTCTATCTTTGCGACGGGACAAGAGAAAGCATAGCAAAAAAAGGGAAGTATTACAAGCCCAATATCTTAATTATTTCCTTATGAATATCTTGGATAGAAGGAGATGCATCAACCTCAATAAGAATGCCTCGCTTCTGATACTCCTTAAGGATTGGCTTTATCGTTCTATTGTACTCTCTAAGCCTTTCCTTAATCTTTTCTGGCTTGTCATCATCCCTCTGAATCAGTTCTGTACCACACTTATCACATATTCCTTCTACGCTCTCGGGTTTAAACTTAGGGTGAAAGGTCATGCCACAGCTTGGACAGTACTTCCTAACAGACACCCTCTCAACTGCAGTTTCAGTAGAAAGAGTAAAGTGTATAAACAAATCAAGTTTCCTACCTTTCTCTTCCAAAAGTGCATCCAAGAAGCCAATCTGTCCGACCTCCCTCACCACAGAAACTAGTGCCCAACTCTTCGAAGAGTCAAACCGATCCAACCATTTAGGAAACATTTTATTATATATTATTTCATTTGGAACAAATTTTCCCTGAGAAGTGTACCCCATCGCCTCAATCGCATCCTTGTCACCTTCCTCAAAAAGTTTCCTTATCATATCTCCCGTACCAATATTCAAGAAACCGTAGTCATCAACCAAAAACTCTACCTGTGTATCTTTTCCACACCCAGAAGGACCATGAAAAAGAATTGTCTTAACACCAACCTGGTTCATCATTTTTATTTTACCATATCTACATTTTCAATGGAATTTAATCGAATTTTAACAATGTTATAGGGTATTTCTCAGAGAGAAGAAGATTGTAATACTCTATTAATTTCGTATTCTCCTTCAACAAGAACATACCTGCACCTATTTGAGAAAGTTTCTGTGGGTTTCCTTTTATATACTCAACTAACACACGGTAGTAAATATAGTTTTTTACAATTTTTCTTCGATATGGCCCCTGGAAAAGGTGCCCTACCAACCCATATTTCTTGTTCATATAAACGGTATAGTTACGCCCAATATCCCTCATTGAATTACTAAGCATTTTTGAACACTGATATGCAATTAAGAGATGATAATGATTAGGCATTATACATAAAGATATAATGTCAAAATATCTAGGTTGGAGATGCTTAAAAAACATCTTTTTAAGGACAAAAAGATCTTCCTTTCTAAATGATATGGGACCTTTATGGTTGCCCCTGTTGTAAATATGAAGAATTGTAGTGTCCATAATAGATTATGCATCCTACTTATGAACCTAAAATGAAACCGACCTATAAAACTATTAAAAAACATTTAAAAATACAGGAAACCCTTTGTGTAGAAAGGAGAAAATGATGAACCAGGTTGGTGTTAGAGATACCTATCGTAGCTTCTGGTTGTAATCATTGAGTTGATTTGGTTTTTGATGTCCAAGACGACACCTACAATGATTAAGAGACCTGTACCAGAGAACATTACGGATGGAATGAGACCTATTCTAACAAGTACATCTGGGAGTATGGCAAGGATTGCCAGAACCAGAGCACCAAGAGCAGCAAGTCTAAGACTTATCTTTCTTAAGTATTCAGCTGTGTTGGCCCCTGGCCTAATTCCTTGAATAAATGCTCCTTGTTTTTGTAGATTCTCCGCAAGCTCATCTGTTTTGAAGACAACGGAGAGATAGAAGAAGGAGAAGGCAATTACAAGCACAAATATAAGGACATTTCTAAATATTGGGTTTCCCCAAAGATTCATGAAGTTCTGCATCCAATTTGTTAAACCTTCATTGTAATTTTTGCTAACTATAAATTTCCCTATCATCTCAGGGAAGGATATGAAGGCCATAGCAAAGATTACAGGCATTACACCTGATTGTGCTAGCTTGATTGGAATGAAGCTTTCGAGTGCACCTCCTGTCCTTACTCTTCGTGAGTATTGGACTGTGACTCTCCTTTCAGCTGTTGTTAGTATTACGACAGCAACAACTAGAATTAGCGAGATTGCTATAAATATTGTTTTCTCCATTGATGGCATAGTTACAAAGTTTGATCTGAATGTTCCAGGTATACCAGAAAGTATTCCCAACATTATTAGATATGATGTTCCTCCACCTAAGCCATCTTCTGATACTAGTTCACCAAACCACATCATTACAACAGAGCCTGCTGTTAATGACGCCACAAGTGTTGCTAGTGGTAGCGGATCTAATTTGGTAATTAACCCAAAGCCTAAAAGTGTCGAATAGATTACGAAAGCTTGCAGTATTGCCAAAGGGACTGTTGCCAATCTTGTATACATTGAGATTTTTCTTCTTCCTTCTGGTCCCTCTTTTCTTGTTTCATCCAAAGCTGGAATAACACTTCCCAATAACTGAAATATAATAGATGCATTGATATATGGTGTTAGTCCTATTGCTACTAATGATGCTGTTTCTAAAACCCCTCCAGATATTGTAGACAGAACATCCCCCATGCTTGTCCCCTTAAATAGCTCTTTTATCGCATTGGCAGGAATACCTGCAACAGGGATTGAGCTTAACAATCTGTATACAATCATGATTATAAGGGAGAATATGATTTTCTTCCTGATTTCTTTATTCCTAAAGATGTGATTTATCCGCTCTAGTAGTTTATTCATCAAACTAGTGTCTTATTTTATTGAGCCACCAGCTTTTTCTATTTTCTTTGCTGCAGACTCAGAAACAGCTAACCCTTCAATCTTAAGCTTTTTCTTAATTTCTCCTTTACCTAAAATCTTGATTCTTTCCGAATTTTTTCTTGCAATTCCTTTCTCTATTAAAGATTCTTTGTTTACAACATCACCATCTTTGTATGCTTCCTCTAATACATCAACATTGACTGCCTGTGCTTCAATTTTAAACTTTGCATTAAAGCCTTTATATTTAGGCATTCTTCTAAAGAATGGTACATTTCCTCCTTCAAAAGTTTCTAAAGATTTATGTCCAGCCCTAGATCTCTGTCCTTTTGTACCTCTTCCAACAGTATGTCCCCCGACTCCAGATCCATACCCTCTACCAACTCTCTTTGCTGGCATTACTCTTTTTTTTCTTCTTGGTATACTTTCTAGTTTCATTATTTTTCCTCGCTTACTTTATCTTCTTTCTTTGGTTTCTCCTCTTTTTTAACCTTCTTTTCTTCTAACTTGGGAGACTTCTTTTTTCCATCTTTCTTAGATTTAAATTTCTCTCTTCTATTCCCCTTTCTCTCCTCTTTCTCTTTCTTCCTTCTCTTCTCTTCCTTTGCCCTTCTCTCTTTCTCCGTTTCTTCTTTGAGCTTAATCCTCTCTTGCATCTTTGTCATCTTTGCCAAAACTCTTTCATTCCTTAAAGCTTTTAATGCTTCGAATGTACAATATGCATTACTGTTAGGATCAGAACTGCCAAGAATTTTACCATATACATTATCAACCCCTGCCATTTCTAAAACTGTCCTTACAGATGAACCTGCAATTACACCAGTACCTGGTCTTGCTGGCCTTAAGATAATCTTAGCAGCACCATATTTCATCACTATCTCATGAGGAATTGTATCCCCAGCAAGCTGAACCTTTACTGCAGACTTTGTTGCAAGCCTTTCACCTTGAGATACTGCTGTTCTTACATCTGCACCTCTTCCCAATGCTACACCTACTGTTCCATTCTTATCTCCGACAACAACAATTGTGCTAAAGCCTAATTTCTTTCCACCTTTAGTGACTTTTGCAACTCTCCTTATTGGTAGAGACTTTTTGTCAAAAATCTTTTTATCTCTATTTTTAAAATTTCTTTTCTCCTCCATGTTTTACTCTCTAAATTTTAATTCCCTGTTTTCTTAATTCTTCAACAAAGGATTCTATTAATCCATGATATTTATATCCACTTCTGTCGAATACTAGTGAATCATATTTCTTTGCAACTGTTACAAACTTCTTACTCATCAATAGGATGGACTTTTCATTCTTGTCTGACATAAATGACTTAACAACAACACCTTTCTCATCATCGGCTATTCCTGCATAAAAATATTTGTTACTCTTAAAAACAAACACTCTTGGTTTCTCACTAGTGCCGTGTAGATTCTTCCTAATGTGTGCCTTTCTTCTTATTCTTTTTTCTTTTTTAGTTTTGACTGACATTTTCGTAATATTTTTTAACATTTATCTTATGCAACACTTGATTTAGAACTCTTTCTTCTAACATATTCTCCTTCATATCTTACACCTTTACCCTTGTATGGTTCTGGTTTTCTAACCTCTCTAACCTTTGCTGCAAATTCTCCAACCTTTTGCTTATCATATCCTTTTATTGTTACTTTCGTTTCTTCAGGAACCTCAATCTGAACTCCCTCTGGAGGTGTAAATATGACTGGATGATTCCAACCAAGACTCATTACAAGATCACCACCCTCTATTCGAGCTCTGTATCCAACACCTACTAATTCTAATTTTTTCTCAAATCCATTTTTTACACCGTAGATTGCATTACCCAATATCATTCT
>DHUO01000002.1:63032-67774 GCA_002409215.1 Candidatus Dojkabacteria bacterium UBA5232 | reverse complement strand
TCTACTCCTTCTTCTATTTTGATTGGTTCTTTACCTATTCTAGACATAATTACCAAATTTTACATATAAATTCACCTCCAAGATTTTTGCTCTTAGCAACAGCACCTGACATTACTCCCTTTGAGGTACTAATTACTGAAATACCTCTACCATTCATAATTGGCTTAATGTCTTTTGTTGCAATGTATATTCTTTGACCTGGTTTGCTTACTCTTTGTAACTTTGTTATTACTGGCTCTTGTCCATTATACATTAGAGTAACTTCTACCTCTCTATTTCCATCTAAAACCTCATAATTCTCTATCATACCTTCCTTCTTTACAACTTCAAGAATTTCTCTATTCACATTAGTATTAAGAACAACAACAGTATCTTTTGTTCTCATTATTGCATTTTGTATTCTTGCAAGCATATCTGCTATTAAATCGTTCATTTTTTTATTTATTAAATTACCAAATAGATTTTTTCACACCAGGGATTTTACCCTCACTAGCTAATTGTTTAAAACAAATTCTACATAATCCATAATGCCTCATATATGCCCTAGCTCTTCCACATACAGAGCATCTATTGTGTACTCTTGTACTGTATTTAGAGCTCTTCTTTAATGCTTTTGCTTTGTATTCTTTAGCTGCGGTTGACATTCTTTGTAAATGGGAATCCAAATTTATCTAAAAGAGCCTTACCATCTTTATTGTTTCTAGCTGTTGTAACTATTGTTACTTCAAGACTTCTTATTTTTGTAACATTATTAGGATCTATTTCAACAAATACGGTATGATCTTCTATTCCTAATGAGTAGTTTCCAGCACCATCAAATGATTTAGGACTCACTCCCCTGAAGTCTCTTGTTCTTGGTAAAACAATATTTACCAATTTGTCAAAAAACTCCCACATTCTACCACCTCTTAAAGTAACTGATACTCCAATATCCATACCCTCTCTTATCTTAAATGCTGATACTGCTTTCTTTGCTTTGTTCACTATTGGTTTCTGTCCTGTTATCTTTGTTAATATCTCAACAATTTCTTCCAAAGCTTGCTTATTTTCAACTGCTTCACCTGCTCCAACATTTACAACAATTTTCTTTAGAGTAGGTACCTCCATAGCATTGGAATATCCCTGCTCCTTTATCAATTCTTTCTTTATTGTTTTGTTGTATTCTTCTTGTAGTCTACTCATTATTTCTTACCTTTCTTTGTAGTTGTCTTAGTTACTTTCTTTTCAGTTTTCTTTTTTGGTTCTTCCTTCTTCTCTTCTTTTTTCTTTGCAACAACCTTCTTCTCCTTCTCAACAATTGCCTTACCACATTTCTTACAAACCCTCTCTACCTTTCCTTCCTCTCTCTTAATTCCAATTCTCGTTGGCTTGTTGCAAGAAGGACATACTAACATTATTTTTGACAACTCAAATGGTTTTTCAATTGTCAAAACTTCAGATGTCCTTGTTCTCCCATCTCCTTTTAAGTGCCTTTTATACAAGTTTAGGCCCTCAACAATTACTACGTTCTTCTTTGGTCCAACAGCAACAACAACCCCCTGTTTCCCAGCTTCTTTTCCGTATAATATTTTTACTGTATCTCCTTTTTTAATCTTCATATATTTATTTTTAATTACAAAACTTCTGGTGCTAAAGACAATATTTTGTCGAAACCACCCTCTCTTAATTCTCTTGCTATTGGTCCGAAGATTCTTGTCCCTTTAGGAGCCTTACTCTTCGGATCTATCAATACAGCTGCATTATCATCAAATCTTACATAAGTTCCATCTTTTCTCCCAAGCTCTTTCTTTGTCCTAACAATTACTGCTTTCTGTATCTCATGTCTTTTGATTGCAGTATTAGGAATGCTTTTTTGTACAGAAACGACTACAACATCACCAATATATGCATATCTCCTTCTGGAACCTCCTGGAATACCTATTACTTTCACCTCTTTGGCACCACTGTTATCTGCAACTGTTAAGATCGTTTCTTTCTGTATCATACTATTCCTCCTTGCCTTCAACTTTATTTACAACAACCCACTTCACATTTTTAGAAATTGGTCTACTTTCTCTAATAACTACTTTATCTCCCACACTCAACTCATCTTCTGTATGTGCAAAATACACCTTTTTCCTTTTAATCCTTTTCTTATATATAGGGTGACTCTCAAGAGTATCTACCCTGACTTTAACAGTTTTCTGCATACTATTGCTAGTAACAACTGCCTCAATCTCTCTCTTCTTTCCTATATTTTTTTCTTCCTCGTTAATCTTTTTCATAATTTTGACGGTTTGTATTTTACCAATTATTTACATTATTCTCAAGCTATATTTCTGTTTTAGAAACAAACTTTGTTTTGACAGAAAATTTATGTCCAGCAAGTCTCATTGCTTCTTTTGATACTTTCTCATCAAGACCACCAATCTCCATTAAAATTGTACCTGGTAACACAACTGCAACATAGCCCTCTACTGCACCTTTTCCTCCAAGCATTTTACTGTTTGTAGCTCTCTTTGTGTATGGCTTGTGTGGAAAAACCTTCAACCAAACTTTTCCTTTTCTCTTAGTAAATCCTGCAACAGCTCTCCTAGCAGCTTCAATTTCTCTAGCATTTATCCAACCACACTCCATTGCTTTTAAGCCGTAATCTCCAAAAGCAATTTTGTTATTAGCGGTTGCAACACCACCCATTTTGCCTCTAAACTCTTTTGCGTATTTTCTTTTCTTTGGCTGTAACATACTCTTTTAATTAAATATTATTCTTCTGCTTCATCTGTATTATTTTTTTCACCCCTATATATCCAAACCTTTATTCCCATTAACCCAGCATCAATTGTCTGTGCTGCTTCATATGCATAGTCAACATCTGCTCTTAATGTTTGTGCTGGCACAGAACCTGCTGTTGTTTTAACTGTCCTTGCTTGACTTGCATTATTGATTCTTCCAGATACCCAAATCTTCAAACCTTTTGCACCTGCTGCCATCACCTTCTCTTTTGCACTTGCCACAAGGAGTTTGGATGGTTGTCTTCTTTCAATACCATCTGCAATTGTCCTTGCAACAATTCTTGCAGAGAGATCAACTTTCCTTACCTCTCTAATCTTTAAATCCAATTCCTTGGTCTGAGTTAACCTCTTGAGCTCTTTTTGCAATAAATCTATTCCCTCACCACCTCTTCCAATTGCAACACCTGGTCTTGCAACATATACAATGATTTCAATTTTGTTTAAAGATCTATTTATCTTAATATTATCAATACCAGCATCCTTCATGGACTCTTTAATCTTTCTCTTTATTTCTAAATCCTGGCTTAGTAGTTCTGGATATTTTGTCTTTGGTGAATACCATACAGAATCCCATGTTCTGTTTATACCCATTCTAATTGCTTTTGGATTTACTTTTCTACCCATTTTTACTTAACTGTTAATTCTAAATTAATATGTGATCTCCTTTTATCAATTCTTGAGACCCTACCTCTAGATTCGAATCTTGTTCTTTTTAGTATCCTTGCTTCATCTACTGAAATCTTACTTATTGTTAGACTTTCTGGAGTTGCACTGTGTAAATCTCTTGCATTTGCGATCCCAGAGAGTATTGCCTTCTTGACAATAGAAGCTCCCTTTTTATTTAAGATTGTTAATAGTTCTACTGCCTCTTGTGCATTTTTACCTCTGACAACATTCGCAACCAACCTCAATTTAAGAGGAGACTGTGCAATATCTTTAACTGTTACTTTTACTGTTTTTTCTTCCATATGTTTATTTATTATTCTTCAAATCTACCGCTACTTCCGTAGACTTTAGATAGTTTACCTTTCTTTGCATGGCCCTTGAATTTCCTTGTTGGGGAAAATTCACCCAACTTATGGCCAATCATCGATTCGATTACCAAGACTTCCTCATGCTTCTTTCCGTTATGTACCAAAAACTTCATACCTACCATTTCTGGTGTAATAATTGAAGCTCTTGCCCAAGTTTTAATTGGGGCCATACTACCACTCTCTTTAGCCTTAGCTACTTTCTTCATCAATTTTTCATCTGTGTATGGTCCTTTTTTAAGCGATCTAGACATATCTTTTTAAATATAAATTATTTCTTAGCAAATGGTCTTGTTTTAGTTCTTCTAGTTTTAATAATGAACTTCTCTGTTCTTCTGTTCTTTCTAGTTCTGGTACCAACGAGGTTGCCCCATTTATCTTTAGCAGGCCCACCAATTACACCTTTACCTTCACCACCACCGTGTGGGTGCTCTGCTGGGTGCATTGCCATACCTCTTACTTCTGGTCTCCATCCTAAGTTCCTCCTTCTTCCTGCTTTCCCAAGTTTTACGTGTAGGTTATCTTCATTACTTACCTGTCCAATTGTTGCTATTGCATTAGCAGATACCAATCTGATTTCACCTGAAGGCATCTTTATTTGAACATACTTGCCTGTTGGGTCAATTCCTTGCACTACAATAACTTGACCGGCAGACCTTCCAAATACTGCACCATTCCCTGGCCTATTCTCCACAGAGTTTACTTCTGTACCAGATGGAATGTTTTTAATTAACATTGCATTCCCTGGTAGCATGTCTGTTTTTTCATCTGCAATAACTGTATCTCCTACTTTCAAACCTTTGGGTGCAATTATATATCTCCTTTCCCCATCTGCATAGAGGAGAAGTGCTAAATGTGCTGTCCTGTTAGGATCAAAGTAGAGCCCTGTGACTTTTGCTGGAATTCCAAATTTATCCCTTCTATTAAAATCAACAATCCT
>DHUO01000002.1:56187-62825 GCA_002409215.1 Candidatus Dojkabacteria bacterium UBA5232 | reverse complement strand
CCTGCCTTCTGCTTCTTAGCCAAAGTAAGAGCTTTTGGCCCTCCATCCTTCTCCAGCATACTTCTATCTGCTAGTCTTGTTTTTCTTCTTGTCGAAGTTGTAGGTTTAAATTTTCTTACTGCCATTTTTAACTCTTAAAAAACTCATCTATTTTATCTCCCTTTTTCAGGGTTACCACTATCTTCATCATGTCTGTGGCTCTTCGCACTTTGTATGTTTTAAAATCTCTTTTCATCTTTCCTGGTTTTACAATACTATTAACATTAATCACTTTTACTTTATATTTGGTTTCTATAGCTTTTTTAACTTCTATCTTGTTACTACCTCTATCAACCAAAAATGTGTATTTGTTTGCAGAGCTAGCCAAGTCATAGCTTTTCTCAGAAATCATAGGTTGTATTTTAATTTTCTTACCTTCCATTTGTTAATCTTTCTTCTAATGTATCAATAACTTTATTATCAATGTATACTATTCGACTTCCTGCAATATGTTTTGCATTTAGCTTCTCAGGAGTAACTATACTTACACCTACAACATTTCTAACTTTCAATGCAAAATCCTCATCATTTGTTACAATGAGAATTTTTTGAGAAGCACTCTTTTTTGAATCTTCCCTAATCCACTGTACATCCTGTTTCTTAATATCAGTAAATTCTAATGTTTTATTTCTTAAATCTTCAGAAAGCATAATACATGTTGCTTTTTTAGCCATTTTCTTGTTAATTTTTCTATCCCAATTCCTCTTTCCTACAGTTGCAAAAGTAACACCTCCACCTACCCAAAGTGGAGATCTTGTAGATCCCGCTCTTGCTCTTCCGGTACCCTTCTGTTTCCAAGGTTTTCTCCCACCACCGGAAACATCAGCTCTACCCTTAACATTAGCTGTAGATTTTCTTTCATTGCTACTGTAAACATAAAGAACTTGAGCTACTAAATCAGCATTGTATGGTACTTCCCATACCTGTGGATTTAGTTTCCTTTCCTCAACCTTCTCCTTCTTAACGACTTTTTTAGTTGTTTTTGCTTTTGTTTCTGCCATGTTACTTTGTATATATTGCAACTAAGTCTCCCCTAGATCCTGGAATTGGACCTTTTATGAGGATTAAATTATCCTTCACCTCTACAACTTCCCTATTCGCCATTGTTATTGTGTCCTGTCCCATTCTCCCTGCCATTTTCTTTCCTTTCAAAACTCTACCCGGTGTTGTACCTGCACCTATGGAACCTGGTGCTCTGTGTCTATCTGATTGTCCGTGTGTCTTTGGACCACCTGCAAACCCATGTCTTTTTACTACACCTGCGAAACCTTTTCCTTTGGAGACACCCCTCACAACAACTTTATCCCCAGAAGAAAAGATTTCTGATTTAATTTCACTACCTATTTCTACCTCACCATCCAAATCACCCTTAAAGTACGATGTTTGTGCTGGAACCCTTTTTGCATTTGCATATTTACCAACCATTGCTTTTGAAGGCTTCTTCTTTTCACCCAATCCTAATTCAAAACCTTTTGGTTCTATGAAGGACAGAATACAGTCTGACACATCAACAACAGTCACAGGAACGACCTTGTCATCCACGAAAACTCTTGTCATACCTTTTTTTATTCCTATTAATGCCTTCATATTTTTTAATTAACTATTACTGAATCCCAATATCTACACCTGCAGGCATTTCCAAATGCTGCAAAGCATCGATCGTTTTGGGAGTAGGATCAATTATATCTATCACTCTTTTATGAGTGTTTATCTCAAAATGCTCCATTGAGCTCTTGTAAATAAATGGCGATCTATTAACCGCTACCTGTCTTCTTTTTGTTGGAAGAGGTATTGGCCCAGCAACTTTAGCACCTGTGCTGATAGCTGTTTCAATTATACTTTTTGCTGACTTATCAACAACTAATGAATCATATCCTCTCAACTTTACCCTGATTCTTGATGTCTGATTTGCCATTCTACTTAAAAGAGCTAAATTAAATTATTTTTATAGTATGGGGTAGTTCCCTACCCCATACTTCTAAAACCTTACTTTAAAATCTCAGTTACAATTCCCTGACCTACTGTCTGACCACCTTCTCTAATTGCGAAGGATGTTCCCTTCTCAACTACTACAGGTGATACTAACTTGACTGTAAACTCAGTGTTATCTCCAGGTGCGACCATTTCTGTACCTTCTGGAAGGACAACCTCACCAGTTACATCTGCGGTTCTGATGTAGAACTGTGGCTTGTATCCTGTCACAAATGGTGTATGTCTACCACCCTCTTCTTTGCTTAGTACGTATACCTCTGCATTGAAATCTGTGTGAGTACTTACACTTCCTGGAGCTGCTAGTACCTGACCTCTTTGTACATCTTCCCTCTTGAATCCTCTTAAGAGAATACCTACGTTATCTCCTGCTTCACCTTCTTTCAATGTCTTGTTGAACATTTCAACTCCTGTTACTCCTGTCTTCTGAGCTTTTTTCCCAAGTCCTAGTACATCAACCTCTTCCCCTACCTTAACGATTCCTCTTTCGATTCTTCCTGTAACAACAGTTCCTCTTCCCTCAATTGAGAATACATCTTCAATTGGCATCAAGAATGGTTTGTCTGTTTCTCTTTCTGGTAGTGGAATATATTCATCAACAGCTTTCATCAACTCCATTGCTGTTGCTTTTCCTTCTTCCTCACCCTTGAATGCTTTGAGTGCACTTCCTGTGATAATTGGGCACTCTGGATCATATCCATATTTACCCAAAAGGTCCTGTACATCTGCTTTAATCAATTCAAGAATCTCTGGATCTGCATCACCGAAGTCATTGATAAATACAACCATCTTTGGAACACCTACCTGCTTTGCAAGAAGGATATGCTCCTTTGTCTGAGGCATTGCCCCATCTCCAGATGAAATGACTAATATTGCACCATCCATTTGAGCTGCACCTGTAATCATGTTTTTGATGTAGTCTTTGTGACCTGGACAGTCTACTAGTGCGTAGTGTCTGTTGTCTGTCTCAAATTCTACGTGTGCAACAGCAATTGTAATTGCTTTTGACCTTGCTTCTGGATCTTTGTCCAACTTATCAATCATTGCATCTGCTTCTGGAGAGAATGATCTTAGAATACCTCGAACTAGTGTGGTCTTACCGTGGTCTACGTGACCCAAAGTTCCGATATTCATGTGTGGCTTTGTTCTTGTAAATTCGCCTGCCATAAATATATTGTTAATAATTTAATTATATTTAAAATAACTATTTGATATTTTTAGGTTCCTCTTAACAAACCTGCGATGAATATTATCAAAAAGTTAAGGTTAATGCAAGCCCTCCTGTTATATAAGCCTACACAGGCCTGACCTAGACCTGGCCTCCGGTCAGAAACTTTTAAGAAAAGCAGGGCTTTCGTCCTTCTTCAGGGATTTGTTGAAGCTCCAAGCCCTACAAGAACAAAAGGTTTCCCTGCCCGAAAAGGAAGCCCAGGACCAGAAGACCTTTTAGGAAGCCTTTTGCCTATGATGAAAAATATATGAACAAGGGGCAGACCTAGGCCAGACCTCTACCAATCCTTCGTGTCGATCTTGTGTAGCTCTATCCCCTTTTTGATAATAGATACAAAGAGAACTGCGGCCATCACTACGGATAACACAAAAAGCCCAATGTCATACTGAGTTACGACATATCCATACACATCTAGATAGCGAACCTTGGAAAAGAACATATATATTGAAAATAACGCCCCTACTATCCTAATTTCTGTTGGGCCAATCAAACCAAAAGCATTCCTGTTTTGACCCTGTACATGAGTTACCAAGTCTACATGGAACATCAACGCTAAATACAAAGATGCAAAAAGCAAGGCTATCTCTATCTTGAAGAAACCGGACAGACCAATACCCAATGCCAATGTAATGACAGCAACAGAGTCTACTATTTTGTCGATATAGTAGCCGTACTTGGGTCTACCTTTTTTCCTATACCTTGCAATACTTCCATCAAAAGAATCCCCAAACCAATTAACTAAAAGGCCAAACGGAATTAAAAGTATGTACCATCTATTAAAAAAACCAAATACAAAACCTAAACCTGTTATTACCATACCTATGTACCCTAAAACAGTTAGCATATCTGGGGAAACCCAATTTGGTATCCTAGGACATATCCACTCCTTAGCTTTTTCCTCTGCCTTACCTGTTATAGCGGTGTTAATAGCCTGTTGCTCCTTACCTCTCGAATACTTAACTGCCCAATCATCAAGATTAAATTTCTTAACATCCTCACCAAAAGATTCAATAATTGCTCCTAACTCATCAAAGAACTCTTGTATTCTCCCTTCTTGCAAAAGAGTAAATAGTTCTGAATTCTTAAAGTCTTTTCTTTTCTTTTTCATTTAGAAAAAAATAATTTTATTAGATTATTATAACAGGAAATAAGAAAAATAAAGCTAATAGCACATAAAGATTTTTTAATATATACTTAAATAAGATATGTGATGCATATATAAATCACAGGCATATTTAAATAATATAAAATCAAAAAACATGTTCAAAAAAGCTGTATGTATTGATTTAGACCAAACGATTGCTAACACGGAAGATTATCTGTACAGTTCAAAAAATGCAGAAAATTATGAAAAGACAGCAGAATGGCATTTATATAACTATCTTAAACCCTATTTAAAAGTTGTAACTTGGGAAAACTTTCTAGCTAAATACAAATTATCTAAAGAACAAGTCAAAGAACTCTTACCTGGAAAGGCTGCAAGTCACAGCAGGTATCTATACATACAAAAACTTTTTGAAAACCTAAACTTTAGATTCCGCCCAGATCTTGTCTACGATTCTACAAACCTCTACTGGGATCATGTTACTAACAATATGGAACTCTTCCCTGGGGCTTTAAGTACGCTCGAAACACTAAAAAGACAAGGATTAAAAATCGCAGTTGTAACAGACTTAACAGCAGATATACAAGTTCTGAAGCTAAAGAAACTTGGAATAAACAAATATGTCGACTATTTGGTAACCTCAGAAGAAGCTGATGCGGATAAACCAAATCCTAAAGTCGGAGACTTAATGATAAAGAAAGTTGGGGTAAGTAAAGAAGAGATTATAATGATTGGAAACAATCCTAAGACAGACATACAATTAGCACATAACATAGGTGTTGATTCTATCCTTTTTGATTTCTATAGTAGGTATTCAGGGGAGGAAAGAAACAACCCCACCTACTACACAAATAATTTTAGCGATATATTAAACTTTATGAACATCAAAGCACAGAAGTATACAGATGAAAAGCTTGTTGTTTTTGATATGATTGGAACATTGACTACAAACCCCCATCTCATATCAGACGTTTTTCGCTCAGTAATCCCTAATATCGAGAGAGATTTGATAAAAAAACATTACGAGGAATACAAAGTCGACAATATTAGTAGAGAGACTTTTTGGAAGAATATAGGGATTGAAGATTTTGAAGAATTAGAGCGAAAATTCCTTGACAGTATACTGTTAAGAGAAGGGGTATTAGAACTTCTGCAAAAGATGAAAGAGAAACATCTCCTTGCGATTCTTTCGAATATACCAAAAGAATGGGGGCATTATATTGAAGAGAAGTACAACCTTAAGAACTATTTTAACAAGATTGTTTTTAGTGGTGACTACAAAGTTAAAAAACCAAACCATGAGATATACAAAATACTGGTAGATAAATTCCCATCTATCTCTCCTGATAATGTCTATTTTATCGATGATGATCTAGGAGATTTAAAGTCAGGAAAAGATTATTTGATGAAAACTATTTGGTTAAAGAGTGATCAAGAAAGTGAGAACTATGTTCCTGATTATATAATCGAAGAGATTGTCGATATAGAGAAGATTGTGAATTAGGATTAAAGCTTCTTAATTATAATCTCTTCGAAGTTTATTATCTTTAGACCTATCCTCTCTTAATTTGCCTATTAAGCAACCTTCACTTTGTTTACCTGACTGAACTTCTCAATAAAAGCCCTTACTTCATCTACTTCATACCCTCGCACACTTACCGTTCTGCCATTAACCTGTACAATATGCAATTTACAAACTTTTAACGTTTTTTCTATAAAACCTTGTGTCATTTCAACACTAGTAATCAAAGTAAAAGGGACAGAGAAATCTGAATTGCCAAAGAGACTACCACTCTTAATATCGATACTGTTTTCCCCAAGGAAGGTTATCTGTTTTTTTCTCATTGCTTCGATATTAAGAATAGAAATGACAAAATAGAGAACTATGATGACAACGACAATAATGGAAGGAGTGTTAGTGTTTAAAAACAAACTTTTGGCAATAAAGAAGAGTATTATACACATAATCAGAACCAAAAAGAACTCTTTAAGCCTAGAGACTAGGGAAATTACCATATTTGCAACTCTGTTTTTAATTTTTAACTCCATAAGAATCATCAAAATAATTTATTTATATAGAATAGCTGAGAACACAAACAGAATCAATATGTAATCCAGTATTACCGTATAAAATTACGGGACAAAGAACTAAACCTTCTTCCCTGCGATCTCTTCTGCAACATTCTTTGGTACCTCCGCATAATGCTCTGGTTCCATTGTAGATGAACCCCTACCACTTGTAAGTGATCTAAGCTCACTTGTATAACCAAACAA
>DHUO01000002.1:30852-55884 GCA_002409215.1 Candidatus Dojkabacteria bacterium UBA5232 | reverse complement strand
TCACCCATCCTCATACCCTCTTTGAATGCCATAGAACCAGCAATCTTAAACGCTGCCTCTGAAGAGTCAACATCATGATACGAACCATCATATACTGCAACTTTAATATCAACAACTGGATACCCTGCTGTAACACCAGACTTCATTGCATCCTCAACACCTTTCTGAATTGCGGGGATAAACTCTCGTGGAATAGATCCACCCTTAATTTCATTAATAAATTCAAAACCCTTACCCTTCTCATTTGGTTCCAACTTCAACCAACAATGACCGTACTGACCTTTACCACCAGACTGCTTAACATACCTACCCTCAACCTGAGCAACATTTGACTTAATCGTTTCCTTGTATGCAACCTGTGGTTTACCAACATTAGCGGCAACATTAAACTCTCTCTTCATCCTGTCTACAATAATGTCTAAGTGAAGCTCACCCATTCCAGATATAATAGTTTGACCTGTTTCCTGATTAGAACTAACTCTAAATGTTGGATCCTCTTTAACAAACCTTGCCAAAGCTTCAGACATTTTCTCCTCATCTGACTTTGTAGCTGGTTCAATTGCTTGTGATACAACTGGCTCTGCAAATTCAATCTTTTCAAGAACGATGGGAGACTTCTCATCACAAAGAGTATCTCCTGTTACAGAATCTTTAAGACCAACAACAGCACCAATATCTCCAACTCTAAGAGCTGTTACTTCCTCTCTATCATCCGCATGCATAAGAATTAACCTACTTGCTCTCTCCTTAATACCTTTTGTTGAGTTAAGAACATATGAACCAGAGTCAATCTTTCCTGAATACACTCTAAAGTACGAAAGATTACCTACATGAGGATCATTAACAATCTTAAATACTAGCGCTGAGAATGGTTCAGATTCCTCTGCTTTCCTCTCTTCCTCTTCATTAGTTTTTGGATTTACTCCTGTTACAGCAGGAACATCTAGTGGAGATGGAAGACAGATAGTGATGTAATCAAGAAGTGTTTTTGACATGGCAGTTCTTGAGTCACCACCTAGTACTGGAAAAATATTCTCAGAAAGTGTACCTTTCCTTAAAGCTTGGAAAAGTTCCTCCTCCTTTAATTCTTCCCCTGCAAAATACTTCTCCATCAATGCGTCATCTTGTTCTGCCAATGCTTCTACCAAAACATTTCTAAGCTCATCTACCTTGTCTTTAATATCATCAGGAATTGGACACTCTATTAAATCAGGAGTGTCATCACCCTCATACTTATATGCCTTCATCTTTACTAAATCAACGTACCCATGTAATTCTTGCTCCTTACCTATTGGATATGTGACTGCAACTGCTTTGTTACTTAATCTATCCTTAATTGTCTGAAAGCTATGATCAAAACTACCACCGATGAGGTTAATTTTGTTCATAAAGCAGATTCTTGGGACATGATACTTATTTGCCTGTCTCCATACTGTTTCTGACTGTGGCTCTACTCCCTTTCTTCCATCGAAGATAACTACCGCACCATCTAAGACTCTAAGAGATCTTTCAACCTCTGCTGTAAAGTCTACGTGACCTGGAGTGTCAATAATGTTGATTCTATAATCATTGTCATTGTACACCCAGAAACATGTAACTGCAGCAGACATAATGGTAATACCTCTCTCTTGCTCCTGCTCCATGAAGTCTGTAGTCGCTTCTCCTTCGTGTGTTTCTCCAATCTTATGGACCTGCCCTGTAAAGTACAACAATCTTTCTGTTGTCGTTGTTTTACCAGCATCGATGTGCGCAATGATACCGATATTTCTAATTTTATCTAAAGGCATCTTAACATTGTATGTATTTTTGTCCATATTAATTTCTTTATAAATTAAGCAAGTTAGATGAAGGGGATATTTCCTTCGCAGTGGCGATTATACAGAACTATTTAAGATTAGACAACAGTTTACCTGCCTCATCTGCAATCTCATTGTTCAAATCATATTCAATACACCTCTCAAAAGATTGTTTTGCACCATCAATATCCTGTTCTTTTGTTCTGATAATACCTGAAAGGAAATAATATTGAGGATAGTACTTATCCAAAGCAACAAGCTCATCCAAATACATTTTTGCTGATTCCAGATTCTCATCATCAACTGCTATTCTTGCTCTCCAATATAATGTTTCCTTCCTTTGCACATCTGTTAGTTCCAACTTATCTAGCTGTTGGATATAAAAAGCTACCTTTGCCTTCTCACCTGATTGGTAGTTACTCTTCACCCCCAAAAGATATACAAATGGTTTCTCAACATTAATTAAAACATCCCTTACCGCCTCCACAGCCCTTAAATCTTGATTATTGCTTAACAAAATATCTACATACTCTGTTAACAGCTCTTCACTCACATCCTTACCTGCATACCCCAAGGCTCTTGAATAGTTATCCATTGCACTATCCAAATCATTTTGACCGTAATATGCTCTTGCCCTAGCCCAAAAGACATCCTTTTCCATTCCTCCAATAGTTAAAACCTTATCAAATACCTCAATTGCCTTAGCGTACTCTTTCATATCTAAATATGCTCGTCCCATATAGTACATACCATCTAAATAATTAGTCATTTCTTCTGAGAGAGGTTGGAGCACTGCAAGTGCAAGAGCTGGATAACCAGTATTTATATATACTCTTGACAGTTTAGTTGCATTATATTTCTTGTCATCATCTAATGTTTGAAGAACTTTATCATACTCATCATAAAAAGCTTCCCACTTACTTGTTGGAGGAATTTTCCCTATCTGTTCTTTGGCTTTATTCTTATCACCTACACCAAGGATATACGCAAGAAGGAGATTAGCTTCAGAGGCATTATCCCCACTATATCCATTCAATGACAACTGCCTCTTCGCATCATCTATTCTCCCCAATTTCAGGAATGTTCTTGCCAATGCTAATTCCGCATTGATATTTTGCACTCCCAAACCTAGACCTTCTTGGTACATCTGTCTTGCTCTTTCATAATCTTGAGTCGTCATAAAATAGCTACCTAGAGATTCATAGAGGTATGATCGATCATTTGAAGAGAGCGGTCTTGTACTTTCCCTAACGATTGAGATAGCATCATCTACCCTGTTTTTCATCAAAAGAATATCAACTATACCAACATATGCCTCCAATCGTTGTGGAATTATATCCGTAGCTTCGTAATACTTGTTTATAGCAGTAACATACTCTTTTGCATTATAACTAGCCTCTGCTTCTTTAATTTTTGAAGTATAGTCATTTCTTTGGGTTTCTGTAACCCTTTGACTTACAACATACCAAGCAATTAAACCTCCCAACACAAGAATTAGCAAAATCCATGGGATAGCTTTCTTGAAATTTCTATTCTTAGGCGCCAAATCCTGCTTCTTACTCGCGCTAGCACCTTCTTCTACTTTCTCAACCTTCTCTTCAACTACCTTTATCTCTTCTTTCATAGTTAAAATATAGTTTAGTGGTAGCCTAATGTCAAATATATGATAGAATGTCGATACATATGTCTAAGAGGATTTTATTTTTAATTTTAATGGCTCTATTTACCTTAGAGCTATACCAATTTAGCTCATACTACCCTATCAAAGCAGAGGGTGTTGTACGAGAAGATATTTTCGCAGAAATCTTAGGTCAAAAACAGATAGAAGATGAACCAAGTGTTAAAGGAATTTATGTCAAATATGATTCTGAGGTAGAGTATGCACTAGTAAGAGCAAATACTCCATCTGAAGCATTGCTTAATTTAGGATATAGGATTGGGGACAATACAAAGCTAACAACAACATCTCTTAATGAGAGTTTGTTTGATAATTCAATAATTGTGATACAAACTTACAAAGTTGAGATTGAGGAGAAGACCATTACGATTCCATTTGAGACAATTACTAACGGCTCTGCACTTTGTTCAAGATTAAGTAAAAAAGCGGTGGAACAAGCAGGAGAGCCTGGTGTAATGACACAGAGAATCGAAAGAGTATATCTCGAAGATAGACTCATCGAAGAGAAGGTTGTAGAAGAGAAAACTATTAAAGAACCAGTAACTCAAATCTTTACATATATCGGTGCCGAACACACCCCTACTTCCGCACAAAATTTAGGATACAACTGTGGACATTGGGATGCTGTTGTAGACTCTCTTTCTGCCACAGAAGAGGAGAAGAGGTGGTTAAAGTTTACAATGCGTGGTGAGTCTGGGTGTAATGCAGAGCATAACAAGGGAACATATAAAGGACTGTACCAATGGCATCCATGTCTTTGGTATAAACAATACCCAAATGAGAACATTTTTGATGGTAATACACAAATTAGGATAACATTGCAGAAAGTTAGAGGTGGAGCTAATCCTAAATATATGTGGCCAGGGGTCTACAAAAAATACGTTGCTCAATACGGTGAATTAAGTTGGTTGCAATAATTAATTGTAACTGTAATATTCACATATATCTTGTGGTATTTCCCCTAAGAATCTTGATGGTAATTGAGATGAAAATCCTTCCCTGGTTAATCTCTTCTCTGCAAAGGTTATATACAGCTTCCTTTTTGCCCTAGTAATACCAACATAACAGAGCCTTCTTTCTTCTTCCAATTCACTTTCCTCCAAAAATGCTCTTGAATGTGGTAACAAACCTTCTTCCACCCCTATCATAAAAACAAAATCAAACTCTAAACCTTTTGAAGAATGAAGTGTCATAAGATTAACATAGTTGCCACTACCATCTTGATTCTTTTCCTGTTCCTGTTCAATAATATTTATTTCATTTAAAAATAACTCAAGGCTTTTCTCTCCATATCTTGAAGAGTACGAAGATGCAACATTCTTCAATTCAGTAATATTCTCTTTCTTCATCACTGCCTCTTCTGAACCATCATCAAACCATTCTACATATTTTGTCTTTTCTAAAATTGTATCTACTATGTCTATTAATTCCCTACCTTTTGCATAGTAATATAGATTTCCAAAAAGAGAAATTACTGAAAGGTATTTACCCCATTCATCTTTTTTCTCTGTTATTTTTTCTACTACTTCAAGTGAAATTGGACACTCACCCTGAAACTCTTGATTCATTGATGTGTAGGCTCCAAGAAGAAACTCACCTATGGTTAAATCGTATTCTTTTGCAAATGAATGAAGATCTGCAACTGCCTTAGGCCCTACCTTCCTAGAAGGAGTATTAATTATCCTATCTAAACTTAACTCATCTTTAATGTTTGAGAGAAAACGAAGATAGCTGATAATATCTTTAATCTCTTTCCTTTCATAGAATCTAAAACCTCCAACGAGTTTGTAAGGAAGACCTGTTTTAAGTAGTGCTTCTTCAATTGTTCTAGATTGATAGTTTGTTCTATACAAAACAGCCATGTTCCTCATATTAATACCTTGTTGTTGTAATAATCGGATATTATTCACTACATACTCTGCCTCATCTTCTTGATCCATTGCCTGATATATCGATATCTTGTCTCCATCAGCATTATCTGTCCAAAGAACTTTATCTACCCTACTGTAGTTTTGCTGAATTACTCCTACAGCTGCTTTTATTACATTTTTTGTTGATCTGTAATTTTGTTCTAACTTTATAACAGTTACATGATCAAAGTCTTTTTCGAAAGATTGAATATTTTTGATATCGGCTCCTCTCCAAGCATATATTCCTTGATCATCATCGCCTACCACACAGATATTTTTATATTTTGCTGATATTAATTTAGCAAATTTATACTGTACTGTATTGGTATCTTGATATTCATCAATTAGCAGGTATTTATATTTCTCCTGATATTTTGTTCTAACCTTTTCATTCTCATCCAAGAGCTTTACTGTTAGGTAAAGAAGATCACCAAAATCTACTGCATTTTGCGATTGGAGTTGTTTTTGATATTTAGGATATATTTCTGTGACTATATCTTCAATGAATCCTCCATAGTGGAATGGGAATTGGTCTGGAGAGATTAAATCATTTTTTGCAGCACTAATGAAATATGATATTGCAGATGGTTTGTACTGTTTGATATCTAAATCTTTTTCAAGGAGGAGTTCTTTTATTATATTCTCACTATCATCTGAATCATATATTGAGAAGTTATTTCCAAGCCCTACCTCATCTGCATTTTGTCTTAATATCATAGCTCCAATTGAGTGGAATGTTCCAATTGTTGGTATTCCTTTTTTATCTTGTTTTAATTCTTCAAGCATACCTTTTACTCTCTCTTGCATTTCTCCAGCAGCTTTTTTGGTGAATGTAACAGCTAAGATGTTATTTGGGTTAATACTTTTTTCAGTAATGAGGTACGCAATTCTATTTGTGATTACTCTTGTTTTTCCAGAACCTGCTCCAGCAAAAACTAGAAGTGGACCTTCTGTTGTTATGACAGCTTTTTTTTGTTCAGGATTTAAACCCTGAAGGATTATTTCTGAATTCATAGATAATGATTATATCTTTTTTAGATATCTAGATAATGCCCAACCTTGGACATCCTCACTATATTTAATCTTTGTCCAACCTTCTTTTTCTTCAAGGAGTATGAAGACAGCCCCATCTTTTACTGAGTCAATTATCTCACAGCTTGCCCATTTACACTTTCTAATATTTAGAAAACCATATTCAGGAGAAACAACCTGTACTAATACATTGTCACCCTTTACTACTGAGAATTTTACCTCAAATTCAGAACCTTTGAATGGTGCTCCTTCTAATTCCTGCAAGACAAAAGATTCTTTCACTTCACCAGTTAAAACCTTTGCTTCTAGCTCAAATTCTATTTCTAGATTGTCTCCAGGTTTAATTTCTTTGTCTGTGATGCTAACAGGTTTACTAAAACTATCCCATACTTTATTGACTGCCAGAGGACTTTCTTTACCATCTTTGACAGACAGATATATTGGTTCATCTTTTACAAACCACATAAAGTCGTTCATATTTTTATATGTGACTTTGACTTTTATTTTGGATCCTATGAGGGATTCTTTTGGATACTCTAAGCTTTCAATATTTACTTTGAATGGGATTGGTTTCGCAGGTGGAGGACTCCAACCAGAGAAAGTTTCATTTATTGAGCTTGTGAATTCTCCTGTACTGTCTAAAACATTTAATTCCGAGAGCTTACCTTCTTCTTTAGTTATTTTTAACTTTATTGGTTTTATGACTTCTACCCCCCACTGTTCAGAGATTGAATTTACTACTTCTTTTAGAGATGATTGTGCTCTATTGGTTAGATTACCATTGTTTGATAGGTATCCTATTAATACAACGTTTTTCAAGTCTTGGGAAGGAACGTTTGCTCCTTGGTATCCTTGTTTTCCTTGGTATATTATTCCATTTTCATCAATCATGTATGTGTATGGGATGTCAGGAAGAGCTAGTCTTGTTATGTAGTAGTAGTAGAGGGATTTAACCCAGAGGGCTGGATTCTTAGATACTTCTTGGGCTGATGAGGTTATTTGTGTTATGTATATTTTTTCAGGTTTGGAGTATATGGTGACAGTTTGGTCTGCTAATGATGTGTCAAACTTTTGTGTTTCTACAGAGTATGATGAGAAGGCTTCTGTTTTTACGACAAAAAATAAAGGAAGGATGAGCAAGGATAACAAGAACGACTTTAGTAATTTCATAGTTTTATTGTATCACAGAATAGAGAATATTTTTATTCTTCAGTCCCTATTTCATAAAATTCTACAATATTTTCCCTCGGAGAGATGTTTTTTTGCGCTATTGCCATTATATACATGAGAATATCTCCAGCATACCCCTCTTCGTTAAAATCTTTATATCTTGCATCCGCTGTAAACATATACATTGGGTATATATATCCTTCTGTGAAATCAGTAAATATGTAAGCCTTTTCCATTTCACTTATATTCAAAGATTCTAGGTTTATTGTGCCTTTGACATATCTGTCCAATTTATTATAGTTCTCACTAATCGTAAGCCTATCAATATACACTCTTTTATTTAATAAAAGTTCTGGTTCGCCGAGTACTGGATATCGAGAATATACAGAGGGACTATTTCTGTTGTACAAAAAAATCGACAGATTATTAATATTAGAATCTTTATCTGTTTGAACAACATAAGCATATGATTCAAGATAGATAGAACCAAAAGCATAACCATCTATTAAATATTTGCCTTTATAAGTATAACCTCCCGAAGGATTGCTCTTTACCAAAATATTGTCAGTATCTATATCCACATACCCAAAATAAGTACTAATGAAATTTTTAATGTTTTCTTTACTATCGACTAATGAAGTCACAGACAAACCATGTGGAGAAGAAATTTTTAGAATGCCTGTGTTTTTATAATATGCAAAAGAATTACTACTCGACTTCCAAAAATCCATAACCTCCGATGGGTATCTAGACCTAGCATTGTTATCAAATTTATAAACTACCTCTGCTATAGATTGTTTATAGGGCAGGATACTATAAACGTTTAAAACTTCTTCAGTAAATAGTGCTTTCTTCTTGGGTAAAGCAAAACTGGGCAATCCTGTGTATTCCATAAAAGGAGAGACTATCTCCTTATTCATCGGCACTAGAACTTCTTTTGGCTCTTTTTTCCTCCCTAATAGAAAGATAAATATTACTATTAGAGCTACCACTGTTAATACTATGACTATGTATTTCTTGTATTTTTTTATAAATCTTTTAATCTCCATATTTTTAATTACAATAACCTGTCTCTGCAGATGTTAAGCTACTATGGAAATATGCTGCACAGTTAGGATCTGCGCTATCTGCTTTACGATAGGCTAAATTAATTAAGTCTTCTTCTGTACACCCACCCTCTCTCTTGAATATCTCTGCTGCAGTAGTAGCTCGCATAGATACACCATTAACAACCACACAATACCAACCACCATTATTAGACATATAATCCGCTCCCCACTCTCGATATTTTCTATCTGTTTGATAATCAAAATACCAAACTTGTACAAAATGCATTACTTCATGCCTAAAAATTGTATTATAAGCACTCTCTGGAATCCTACTCATATCACAATATACTGTTCCTTGGGCAGCATAACACCAACCACCTGCTATTTTCCCACAATAACCTTCTGTACTACCAGTACAATCATGTAAAGATACAGAAACACCAAATTCCGAGGCAATTGACATAAGAATATCATAAGCTCCACCTGAATATATTGGGAAGCTTACCCCAGGAACTGTTTCTCCAGGAAGTCCAGGATCTCCTTCTGCAACTACTGTATAATCCGTTTCACCTAGTATTATTTCATGAGGTGCAACATGACTGTACGAGCCTAATGTCCTGCTTGTCTTAAGAGGAGAAACAAAAATTAAAGACAGAATTCCTATTATCCCTACCAAGGCAAAAACAAATCCTGTTATAGCAAATTTAATTACTGGTTTAGCTGCTTTTACTACTACTTGCATTGCAATATCTACAGCCCTGTCAATAACAAACCCAAGAGCAGCACTAATACCTCCTGTATATGTCGCTAAGGCCGATTTTATTGCTGTCTTAAGAGCAATAGATACTGCTCGTAATCCCAACTCTTTTGCAAATAGTTCCTCTATCTTACCCTTTGCAATATTATCCTTTGCTATTTTCAATAGTAAATTACGAAAGCTATCCTTTACTTTGCCTGCAAGGGCACCAATAGTTTTCTTATATAAAGAGTTATTTCCAAGCCAGTCCTTTGCCCTCTTAACAAAATTAAACTTATCAGCTGTCTTTACAAGTTTATTGAATCTTTCAAACTTCCCTTTGTTATTCTCTATATACTCTAGCAACTTTGCAAATTTTGGATTTCCCTCTAAAGACTTAAGGTATCCCGCACCACCAGCACCAAATAACTTATCCCACTCAATATCCCCATCTGCAAACAATTTTCCAGCAGCGCTATTTTTAAATGTCTCTATAAGGGCCTCTCGCTGCTTAAAAGCTTGGCGTGCAAAACCGTTACCTGTAGTTAGATTCTCTATAATACCTTTTGGGGTAAATCTGTAATAGTAATCCATCATTCCCTCGTAGTATGATTGCTCAAACCTGTTCTTCCCACTCTTAGCAAGAAGACCTTTGTAATCTGTGGTTATTAATTTACCATCCTTAGCTAAATAACTGAATGTAACAGTAGAATCTGCATCACGCGGTTGTAATCCCCATGCAACATTCTTCCTTGCATCAAAAAAATCCCCATTAATAAGAGCAGGTATCAATCCCCCACCAACTGTATATTCGTAAAGTTGCTTAATTGAATCTAATTGTGTTTCTATCATACCTAAACTATGAGCTGTCTTCTGGATTTTAAAATTTCTTACCTGTACATCAATCCCTTTTATCTCACCCCTTATATCCCTCAATCTATCTATACTAGCTTTATCAGTCGCTCCTGAAAGGTTCCGTAACTCATTTTTGAGAGTTCTAAGCTCTGCTTCCTTTTGTATAACATATTTATCTATACCGCCGTGTTTCTTATATCTATCGCTATCTTGTATTATTGCTAGAGTATTTTGTGCATCGCGATATCCAGTAGCTTGGCGGTTAAGCTTAATCGCTTCTTTACTGTTTGGATCTAATGCTGCTGCCTTATTTTTGGCTTCTGCCCCCTTCTTTGCAAGATTAAATCTTTCAAAGAAGAGGTGCATATCCCTATTAGCACCAGCTTCGTTAAAAACATTACTAAAATCTCTCTGCCCTTCTGGCTTCCCCATCTCCGCTTCATATTTACTATGTATAGATTGAATGTTTTTATACACTTCAGCACCCTTAACATCTCCATAAATGGACTTTAGTGAAGATTCTGATATGTTTTGAAAATCACTTTTCTCCCAAAATTGACTAGCAAGCTTAAAACTTCTAAGATTCATTTCATAATCAGCATTAGGATCTGTATCTGTTTTACCTACCTTCAGAAACACATCTCTTGTTTCAGCATCTAAACCCATTTGAGTTGCCATACCTGCAGCAGTAAAAGCTGCAATTTCTTTACCCCAAGCAGTCATCCTCCCTGCTTTCCTGGCCGCTTCTAATTTCTCAAATGCCTTATCGACAAATGTCAAATCGTTATTTAAGACATCAACAATATTCCCAGAACCGAAATCTACTCTCACCTTACCATCTTTGGAATCGATATTGAAGCTTGCTATATCTATATTTGATGCGCCTTTTATAGCACCTTCTGTTGTTTTATTTACATACATCAAAGGTTTCTCCAAAACCGCAGTAGCAACATCAACATATGGGTCCGTAGAGTCCAAGCCTGTTACAGTTACAGGCTTAACCTTGCTTGGTGGTTTTTGGGACTCTGTAAATACGAAGTCAAAGACAGAATCTATAACATCTCCAGATTGTCCTTTTTTTGCCATTAAGATTTAATAGTACTATTTAAACATTCCTCCTAAGAAAGGTACTTTGGACATACCTTCTTGAAGAGACTTAGACACATCTATACCAGACTTCGAAGCAGTCGCTGGAATTAAACCCTTCAAAATATTAGGAGCAGAACCAGCTGCATATACTGCAACTATCTTTGCAATCCCTATTAGGGCTCCCGAAAGGAATGTACTCTCACTTCCACCTTGTACTCCCGTCAGAGTATTTGGGAATGTCAAAGATATGCCTCTATCAGCAATATAATAGGGAAGATTAACAATAGCATATGCGAGAGGAAATACTAAAGCATTTCTAAGTGCAGATTTAAATGTGTTTGCCATCATAGCATCATTCCCAGGAATCGAACTCGCCATTATAGCTAGTGGTGCAGTAACAACATTTATGAGTATACCTAAGTAAGCCTTAATTAACACTATCCAAAGTTTAATGGCTCCGACAAGTATAATGCCCGAAACTATCAGTCCTACTAAAAGCAGTCCTAGACCTGCAAGAATCCAACCTACTGGTCCAGAGAAAAACATCAGACCTACGATTCCAGCAAGTCCCAGACCTCCTGTTATTCCTGAACCTACAGCAAGTCCACTACTGCTAAAAATCTCACCAAACAGTGACCAAGGATTAGTCACTTCTATACTTTTTGCCAAATCGTTACGATAGTAAATTGCAGCAACCATATTTGTTGCAATACCGCCAATATCTATTATTAAACCAATAATAGCAAAACTAAATGTGACTAATATTAGAGATATTATTATCTTTGGTATTGCATTCCCTACGGTAACCATCATTTGCCCTCCTATTTTATTCCTAAACATGATCATAAAACCCACAATTATCATAATGATTACATATCCCGCATATGCTATGTTTCTTGTAGTTGACCATAAAGATGATATACCTGAATCTTGTAAATCTTTGTATCCACCAGCATAAACAGCATTAGATTCTTTATACCCAGGAACCCATTCCTCACTAAGATGAGCAAGAACATCAATTCTAGGTTGATTATTAAAGAGAGCCATAACACCATCTTCTGCAACACCTAAAAGACCCCTTCTCATACTCTGTGGCAAATCCTCAGGATCAGCCACCAACTCAGGAGCAATTGCTGTAAGCAAAACTGAGGTGGTCCCATACATTGATTTACCAGCAAGCTTGTCTGCATTCTGACCTCCATTCGGAGTATCTTGCACAACATCAGAAGCTTCATCCATTTCTTTCCATCCCTCTTGTATAGGTAGTTTAGGGATATCTTCAGAGTTGCCTTGAGCATAAACACTCATAGGAACAAACCATAATATTATTAGGGCAAAAAGGAACAGAGAGACAAATTTTTTCATTTTTATTTAATAAAAATTTTAAATACTATTATAATCCGTATTTTTCAGATGACATATCTGAGGACTTTTTCACAGAACGCCAATATGAATTGAAATTCTCTGGAAAATCTTCTTGTTTTGGAGCAGAATCCTTAGCTTGGAGTTGATAGTTAAGTAGGTAAGCCGATGTATCCCACAAACAGTATACATCAACTGTGGTCCCATCTATACTTATCTTACAATTTGTAGCAACAAACTTTGTTAAACTCTTATTAGGATTTGTAGAAACTTCTTGAATACCATCAGCCTCTTTTGGAGATAGTACAGATCTATATTTATCCACCAACATAGCATTTGCACACAAATCATCAGTACATTCATAAGGATCACCAAATATCGCTGTCATCTTTATTCCAATGTTCTTTGTGTCTATACAAGCCTCTTTTACTACACTTACATTACCATTTTCATCCATTATCTTCTCACCTTCAGTACACCTCTTCCACTTGGTTGAACTAAAGGCTGCCTTGAAGGTAGCCATTAAACTTGCCATATCACTTTGACGACATGCCTCGACGACACCCTTATCCCAAACGGTATAGTTAGTATCTTCAACTAAACAGGAATTCTCTTCTTCCTTCTCATACTTATCTCCTCCAGGAGCTTGACCCATCAAGTATCCTCCATATTTTGAATCTGCAGCTAATTGATTACTCTTCTCTACATTAAAGTCAGAGATCGCAAATTCCCTTTCGCAAGGCTTTCCATATACAGTACACTCTGGATTGTGTGATGCATTTGCTACAGCATACTCCCCTGGATTGGCCGACCCAATACCTTCCGCACCACCAACCTTAACCTCTCCCTCCACCTTGAAAGGAACCTTTTCTGTTTTAGTAAGGGATTTGGAGAAAGCTTCTGATTCTTTAGGTGAGAGATTTCTAGTTACGTACTCAACATCTATCTGCTGACCGTTGGACCTATACTCCGGAGATTTCTTCCTTATCTGTTTGTTACTATCCTGATAGGTCGATTGTCCTAAAAACAAACCCAGAGGATAAGTTATTTCCACTATTTCGACCTTTGTATCCTTTGTAACCACTACACCATCACCAGTAGTAGAATCTTTCCCAGATTTACTAAAATCAACAGGTCCGGCTCCGTTCGAACAAGTTTTTCTAATAGAGGCTAAGAGTGTGTCTGGTGAGATAGCACCACAATCAACTCTGCCTATGCCCTTAACAGATCCACTATCAGCCCTGCTCGTTATATCAACTGTGTCCTTTTTTTTGATAAAAATAATATCATCCTCTGTAATATCTTCTATAACCTTTTCTGTCAGAATATCATCATCAACACCCTTACAATTATCACACTGTTGAACTTTGTTGTTCTGAATCTCAACTTTTTTAGATTTTGCGAAATTACTTCCAACCAATTTCACAGTCAACAAAGAAAACCCCACTAGGAGCAATAGTAACAAAACTGGTTTTTTGTTCCCCTTAATTCTTATCATAATCCTGTTGTCATTTTACCTCTCACATTATCTTTCCTTCTTGTGAGGATGTAAAGTAATACACCAAATACTACCAAAATTAGAGCAATAATTAAAATAGTAACAAAACTATCCACAATTCCTGTCTTCGGAATCTCACTTGTACCAGTACCACTACCTCCTTCAGTATTAGTGGTGATTACTTCATTAGGGGAATTGGTTAAACCGTAATTGCTAAGTGCAGAAATTCTCGTTGTATTAACAGGAGTTTCCGTTTTTATTTTTTTCAATGATACTTCCTTACCTGCATCTTCAAGTCCTACGAGTGGTAAAGAAAGTTTTTCCACTTCAAAAGTCGTATATGGTTCTATTACTAATATATCTTCATCCGTATATTCATAAAAAGCACTACCATCTTCTACCCTTGAATTTCCTAGGACTAAATCGCACTGGCCTTTAGTGGTATCTGTCATACAAAAAATATCTCTACTCCTACCTGAAGTTCCAACACTATCTTTATCTTCAATATGTGCAATCATTGCAAGTTCACGATGGTCTGGCATGTTTTCAACAGCGATACTGGTGGTTTTGTATTGTGGGATTTCTATTAAAGGCAGAGTTGATTGTTGATATTTACTCCCATTATTGTCATATGTGTTACTACCTGAGATAACTTCAAAGTAGTATTTTGTTTCTTTTTGTAGTCTGTCTATCTCTATACTATGAATATGATACTTTTCCATTTCTCCACTAATTGGTGAATCCCTACCATCAAGGCCTTTCAAGTTTAAGTTGGTTGGAGAAGTTCCATAGTTTATATATCCTTGTTCTTTCTCAGAAGACACCCAAACAACCTTGAATCCAGAGTCTGTAACATCTACAACCCTTATTGTTTTCGCTCCACTAAAAGAATCCTCCACACTACTGCTGCTTGTGTCTGTAAGTTCAACCCACGACAGCTGATGCACTATTCTGTATACTCTGCTTGAATCGACAGGTTGATCATCATCAATTGGTGGTAGTGGATCTGGGGTTGGTACGGGAGGGACATATGGTTCTTCTGGGGGGCGGGGTTCTAATGGCACCACCGCTTGTGTTGAACCTGATGGCAGAAGAGAGTATACATCTCCATTATCTCCGAGGGTAAAATCCTGTGTTGGTTTTAGCTCACCATTACTATCAAAAAGTTCAACGTAGGTTCCTTGTATCTTAGCTGTTTTACCCCTTCCATCAACTGCAATTACCGTTATATTTGTACTATCTTTTATTTCAGCATAAGAGTAATCTGTAATCTTTCTTGAGTCATTGATTGATATTATCCAACCACCTGTTCTTGATACTGTTCCACCAAGAGGAGAGAGAGGAAATGTGCTTTTGTCTGTTAGGAAAGCATATATCAAAACATCCTCTCCCCTACCTCCCTTAAGACGTCCTGTTATACTTCCTGGGGTAGAGGTTCCTCCCGTTATTGGAGCTGTTGAGAATTCTAAGTTTTTTCCATCACTAGTAGAGTACTCTTTTCCTTCTGAGTTGATTAAGAAACTATACTTTGTATTTGCCTCTAAATCATCAAGTTCTACATAGTGCGTATAGCTTCTTCCTGCAGAACGACTATCTATCACTTTAGCTTTCTTTGCACCACCTTCAATTGGAGTAATTGAGCCTATTGTGTTGGCATCTGTTGTCCATGATATTGATATCATGTTGTTTGAGATATTACTTATTACAACATTTTTAGGTTCAGAACCAACACCTGCTCTAGATACAATCTTTACCACCTGATACGCTGCAAAAACAAGAAGAGGTAATCCTATCAAGAGTATTGCTAGAATAATGTTTTGCCTTCTTTGATGTTGAGGCATGTAAGCTATTTTCATTAAGGATATGATACCTGTAAACAGGGATTATTACAACATTTATATCTTTTTTCCTTATTCCTTTTTATCTCCTGTTAGACCTGAGATGAACCCACTTACTGCTGATATGCCAGAACCTATTCCTCTTATTGGTTGTATTATTGTTTCGTTTACTTCTTCTACAGTATTTTTTACTGTAGAGGTTATACCTTCAACATTTTGCAATGTTTTTCTAGAATCCTTTATTAGCATCCCTAGTTCATAGAGTACAAAGCAGATTAGTATAGCTATAGCAGCCACTACTATCATCCAATATACTGGTGGTATTGTTTGCATATTTTTATTTTTTTAGTTTAGTTACACTCTCCGTTCTTTTGGCCTCCGGGGTTCCAGTTTATTGATTTACAGGTTGGGGTTAGTGGTTTGAAGTCACTAATCCTTACAAAATATCCTAGATCTTTAGAGATTGGGAAGTCTTGCCCATACTCTTGACCTTCGGATAGTTGATAACCTTGATACATACCCTTACTAGTTGGCCAGTAGGTTACATTGTTGGCTTTAAGACCTTCTATACTACTTACACTATTTATCAACGATTTAGCTGTATATGATGTACTGTGTCCGTGTACTCCTATTAGATTCCAACCGGAAGAGAAGGCTATCGGGACAGGACTTTTAATGTCATGCCCTGGTACTGTTATAGTGACATCCTCTTCTGCTACTACTACATAACCTTTACCAAAGATTAAATCAAATAAAGGACCCGTTACCTTATCTTTTTCAAAGTCATATGATGTTCCTCTTTGCCATTGCCCACCAACAAACTGCCCTATACTTGAAACTTTCCTTCCTGAAGCATTTGCTAGAGAAAGGAAATCTCCAGAAGATAATTTCTTTTCATCACCTGCCTTTGTAGGCAAGAAGTCAAAGGACATTATGTTTATACCTTTTCTTAATTCAATTTCTTTACCAGTTGTGGTTTTAGATACTGACACCTCTGCTATTACCCTTGGAACTATTATATCTTCATTCTCTTTAGGGTTAGCTGGATCTGCAGGAGCTTGGTATCCTTCTACACCATCTCTGTTTTTGAAGTAGAAGTATGAAGTCTCCTTATCACCCATTAGAAGTGTTGACCCCCCACCGTATGTATTAACTTCATACATACCGCTTTCAGGGAAGAAAAAGACTGTTTCTATATTCTCCTCTAAAGATGCTGTATCGATATTCGCAAGAGTTGACTTTTTAAACTTCTCAAAAAATCTTGCTACATCACTTTTACCTCCTAGTCTGAACTCATCATATCTAATAGGATTAGGATGGAACACATCTCCAACTTTTCCATTGTCTATACAGAACTTCCAGCGAACCATTTCTGGATTAGCACATCTATTAATTTGATAGGTTTTTCCAGCAGATTCTTTTTTTTCACAACAGTTTTTCCCATAGTGAGAAGTTTCATTACCATACCCAGTAGAACCTCGCAAGCTCTCACCACCCTCTTCCTCACAAACAGTTTTATCATTGTTATATTGATTATCTTTGCTTTGAGCATACAAAACAGCAAAGAGTAGGTTTGGATCTTTACTGTCAATACAGTAGCTACTCTTCAATGGAATATCACATTTTTCAGCATCTGCAACCATAGAGCAATCCTTTTCGAAACTGTATTTGTAACCAAAAACCCCTCTATCATTTTCCTCTGTAACACAACACTTATATTTAGTATAGGCCTCTGCTTGCTCTTTCACACCCGCATTCTTATCTATGTCTATAGCAAGGGCTAAGGAGACTTTTGGACAAACAAGGTTACCTGTGTTTCCTGTACCTATCACCTCTTCACCTAGCGAATATGTACCATCACTATTTTCAACAATATGGTTTAGCTTCCAATGGGTAGAAAGGACTCCCTGGCCCATACCATCCTTACATCTTCGCTTAACACGATCGTAGTCACTATTTGACAAACAAACCAGTGCGTTCTCCTTTCCTTCTTTATACCCTTTATACCTAACTTGAGCTGGTTTGTAGAAATCTCCACACAGTTCTGTCAAACTGGTATAACTCTCTTTAGTAAGATTACCTGGTCCCAATGGATTATCGCCATTTATTGTTTCTTTTTCACCACCAGTACAACCCTCTACACCACACTCACAACCACATTCTGCATCCATGTTTGCATTTGTACTACCATTAAAACATTCACAACCACTAGGATCTATACACATATCTCCCATCTGTATATCCATCTTACCTGGCCATTTATCATTAGCCTTACATACTGTCTTAGGCTCACACTTCTCACCTTTCTTAACATCTATACGTATCATATAGTTGTTACCTTGCTTATCAAAAAGACATACACAACCATCCGGATCAAGGCAATCTCTTACCTTATTAGTTACTATCATCTCATCAGTATCACCATCTGCCCTCGTATCACTAGAGGCAAGAGATTTATGTTTTAGAATATCTAAAACGCCTCTTTCGCTAGATACACTACTCTGCTTCTCTTTCTCCGGTTCCTCCCATGCATCATGATTATTACCTACCATCAAAAGAGGAGATTCTACATCATTAAGAGATACTACCTTTCTATTCGCAGGAAGGAAGTTTTCTGTTTGAGGTATGAACTCTAATTCTATCCCATCCTTCCCCTCTATTATATTTCCTTTTAAATCTCTAATATTACCTAAATCTATACTCCATCCACCATCACTATTTGCAACACCAGAGAATTGTGCTAGTACAATTCCATCTTTCTTAGCTAGGAGGAACATGAGAGAATCAAAACTTACATTTTTCATCAAGTCCTTCTCCTTGTCATAGTAGAGATTATATGTTGAACCAAATGCTGGATATGGAGTACCAACCTCTGTAAAAACATTTCTAGTTTTTGCCAAGAACATATCTATTCCAGGTAGTTCATTTTCTGTATATACTCCATTGTTTTTACTGTATGCAGTAATTCCATTACCTATCCTAAAGTAATATGTCTTGTCTGGTTCTAAGTTCTCTACTGTTACATGGTGTGTGTAGTATTTGCCATATTTTGTGATTTTTACATCCTCACAATTAAAACCACTTACATCTACTACAAAGTTATTATCTTTTGTTTTAGATGCTTTTTCTGTGAATTTCTCAATACACTCTGTTTGCGCCTTAGACATATCTCTATCATCTACTGCTACCTTTTTACCCATACTTACCAATGGTCCAGGAAGGAAGTCATTGTTTTCATCGTAGTAGACTACACCAGCCATGGGCTTGTCTGTAATCCATGAGACAGTAAATGCACTGTCTGTTACATTGGTTACCCTTACTTTGTATGGTTTAGACTTTATACTCACATACCCTATATATCCTAAATATCCTAGCAATGATATTAGCAGCAGAGATATGAGTATCTTAGATACCGTTTTTAGAGCATTATTCTTCTTCCCACCCATGTGTACCTATTTATATATTAATTTATATATTAGTTACATTCTCCGTTCTTTTGACCACCAGGATTCCAGTTTATTGATTTACAACCCTCTTTTAGTGCTTTAAAGTCATTTATCCTTACAAAATATCCTAGATCCTTACTAATGGGGAAATCTTGACCATACTCTTGACCTTCAGATAACTGAAAACCCTGATACATACCCTTACTAGTTGGCCAGTAGGTTACATTGTTAGCCTGAAGACCTTCTATACTATTTACACTATTTATTAATGATTTGGCTGTATATGCTGTATTATGACCATGTACTCCTATTAGGTTCCAACCAGAGGAGAAGGCGATGGGGATTGGAGTTTCTGTTTTATATCCTGGGACAAAGATTGTTGCATCTTTTTCTGCCATTACCAAGTAGCCCCTCCCTTGAGATAACGGAAATGGAATACCTTTGTTTTCCTTCACTTCAAAATCATAGGACATACCGGATCCCCATTGTCCGGAATTAAAAGGAGATATTCTTGATATTACATGATCTGAGCGATTAACAATGTTAAGAAAGTCAGAAGAGTCCAATTGCTTCAACTCTCCTAATGAAGGAATTAGATCAAAAGATACAATGTTTATACCTTGCGACAAATGTAACTCCTGTACAGTCGTTTCCTTAGAAACAGATAAAACTAACTCAGAAGCAGGAATTAAAAGATCTTCATCATCTCTTGGCTCTAAAGGATTTAATGGGGATTGATAACCCTCTTTTCCATCACGATTCTGATAGAACACATACTTCTTCCCATCACCTCCCAAGAAAAATATTTTTGATTGAGATAGTGTTGAGATTACAGAATACACACCTCTTTCAGGAAAGAATAGAAACTTGTCACCAGCAGATTCACCCTGTGCTAAAGACTTAAACATATATCTCCTATTAATCCCTTCTTCATTTTCTTTGAATTTTCCAAAGTCTGGACAGTTATCAAATGAGAAATGATAGGCACCATCAAGAGGTTTTGTCCCAGGGAATCCTGCTGCCATCATTCCACAATCTGTTGTTGAAGCAAGAGAGGCTTCTCGGACAACGCTGTGATCATCTTTCCGAGAGAATTTGCAACAAATGTAGGTCTCCGATCTTAAAACAAGAGAATCTACTGTCTTGAAGGCAGTATCAGTGAAGACATCTGCATTTACCATAAACGCAGTAATTTTCCCATAATCAGATATCGTAGCTTCCCTTATTGATTCACAATTATTATAACTTCTATAAGGTGCTGCGAGACAAGAAGCACGATGACAACTACCACCCGGGGAAAGATGATTGAAAGTATAACAGCCCAAATTATCACCACATGCTGGATCTCCAAGATAGTAGTTTTCCCCACTACAACCGGTCGCAGGAGCGTTAACTGGATAACATGCCTCGCCTAAGCCAAGGAGTCCTGGGTCATAATAATAACATTGTTCCGTTGTTGGGTTCGATTGTGAAGTACTGCTTTCACTCTCAGGCATATTGCTTAGAGAACACAGTCTTATTGAATCATTACTGTTGATTGTATAAGGTACTGGGCGATTGTTAACAGTAATTAGACAAGTACACTCCTCACCCGCAGGACAAGATTCATTTTGTCTGATAACACTAACCTCTGGTGGGGGAGTGCTTTCACTCCTAGGCATATTGCTTAGAGAACATCTCCTTCTAGTCGTCGTGCTCAAGATTTCAAAGCTAACAACTTCTCCCTCAATATTAAGCTCACATCTACATGCCCTGTTAGCTGGGCAAAGAGCATTCGCGTAAACAACTATTTCAGACTCGGGATTGCTACTCTCATCTTCTATAACTGGAGGTAGTGCTGGTGGTGGAGCTTTTTTTGGTCCATCACAACCCTGGTATTCAGGATTATCCTTGCAGTACTGTGGGCATACACACAAATCAGACTTAACCCACCCTTTCAATTGCTCCTCTCCCCCAACAACCCAAAAACACTCCCGTACACATATGCCACCACAAAATTGTGTTCTCCCCACAGTACCATACCTAGTACAGCCCTGATCTGGAAGTGGAGTCCATGCCTCAACACCTTTCATTATGCCCTCTAGAAGATTCTTCTGAGCACCCTCCTTCTTGACACTATCCTCTGTGTTACTTACCAATCTCAGAGGAAACACAATAGTATTATATTCATGTGTTTTCGGTATAAAGAGCTCATGATTCTCGGCTTGTGGCACAAAAACAAGAATCGTATCTTCACCTACAACTATATCGCCCTCTTCATCCCTCACATTAGATAAATCTATACTCCAACCGCCATCTTTATTTGCAACAGAAGAAAAAAGCCCAGGATGAACAGTACCATTTTTACTATAAACAGACAGAAAAAGCATAGAATCAAAATTTTTATTTAGTGCAAAAACACCATCGGCTGTTTGGTATACCTCCTCTATTATCCCATATGCCGGGTTAGGTGTACTTATATTTTCAAATGTCTTTTTCGTATGAACTGAAAATTCATCTTCACCTAAGGGTTCACCCTCTGCATAGATACCATTATTTGTCTTGTAGCTAATATACCCATTACCTACCCTAAAGAAATACTCCTTATCTGCGTCTAAGTTACCTACTGTGACATGATGGGTATAGTAATGTCCTTTCTTAAATACCTTGACATTATGACAATCAAAACCACTTGCATCTACTGTAAAGTTCTCATCTCTTGTTTTAGATACCTTCTTGTTAAACTTACTTACACACTCTGTTTGAGCTTCTGATACATCCCTATCATCTACTGCCTTCTTCTTACCCAACCATGATAGAGGACCTGGAAGGAAACTATCCTTCTCGCCGTAGTACACTACTCCCACCATTGGTTCATCTGTGACCCAAGAGACTGTAAAAGCACTATCCGTTACATTACTTACCCTTACCTTGTAAGGTCTGAATCGAATGGAACGATAGGTGTAGTAAACACCTAATAGTACAAGGAATATACCACACAAAAGGAGAGCTATTTTAGCAATACTCCTAACAAACCTTACTGATTTTTCTTTCATTAAAAAAAGACACTTTATGTTATATGTATATATATAACTAGATTATGTTAATGAAGTCAAGGATTTATTACTTATACAACCATGATTGTTAAAGAAGTTTAGACCTTGAAATTACAAGTTCTTGTAATTTAACAACAGGCATGTTGAAACTTATGTTCAACATACTGTCGCAAAGATATTATTACAAGAGAATGAGATAATTTAAGAGTGAGGATAAATATGAAAAACAAAGAATATATCAAAATAAATTTGAGAGATTTTAGACATAATCTAACACAACTAAAGGACTCCATAGAAGCTGGAATTATATATGAGGTATACGACAGAGGTATCCCCTCTTTCATCTGCGCCTCCACAGAACACCTCTTAAGCATCAAGCAAAAAAAAGAAAAAAGTGCTAAAGATTTCGAAAGGATGCTTTCTATGCCCACAGAGAAGATAGAACTTCCTACTGAGCTTGATGTAGATAAAGAGTACGGTAAGCTACTGAATGAAAGGTATAAAAGATAATGAAAAAGATATTCCTAGATGCAAACATCATAATAGATATAATCGAGGGAAGACAATTAGAAGAAAGTGGTGCTGACAAGCTAATAAGGAGATTCCCCAATGCTAAGATATTTGTCTCTGCGCTCTCTGTACATATTACATTCCACATACTGCACATAAAGGCTGGTTCAAAAACTCATAAAAAGATATTAGAATTCCTAACTTTTGTAGAAATCACTCCTTTAACAGATTCAACAATATCCCTTGCATACAAGAGCAAATACTCTGACTACGAAAACACTCTCCAATACCTCATGGCACTACATGCTAACTGTGACTATATTCTAACAAGAGATAGAAAGGATTTTGAAAATGTAAAAAAGATAATTCCTTCTAAAATAAAGATTGTAACCAACATCTCCCAAATCAAGTAATAGTAAGGTATAATTAACCATGCAAAAATTCTTTGTTAGACATAAACTCTCTGTTGAAGATATAACATACCTATCTGACTCAGACAGTAGAAATATAATTGAAAAAGGTGATTTAGATATCGAGGAGTATATCAAAATAGAAACATATGAAAAAGTATTCCTTGCTCAAATCACAGACATACAACCCGCATCCGTAGAGATACAGATTGTAGAAGAATTAGGTGAGAGAGAATCCCCATTTACTCCTGATATAACAATTGTCCAATCATTAAGTAATGATTCTAAATTCACATACTTCATTGAAAAAAGTGTAGAGATTGGTATACAGAAGATAATACCTGTTGAATCTAAATATTCATTAAAGAAGAGAAATAAAGCAATGAAAGATTTAACATATTGGAATAAGCTAGTTAAAGATGCAACTGAACAATCACGAAATACTTTCCCTACGATAATAGAGAAACCGTTACACATAAAAGAGCTACCCAGCTACAACTTCCCCAAAGATGCTATAAAGATATGCCTAGCAACAGAAGTACATGAGGCAAAGTATCTCACAGAAATCTTAAAAAATATTGATATTAAAAAACCCATCATAATTGCAATTGGACCTGAAAAGGGTTGGGACATTACAGATCTAAAGATATTCAAAAAGCTCCATTTTAAATTCATAAAGTTGAAAGGAAACATATTAAGAACAGAGACAACTGGTCTAGTAATTGGTAGTATCATTAAATATTTAAAAGGAGAGATATAGAAGTATGAAAAAAAGAAAAAGAAGTAGTTATAAACATAAAAGAGAGGCATTTACCAACCGCCCTGTGCGAGATAAATTCTTTACCAAAGAAGATGTCTTTGTGTCAAGACTAGCTAGTATATTAATGGTTCCAAAAGGGAAGATACCTTGGATTTTTTCCCAAAGACCAATTACAACAATTAGACTTAATTCCCTTAAGGGGGATACTGAACAAACCAAGAAGGAATTGGAAAGAAAGGGATATATTCTAGAAGAGATTTCGTGGGCAAAAAATACATATTTTGTTCCGAATAAGAATAAGGATGAAGCATCACAGACAGAGGAATATAATGATGGGAAATACTACATACAAAATCTCTCAAGTATACTTGCGACACTCATACTAGAGCCTAAGAAAGGAGAGAGTATTTTGGATATGTGTGCTGCTCCTGGAAGCAAGAGTACACATATTGCAGAGATAACTAATAATCAAGCGAATATAATAGCAAATGATATTGATGTTTCTAGAAGTTCTGATTTACAGAGTGTATTGAATCAGTTTGGAGCTAAAGCAAAAGTTACACTTAGTGATGCCAAGGAATTTGGGAAGAAATATCCAGTATATTTTGATAAAGTACTTCTTGATGCTCCATGTAGTGGTGAAGGATTGATATATTTCAAAGGTCCTAAGCCTCTAAGATATTGGAGTATGGATAAGGTGAAAAGGAATATATTTGTTCAAAAGGAATTGATTGTTTCTGCATTCAAGACATTAAAGCATGGTAGTTCTATGATCTACTCTACTTGTACATTAGAACCTGATGAGAATGAGGGTGTCCTTACACATCTTCTTAAGACTTTTCCTAATGCAAAGATTGA
>DHUO01000002.1:17662-30588 GCA_002409215.1 Candidatus Dojkabacteria bacterium UBA5232 | reverse complement strand
CAAATGGAGTGGGAATGTATATGATAGTCAGGTTGGAAACGCTATACGAATCATCCCAAACAAGATGATGATGGGGTTCTTTCTTGCAAAGATATCCAAGGAGTAGTTACAAATTCATTAAATCTCCTTAACTAGCAATTGTTTTTTACACCCCCTTTCTCTTAAAATATGGATGTGGAAAAATAAGATAAGATGTGGAAAAATGAAAGGGTACAGAGCTTAGCTCCAAGTACCCTTCATTCTTTTTGAGTCGTAAATTACTTTACCCCTTTAATACTCAGCTTTATCTTACCCATATTATCTATCCCTACAATCTTCACTTTGATAATATCACCCTCATTAACAAACTTCCTCACATCCTTAACAAAGTCATCTGCCATTTCAGACACATGTAGCAATCCAGAAACACTAGGAGTAAGGTCAACAAATGCACCGTAAGGCATAATTGAAGCTACCTTACCTTCATAAGTCTGCCCTACTTCAGGAACAAAGTTATGAATATTAATTGCCTTAGATGCTTCTTCAATTGACTCCTCAGATGCACTATATATATTTACAGTACCATCCTCCTCAATTTCAATTTCTGCACCTGTTCTTTCAGAAAGCTCTCTAATATTCTTTCCTCCTGGTCCAATAATTTCACCAATCTTGTCGGTAGGAACCTTAATCTGTACAACTCTTGGAGCATATTTAGACATCTCTGTCCTAGGCTCTGCGATAGCTTCTTTCATCTTTGCAATAACCTGTAATCTTGCTTCTTTTGACTGAGCAAATGTCTGTTTTACAACATCCATACTCAAACCTTTTGTCTTAGTATCCATCTGTACTGCAGTTACACCATTCTCTGTTCCAATAATCTTGAAATCCATATCACCGTAGAAATCCTCTACTCCCTGCATATCACTCAATACCTTAAACTCACCTTTCTCTCCTGTAACCAAACCACAAGCAATACCACCTACAACATCCTTTATTGGAACACCTGCAGCCATCAAAGCCATAGATGAACCACATGCTGATGCCATAGAACTTGAACCGTTTTCACCTTGAATTTCACTCATTACCAACATGGTATATGGGAACTCATCCTCTGAAGGTATTACTGGCCAAAGACCTTTCTCTGCAAGCATACCGTGACCAATTGCCCTCCTGCTTGGCACTAATCTAACTCTGTCAGCATCACCGTATGCAAATGGTAAATCATTATAGAAGTGCATATATCTCTGCTCTCTCTCTCCTACCATATCATCAACAAGTCGAACATCCTTTAGACTACCCAAAGTTGCAATTGTTAATGTCTGAGTTACACCTCTAGTGAAAAGTGCAGAACCGTGTACCCTAGGAAGAAGATCAACCTCTGAAGCCATTTCTCGAACCTCATTAATATCTCTTCCATCAACTCTCTTGTTTTCATCCAAAACAATCTTTCTAAGCATCTTCTTCTGAAGAACTTCATAAGCCTCATCCATAGTTGATTTTGAGAACTTACCTTCCAATGCCTTGTACACCTCTTCTTTTGCTTCCGCATGAGCATCAGATTCACCAAGCTCCAAAACCTCTCGAATCTTTTTCTCCCCTAAAACTTCCTCAACAGCATCAATTGCTTCCTGTGGGGTTTCAAAGGATGTATATCCCTTCTCTTTTGCACCAACCTTCTTGATGAATTCTTCTTGTGGTTTAATCCAAATCTTCATCATATCCAAAGATTTCTCCATACCCTCAAGAATCTTATCTTCTGAAACAATGTGTGTTCCCGCATCAATCATAGTGAATGTCTCACCATCACCCGCAACCACATAATTCATCTTCTCTTCATCAGATGTCAAATCAATTGCTTTATACAAGCTGACAATATTCCCACCCTCCAAGCCTAATCTAACAGCACCAAGTGGTCCTTCAAACGGAGCTGGAGAGTTTAACAAAGCTACTGAAACTGCATTTATTGCTAGAATTACAGGGTCATTCTCCTCATCATATGACATGACTGTGACAATTACACTTACCTCATCTTTGTAATCATGTGGAAATCTAGGTCTAATTGCCCTATCTATCATCCTTGCTTTCAAAATTGCATCATCACTAGGAAATCTTTCTCTCTTTACAAATCTGGATCCACTAATTTTTCCTGAAGCATAGAATTTCTCAATATATTCTACTGAAAGAGGAAAGTAATCAAATTCCCCTGTTGATGGCTTTGTATTTACATTAACTGTAATTACTGTATCTCCCATTCTTGCAAGAATAGAAGACTGAGACTTCAACGCAAGCTTTCCTGTTTCAAAGGAACACTTCCTACCATCTATCTCAAATTCATGTTTAAATTCATTAAACAACATTATTTTAAATATTTAATTTATATACAAAATATATAGTCAAAAAAGACTAATGTATTCTAATAGGAAAGTTTTTACAAAGGAAGAGGGAAAGAGAAAACTAGACCTTTAGCTTCTTTGCTAAAGTATCATATCTTTCCTTTTCATTTTCCTTTAGGTATTGAAGAAGTCTTCTTCTCTTACCAACAAGCTGAAGTAAGCCCCTCCTAGAGTGATTGTCCTTCTTATGAACCTTAAGATGTTCTGTTAATTCATCTATCTGTTTACTTAACAGCGCAATCTGGACTTCTGGTGAACCTGTATCACCTTCATGAAGCGCAAATTTCTTTACTACTTGTTCTTTTTCTTCTTTATTTAAAGCCATATATATTTAAAGATTAGCACTCTAAATTAATAATTACAAGCTAATCAACACTCGGACATAGAATATTGTACTATTTTATAGGTTATATGTCAACAATTACTACTTATCCATAGGCTTATCCTCATCTGCCTCGGATACGCTTTCTGATTTTTTCTTTCCAAAAAATTCAATTGCAACTCTGAGTTCTTCTTTCTCCTTTGCATATTCATCTAACGGAATCTTCTTCTCCCACGCCTCATATGCCTGCAAAACCGCTGTTGCTCCAACCTTTGTCCCCATTGGGTGAGAGTGAACACCACCACCCATTGTCGTGATAAAGTCTTGTGTACCAATTATATCTAAGAACTTCCCTATCAAAGTAGGATTTAAGCCACCAGAGATGATAGGACACATTTTCTTCGTGATTCTCCAGTAACCAAAGTCTTTATAACTCTCACCTTTTGCCTCCTTCTCGATAGCTAATCTCAAATCTTCATCCTTTTCTGGAATCTCAGACCATATCTGTTTGAAGAAATCTCCTTCTGCATATAGATTTAAGGCCTGTCTTGCCGCCATTATATCCTCCTTTGGCGAACCAGCCATCTTTCCAACTGCGGCAGTTCCTGTGTGAATACCTGATGCCCCCGCCAATCTTGCAAATTTTGTAAGGACAGGGACTGTAAAGCCTATTGGATTCTCCTCTCTTGTGAAGGCCCCATGTCCTGCTCTGTGGAAATGTAGAAATACGTTTGGATAATGCCTCCTAATTGTTTGAACTGCTGTCCAACCTGCTGTTATACCATCAACTAAGAATGCGTAGCTTCCGGGCTTCATAATGGACTGAATCAGATTCGCCCTCTTTAACATTGTATCAAAATCTACTGCAGAGATATTAAAAGAGTGAACTTTGGTTCTGCCTGTTTCCTGCTCTGCCCTATCCATAGCATATCTGACATCCTGAACCATTCTTTCAAATGGTGCAAAGTCTTGATCTGCTTGGGGTTCATCATTTTTTATAAAATCCCCACCACCTGACCAGAAGTCGTAGCAAAGTTCTGCATATTCTGATGAGGTTAGACCTATCTTAGGCTTAATTATAGTACCAAATATTGGTCTTTTAGGTATTTGGAGGTACTCTCTCATGTTGTCAATTGTGTAGCTGGGTCCATCATAGTGAACTAGCATTTGAGGAGGGAAATATACATCAAGAAGCTTACATTCTTTAACAGAGGACATACCTAAAACATTACCAGCTAAAAAAGTTATGATGTTTTGAACATTACCACCACTATCAAAGATTCTCCATGGGTAAGCTATCCATGCTAGATTTTTACTTTCATCGATTCTGTATATAACAGCATTCATACTTTCTGAGAAGTTTGTAGAGCTACCTATTTTGACATTTGAACCTGTGGAGGATTCAGCAGCAACTTCACTTGCTATATCATCAAGGGCAACGCCTTCTTTCCCCCTGATTCGATATACAGCCAAAAGATACTGGCCGTTAAAAACCATTTGGTTACCTAATTGAATATATTGTGCTTGCATAATATGGGCAGGTTAAATTAACTCATCTAAAGAATACAACATCTAACAGGTCAGGTCTAGACCTCACCGTTGTTCAGAACTTTTTCACAAACCCAAAAGTTTACCTCTCCGAAGGAGCCTTTTAGAAGATTGCAATCTCGATGTTCGTGGTTGTAAGAGCACGCCTACACCTATCTCAAGGACTAGGAAACCTTCTAGAATAGATAAACCCAAAGATGAAAAAATTCTTAACGAGGGGCAGACCTAGGCCAGACCTCTAAACTTTTTTATAGCAGTAAACTTTGTCCCCTTCTCTTGCTTCGATAGAATCAGACAGTTGGATACCACACTCAAACCCTGCCTTCACTTCACTCACCTTGTCCTTGTTAATCCTGAGACTCTTAATCTTGCTCTCACCTACAATCTCATCATCCCTAACAACATAAACCTTACAATCTTGCTTCATAATACCTTTATCTACTCTACTTCCCAAAACTACACCCCCATCTGAAAGAGTAAAAATCGCCCTAATCACAGCATCTCCTATCTCTTCTTCTGTTTCTTGAGGAAGTGCCATCACAGACAAAGCCTCCTTTATCTCCTCGAAAATTCGATAGATAACATCATATGTTTTGACAAGAACCTTGTTCTGTTTTGCATAATCAGCAACACCCGCCTCTATTTGCACCTCAAACCCTAAAACTATTGCTTTAGAAAGCATTGCAAACTCAACATCCTTAAGAGTAATATTTCCAACACCTGAGTCTAATATTTTTACAGTAAAATCATCTTCTACTATTTTACTTAAAGTATTTTTAATAGCCTCTAAAGACCCTTCAGAAGAACTCTTCACAATCACATTCAACTCTCCCCCTTCATCATCTTCCTTTTCATTAGAAGCAAAAAAATCCTCAATACTAAACTCATCACTATCACTTACCTCCTGCCTATCTATCTTCAAGACAGATTCTAGTAGCTTCTTGTCATTTTTTTCTAAAATATACCCTTCTGTTCCTAACTCAAGAAGGTTTGTGAGACCAATTATCTTCCCCCCACAACCACACTCTAGAAGACAAAGATTACCACCTTCTTCAGTAATTAAACCTTTAATTTTCTCAATGTATAGTTTTTCATTAAATTTGTAACCAAACCAGTTACCTTGACAAAGATCTCCTTGTATTAGAATAACAGACGAGACATTTCCCTTAAATTCATCTTTAATCGATTCAAGAACAAACACTTTACCTGTAATGCCTTTAGGAAGTTGAATATCATCTCTAAGACCTTCAACTTCTGACACAAGAAGAATTAGATCTAGAAGTTCTTTAATCCCATCACCTGTCCTACCAGATACTTCCACTACTGGTACATCTCCTCCAAAACCTTCTATCTGCAATCCACTATTAACAATATCTCTTTTAACCTTTTCAACATCAATATTAGGCAAATCCGTTTTGTTAATAACAACGATTGGTTTTGCTTCGGACATATTAATTATTTCAATGGATTCTTTTGTTTGTGGCTGAACACCATCATTTGCAGCAACAATTAACAGAACAATGTCTGCAATTATCCCTCCTCTTGATCTCATTAAATCAAAAGCTTCATGACCTGGAGTATCTACGAATGTAACTTCTTGATCTTTACCAGGAATTTGAACTGTGAAAACAGACACTTTTTGAGTAATACCTCCTGCTTCGGAGCTTTGTACACGAGCCTCTCGGATTCTGTCTAGAATAGTTGTTTTACCATGATCAACATGACCAAGAATTGTAACAACTGGTGTCCTAGACTTGCCCTCTTTAATTGTGCCTTTCGTACTCTTAGCCATTTAATTATGTTTTTATATAAACTACTCTTCTTTGGAGTTCTCATCTTCTTGTTTTGTCTCTTCTACTTTCTCTTCTTTAACTTCCTCTTTTTTCTCTTCAACAACCTCTTGAGGTTGTTCATCCCCTGCCTTCTCTTCCTTACTTACCTCAACAGTCTCCTCTGATTTTTCTTCGATATTCTCTTCTTCAATAGCATCTGGATCTGCAGGAACAATATCTATCTTGTACCCTGTTAACTTCCATGCAAGCCTTACATTCTGACCCTCCCTACCAATTGCCAAAGACAATTGATCATTAGGGACAGTTACTGTTGCAGTATCATCCTCTATCCTTACCTCATCTATCTTTGCTGGACTTAATGAATTTGCAATATATTTCTCAGGATCTTCATCCCATTCAATTATGTCAATTTTCTCCTCTCCAAGCTCATTCATTACATTTGCGATTCGCACTCCTCTTTGACCAACACATGAACCTATTGGATCAACACCTTCCTGATGTGATGTAACTGCCATCTTACTCCTAGAACCCGCCTCTCTTGCAATACCCTTCACTTCCAAAACACCAGATTCTATTTCTGGGACTTCAAGTTTAAACAATCCCAACAAAAAATTAGGGTCAGATCTTGAAACAACCATCTGTGAATCAACAATATCCTTAAGCAAAACCTTATATCTGTCCCCTAATCTGTAGAATTCATTAGAAATCTGCTCCTCCTGTGGCATAACAGCAGTTGCTTTTCCAATCTCAAAAATGACTTCACCTCTTTGCATTCTTTGCATAAGAGCTGTAAATATCTCACCAATCTTATCACTATATTCACTAATAACTACCTGCTTCTCGGATTCTCTGATTTTCTGCAAAATCACCTGCTTTGCTGTCTGTGCTGCAATCCTTCCAAAATCTTCGGAAGGCATCTCTATCTGTATCGAGTCGCCAACCTCGACACTTGGAGAGATCATCTCTGCTTCAGAAAGAGAAATCTCTTTCTCTAAGTCCTTAACCTTCTTTACAACTTCTTTTGTAGCGATGAGCTTAAATTCACCTGTTTCCCTACTTAATTCTGCAGACCAGTTTGGTTGTTTATCTTCCTCCGGCATTTCAAGTCCAAACTTTTCCTTTTTATATGCAACAAGAATTGCTTCTTCTAATGCTTGAAAGATCTCCTCCTTATCAATTCCTCGCTCTGCGGAGATTTGATTTATTGCTGCAATGAATTCTGATGTCATTGACATAGTATTGAATATTAAAAATATTATCTAAAATATATCTTACTAAAAAAAAGGTGAGTTTTATCCTCACCCTTTCCTTCGTATTACTTTCCTGACCCAGTATAGCATACAGGGTGGACAAAGGCAAACAACAGACCTGGTCGGTGGATTTTGAATTGGTATCACAAGGGATAGATACAGAATATTACAACTTTTAATAATACTAGAAGATACTTAACAACATACTATAATACCAATCAAAACAAAAAATGCTCATAACAAAGGATTTCCCCTCCTCCTATAGCAAGATTAAAATCTGGTAAAAAGGACCTATTTACACAATCCACAAAAGCATTTTTTGACCGACCAGGTCTGTCTGTCTGTTTTAATTAACCCTTCAATTCTTCCCAAAGCTCTTTTTCTTTCCTGTTTAATCTTGTTGGTATGTCAATGTTTATCCTTACATAATGATCTCCCCTATCTTTTGGAGAATTAAATAGTGGAACTCCCTTACCTTTCAATTTGAAAATTGTACCTGCTTGTGTTCCCTTTGGAATCTTCAATTTCACATCCTCAAATATTGTCTCAACACTCACAACATCACCCAAAACAGCGGTATATACAGGGATGTTCATCTCTGAGTATATATTATTCCCTCTTCTCTCAAACTTAGGAGAGGAATCAACATTTATCTCAACATACAAATCACCAACAGAACCTCCGTTTCTACCTGCATTACCCCCACCACCAAACCTCAAGACCATTCCATCATATGCACCTGCTGGTATTTTTATACCTATCTCCTCCTCTATATCTTTAACTCCACTACCACTACACTTATCACATGGATCCTCCACAACAGAACCTGTGCCACCACAATTCTGACATGTACCTACAACAGCCATCTGCCCAAATATTGTGTTTCTAACTTGCTGACTCTGCCCACTTCCCTTACAAACAGGACACTCCTTTTCCTTCTTTGACTTACTACCACTTCCTCCACATTCATCACATCTTTCATCTCTTCTCACCTTAATCTTGTACTCACGACCCTCCATTGCCTCATCAAAACTCAACCTTATCCTATATCGGATATCAGTGCCCGAATTATCCACCCTTCTTCCTCCTCCACCGAAATCAAATCCAAAACCTCCACCCATATTCCCACCAAAGAAAGTATTAAAAATATCCCCCATATCGAATGGAGCACCACCAAAATCTGCATACCCACCAGAAGCCCCAGGGTTGAAACCTTCCGTCCCTGCATGACCGAATTGATCATATGCAGATCTTTTTGAATCATCAGAGAGTATCTCGTAAGCCTCCTGCACCTCCTTGAATTTTTCTTCCGCATCAGGCTCCTTGTTTACATCAGGATGATATTTCTTAACAAGTTTTCTATATGCTTTTTTAAGTTCAGAAGCTGTTGCTTTTTTATCAACTCCCAGAACTTCGTAATAGTCTCGTTTTTCCATAGCGGAGAAATTTTAGCAGAGATTAGACCCAATTGCTAGCCCCTTCATGATATGGGTTTGATGTCTATTCAAAATCTGCTATATTGAATATATGGAAAATCCATGGAATGTTGAAATAGAAAATGAAAAAAAGATAAAGAATACAAGAGTCATTATCTCTGTCGTACTAGCTTTTGCAGGTTTGGGCATTATCGCAAGTCAAGTAATACCACTAGTTGGCTCCTACGTTGATGGCGCAATTATGCAAAAAAGAGGAGAGGTTAAGGTCGAACCTGTTCCAGAATCATATAAAAAATACATCGAGGATGAGTTTGCATACTACGATCCAGGAAGTAGCTATTTTGCCAACTTAGCAAGACAGCTAGGAGTATTGGGAACATCCGCATATGCGGGAGAAGTAAGAGCACAGAAGCCAATTAAGATAGATTCCACATACAATAGGGATATGTTCATAACAATTGATAGTATTGGCATTAAAAATATAAAAGTATCATCAAATGTCGAAAGTGTTGAGGAAAACGTATACAACAGATATCTTAAGTCTGGAGTAGCACACTTCAAAGGCACACCACTCCCAGGAGATGGAGGAAACTCTTTTATATACGGTCATAGCGCTGTTGAGGCTTTCTTTAGCAGACATAAAGACTATCCAGAAACAATCTTTTCCAGACTTGATGGAATCGATGTAGGACAAAGGATAGTAATACAGAAAGATGGGAACAATTTGGAATATGTTGTTAGGAACAAAAAAATAGTTGATCCAACTGACTTTACTGTACTTCAACCAATTCAAGACAAGGAAAATGTCACGCTGATGACATGTTGGCCATTAGGAATTGGCACAAAAAGATTAATTGTTGTTGCAGAAAGAAAAATTTAATTTATCTTAAGAAACATGGAAAACCTATTTAGCAGTGTAACAGAGAACAGGACTAACACATCTACAGCAGAACCGATGAAGAAGAAACTACCTTTATCTATCATTATTATTGGTGTTGTTGCAATATTGTTAATTGTACTTATAATCGTTCTTTTTATAATCAATGGGAACAAAAAAAGAGGAACCAATACCCCTGGGACACCAACATCCTCTGGTAGCGCAAGTGGAAACGTAACTCTTGCGTATTGGGGACTATGGGAACCAGAACAGGTTATGAAACCCATCATAGAGAAATTTGAACAGGAAAACCCTGGTGTGAAGATACAATACTCACAACAAAGATTCTCAGGGTATGAGTCTAGAACCTACTCTCGATTAAGACAATCAACATCATCCTCAGAACCTTCTCCTGACATTTTAAGAATTCATAATACATGGCTACCTAAATATATTAAGTATCTTTCCTCTGTACCAACAAATATAATGTCTAAAGAAGAATACTCACAAAAATTCTACCCAACAGCACTTGAAGATTTTACAGGTAAGGATGGAAAACTCTATGCTATCCCTTGGGAAATTGATGGGTTAATGGTCTTCTACAACAAACAGATGTTGAGTAAAAAAGGTGTTAACCAACCACCTGCCGACTGGGACTCTTTCATCGAACTAGCCAACAACCTAACCACTAAAGACAGCTCTGGGAAGATTCAACAAAGTGGACTCGCTATGGGAAGCGCAGAAAATATTAAACATGCAGCAGAAATCATCTCCTTCTTGCTACTACAAAATAATGTCAATATCATTGATGAAACAAGAACAACTGTTTCTCTAAACAACTCTAGAGCAATCAGTGTGTTTGAAATGTATACAAATTTTGCAAAAGGTGAGAATGCAATATGGTCTCCTTCATCAAGAAGTGATTTGGAAATGTTCTACTCTGGAAAACTAGCTATGATGATTGCTCCTAGTTGGAGAGTTTTCGATATAATAAAAGCAAACTCTACAATCGAGTTTGGAACTGCACCACTACCACAGCTAATTGCAAATGAAAATGAAATCTACTACTCCACCTATTGGGGAGATACTGTAAGTAAAGATTGTAAAAACCCTGAAATTGCATGGAAATTTATTAAATTCCTTTCGGAAAGAGAACAACAGCTACAACTTTTCTCAAGTTCGGTTACAAACAATCCTCAAGACAGAGTTTTTGGAGAACCATACTCTCTTGTTGAACTCAATAGTGAAATGGCTAAGAATCCTTATTTGAAACCAATGGCCGCCATGGCACCTTTCATGAAATCATGGCAAATGGGTGATGAAACCGCCGTTAAAAAACACTTAGATGAGGCAGTAACATCGATAATAAAGAACAATACAAGTGTAGAGAGTGCACTTAGAAAAGCAGAGGAAAATATTAACAAACAACTTGCACAAACGAATAAATAAACAGTATTATATTAACAATGCCTAAAAGAGGAAGAAATAAAAAATCTAGTCAAGTATCAGTGATTGTTGGAAGCCTCTTTCTTTTACTTTCTTTACCATTAGTTATATACGGTTTGTTTCAACAATCCTTCGACATTAGAAATCGAGCGTATGACATGTTGGAACTAAGTGAGAAAAACCCTTGCATTATCTCTTTTCCAAATGTAAACCCATACTCTTTAGAAGTTGGAAAAAGTATACGAATACAAGTTGATGCTAAATTCAGTAATTCAGGAATTAAGAAGTTGGAAGTATCCAACTCTGAAGGTAAGATCTTACACACTGAAGAGTTTCCTGACTCTCCACTACAAATGGGAACAAGCTTTGTCTTCACACCAGACAAATCAGGCACAGTAGATATACTCGGAATGATAGAGAAGACTGACGGGGGTAGTGCAGGATGCAAGGTAAGTAGTCCATATGATATTAAAGGACTTAGAGCAATATCTAGTAATAGTTCTCCCGAATTTACATCAAACCCTACCCAGTCAAAACCATCACAAGATATAAAAACAGGAACACAGTACGAATACCAACTATCTGCCCTAGACACAGATGGAGATAGAATCAACTATTCATACTCTTTTACACCCAGAGCTGACTGGTTAAAGCCTGTGGTGATTGAAGATGGTTCTAATGGAAAACTTGCAATAACATTTAGAGGATATACAGAAACTCCTGCGAGCTACTTGGCCAATGTCATAATTCATGATGGATATAGCAAGCACGTAAAATCTCAATCATGGGTAATAAGTGTGGGGCAAGCAGAGAATGACATCCCTAAGGTGAAAATCCTTAAACCAGAAGATTCTCTAAGAATTGATGCTGGTAAATCTTTTGACAGCCTATGGGAAGTTTCAGACCTAAACCATGTATCATCTTTTGAGCTTTTCATGGCGAAGAATGTAACGGATGAGAAATCATGGAAAAAGGTCTCCGAAGCACTCCCATACAATGTTCTTGGTTCTTCAGTACCTACAAATGACTTGGATTCTGGAACATACAAACTGGTTGTAAAGGCAACAGACAATCAAGTTCCTCCTAAATCAGGAGTAGGAGTATCACCTGAAATTGTAATTTCTAGATCATCAGATACTGTTCCACCAACAGATGATGTTGTAATCTTGGGAGAACCACAAATCATTAACATGTCACCTTCCACAGAAGACACCGTTTCAAATCCTAGAGCAACAATAAAAGGGACGTTAATAGCAGGTGAAGGAGCAGAGATTAAAGAATCTAGCATATCATTTAAGGTTGATGACAAAGATGTGACAGATAAAATGAAAATTAATAAAATATCAGAAAATGAGTACACTTTAATATATCAACCAACAGAGGACTTGGTAGACGGAACACACAAGGGAGAGATTTCATTTGAAGATACTAAAGGGAAAAAAGCTACAAAGACATGGGATTTCACAATTAATTCAAAAGCTGATACTTCTGGCTCGTACAACATATTTGGGATAGAGATAAGTAAGAGGACTGCATTTATAATTGGTATAGGTATACTCCTAATAGTAATCGCAATATGCATTCCACTACTCATTGCAGCTATCTGGGGGAAAGGAAAAAGAGAAGAGAGAGAAACTACATACGCTACTCGAAATACCCCTACTACCGAATATGCAGAAAATATGTATAACACAGCCTACACAAACACAGACATGGAGGAGAGGGAAGTAAAAGAACCATACCTAGAAACAATCTCCGACACTCCAATAATTGAAAAAGAAGCTATTTTCACACCCGTTGCAGAAGAGATTCAGGAGGAGGAACCTAAAAGAAAAATAACATATTCAAATGTTTCTGATATTGACATGGATGTTAAGGTTGA
>DHUO01000002.1:15547-17456 GCA_002409215.1 Candidatus Dojkabacteria bacterium UBA5232 | reverse complement strand
AAGAAAGAAGAACCAATACAATCACCAGTAGTAGAAGAAACAGTTGATACAACAATTAAAACAGAGGTTCCAGATATAAAGGTTGAAGAACCGAAGTCGGCTTTTGATGTTAAAACTGAAACAAAAGAAGAAGAACCAATATTCAAACCAATTACTGAAACAACCCCTGCAGTAGCAATCAAGACAGAAGAACCAATACAATCACCAGTAGTAGAAGAAACAGTAACAGAACCTACCCCAACAACAATACAAGTAGAAGAAATACCAGAACCTGAAGCGCCAGATCCATCTGCATTTCTGAAAATTGCACAACAGATAGAGGAACAAACAAAAGAAGATACCTCCTCTAGTAGTACTAACACATAGAAATTGGTATAATCACAATACCATGAAACAACTCACATACAATGAAATATGGAAGAAATATCTTGATTTTTTTGAAAGAAATCAACATCAGATAATCCCAAGTGCTCCACTAGTACCGGAAAATGATCCCTCTGTACTCTTTGTTAATGCAGGAATGTTTCCTTTAGTACCATTTCTTAATGGACAAGAACACCCAAAAGGAAAAAGACTTGTCAACATACAAAGATGTATAAGGACGGGAGATATAGATGAGGTTGGAGATGCTTTCCACTGCACCGCATTCATAATGTTGGGTAACTGGTCACTAAATGACTATTTCAAAAAAGAAGCCATTGAGATGACAGTAAAATTCTTTGTCCAAGAATTAGGTCTAGATATAAATAAAATATACGCAACTGTATTCAAAGGAGAAAAAAACATTCCTAAAGACACAGTATCAATCGATATATGGAAAAACATATTCGCACAATATGGGATTCAAGCAGAAGAAGGAGATAGAATTAAGCTACTCGGTAAGGAAGAAAACTGGTGGGGACTAGAATCAGGAGGACCGTGCGGACCTGACTCTGAAATCTTCTATGACATCGGAAACAATGAACTTGTTGAAATTGGGAATAATGTCTTCATGGAATACCTCAAAACAGGGGAAGAGGTAATCCCACTTGGTAGACACAATGTCGATTTTGGTGGTGGACTTGAAAGATTAACCGCCCTACTCCAATCCGTAGAATCAGTCTATGAAATAGACATATACAAACCAATAACTCAAAAGGTAGAAGAACTGTCACAAACTCAAAATATAGAATCACAAAGAATAATTGTAGATCATATCAAAGCCGCTACCTGGATAATAATGGATGGAATCGAACCCTCAAGAACCCAACAAGGGTACATACTAAGAAGATTAATTAGAAGAGCAATAAGACACGCCAAAAAGCTTGGCATAGACAAACCATTCACAAGAGAAGTAGGTCAAATAGCAATAGAACAATTCAAAGATACATGGCCAAACCTAGCTACCCAAAAAGAACACATACTAAATACTCTTGAAGATGAAGAAATTAAATTTGGCAAAACGTTAGATTCTGGATTAAGAGTTTTGGAGAAAATGTTAAATAAAAATAAAAAAGTCACAGGGAAAGATGCTTTTCTTCTCTACGAAACATATGGACTACCATTAGAACTCACTGAAGAGATACTACAAGAAAAAAGTCTTAAGATTGAAAATAGAGATGATTACAACAAAGCCCAAGAAGAACACCAAGAAAAATCTAGGTCTGCATCAAAAGGACTATTCAAAGGAGGACTTGCAGACACATCAGAAATGTCAACAAAATACCACACAGCATCACATCTTTTACTTGCAGCTTTAAGAAGAGTATTAGGAGAGCACGTATACCAGAAAGGAAGTAATATAACGCCAGAAAGATTAAGAATGGACTATCCTAATGAAACACAACTAACAGAAGAACAGATAAAAGAGGTAGAAAACTTGGTGAATGAGCAAATAGAAAAAGGACTAGATGTGGCATACAAAGAAATG
>DHUO01000002.1:6724-15334 GCA_002409215.1 Candidatus Dojkabacteria bacterium UBA5232 | reverse complement strand
ATTGTAAATGTCTACTACATCGGACCTGAAGATAACCCCTACTCCATAGAAATATGCAACGGTCCTCATGTCGAAAACATTAAAGATTTAGGAAAGTTCCGAATATCTAAACAAGAGAATGTAGGCGCAGGAGTAAAAAGAATAAAAGCAATATTAGAATAATTATGACAATACCATACCCTATCCTAGCAATAGACTACGGAGAAAAACATTTTGGGATAGCAGTATCCGACTCTAAAGGAATTATTGCCTCTCCATTAGAAGTCATTTCCATAACAAAAAACAAAAATAGAGACATCATCATTGAAGAAATATTAGAATTAGCAACTGAAAACGGGGCAAAAAGTATATTGGTTGGAATACCTCAAGCTTTCACCAAAGCACAAGATGAAACAGTCAGAAAAGTTAGAAATTTCATAAAATCTTTATCAAGAAAAACAAAACTCCCTATCACTCCTTACGATGAAAGCTTCTCTACAACTCAAGCTCAAAATGTGCTAATATCTTCAGGACAAAATACAAAAAGTACCAGAGGGAAAATAGATAAAATAGCGGCAACTGTATTTTTACAAGAATATTTAAATTCAAGAATCCAAGAGAATGAAAAAGATTTTTAACATTGTCCTTACTATTTTGATACTGATAGGAATAGTAATATTTTTCGACTACAAAGGAGCTCTTGACAAGCCAAATAGTGATAGCCCTGAAAAAGTTTCATTTCAGATTAAAGAAGGAGAAGCTGTTAACAATATTCTAAAAAATCTTGTTGATGAGGGAGTATTAGGAAAAAGATTAGTGAATTATGCCAAAATCTACCTCAAAACAACAAAAACCGAAGCTAAGATTCAAGCAGGAAGTTATAGTATTCCAAAGAATCTAAATATCAAAGAATTAATTAAGACTCTTCAAGATGGAAAAGATCAAGATATATGGGTAACTATCCCAGAGGGATTAAGGAAAGATGAAATTGCGAACATAATTGCTAAGGAATTAGAAAAGACAGATAAAGCCACATTTTCTGTTGAAGATTTCCTTAAAGCAACAACAGATCCAGAGGTCATAGTAAAATTAAACTTACATTCAGAAGTTAAAGATTTAGAAGGTTTTCTCTATCCAGACAAATATGCTTTTTCACCTAATAGTACAACTATGTCTGTACTTGAGGTACTCGTTGGAAACTTTAAGGCAAAAGTCGGAGTAGAATATACGTATGAAGATATTATAATGGCTAGTATCGTTGAAAGGGAGGGTTATAACGCACAAGACAGACCTGTTATCGCAGGAATACTTTTAAAAAGATTAAGGGAGGGATGGCTACTTCAAGCAGATGCTACTCTCTTATACCCAGCCAAAGACTGGAAGCATGTCATAACAGTACAAGACAAGGCGAATGACAATCCATACAACTCATACAAAAAAGCTGGCTTACCACCTACCCCTATATGTAATCCAGGTATTCAGGCAATAAATGCAACTAGAAATCCAGAAGAATCACTCTACTACTTCTATATTCATGATAACGATGGTAATCCACACTATGCACGTACCTTAGAGGAGCATAATGTTAATGTTAATAAGTATCTTAGATAATATTAAAAATACTGACCCATGGTTCTAGATATAGATTTAAATGAAGGAGAGTTAGACAACAGAAAGGCTCCTAAAAAAGAGCCCATTGTCACCCAGAAGAAAGAGAAAAAGAAAAGACCTGTCTTGAGAGCTATATTAATAACTTTCTTTTTAGGCCTTCTAGGAGCTGTTGGATATTTTGTTTGGAAGGGAAACTCTATTAGCAAAGCAATGGGATTAAATCTAAATCCAGTTGAATTAATAAAGGAGAAAAAACCAGAACTTAAGAAAGACTCCCATGGCAAACATACAAATGTCTTAATAATAGGAGTTGATAGCAGAACCGGTAATGATATATCTAACACAGATACAATAATTCTTGCTTCATACAACTACGAAACAAAAAACTTGAATATGGTCTCCATTCCAAGAGACTTTCATGTAGAAGTAAATGCTAATACTAAATGGTTCGGAAGAATTAACTCTGTATACGCATCAGCTGAGAATAAAACAAAAGGAACGGGTTTTGATGCCCTGGAGAAAACTGTTGAGGATGTAACAGGCTTAGAGATTCAATATTACGTTCTCGTTGATTTCAAAGCCTTTGTAGAGATAATAGATAAGGTGGGCGGGGTTAACATTAATGTAGAAAATAGCTTCACAGACTACATGTACCCAGAGGGACTAAAATACAAGACAGTAAAGTTTCTCGCAGGCCCACAAGTAATGGATGGAAAAACTGCCTTAATATATTCCAGATCTCGACACTCCTCTATGAACAACGAAGGTACTGACTATGCAAGGGCAAAAAGACAACAAAAGGTAATACTGGCTCTAAAAGACAAAATCTCAGAAGATGAAACGTTCAAAGATCCACAAAAAGTCATGGGTATCCTATCATCCTTAGTGAATAATATAAAAGTATCTGAATTTACAATTACAGATATCCGAGCAGGCATCAATCTTCTACAAGACTTCACAAGTGAAGACAGGAAATCTTTTTCATTTGTTCTAGATCCTCTATCAGGAGGGGGACAATTAGTAGAAGTAAAATCTATGCCTAGTGGAGCATTTGCTATTGGCCCCAAGGCTGGTTTAGGAAAGTATGAAGATATTCGCAAGTATGTACAGGCAATTGATAAGAATCCAAGCCTCTACTCAGAAAAAGCAACAATATATGTTCATGATATAGGGTTAGGATATTCTGAAACTGCGAAGAAAATAAAAGAGATAAGAGAGGCCTACCCATACCTAAATATTATCCACTCCTCTATTCTCTTCAAAGACAAAGAAGGAAACCATGTATACTCAAATGTAGATGGGTATCCAGAAACAATTCGTGAAATGGCAAAATACCTCAAAACAGAAAATATTACCAAACCTGAATTCATAACCACAAAAAACAACAGAGATGCCGTCATAATACTATTAGGAAAACCTGTTCAATTAAGTAGTGAAGAAAGTGAAATATAAATTGTATCATGGTTCCTCTCATTATCTTTCTTTAGAGGCTACCCATGAGTACATAGATTCTATTAAAAATAAAAAGAGTGGAATTGAAGTATTAACAGTAAGCGCAGATACTTTAGAACCTCAGACAATACTGGATATTTTAACCTCTCAAAACCTCTTCGTGACGGAGAGAATCATTTTCATAAAAAGATTATATCGTAATAAAAAGAAGGATGAATTAATACCATTAGTCACAAGCATATTAGAAAGTACAACATCAAAAGATATCATTGTTATATGGGAAGACCAAAAAATTAAAGCTAATACGAAATACTACAAATTCTTTAACAAAGACAAGCAGGTAGAGGGGTTTGATGATTTAAACAAAAGAACATTCTTCACATGGTTAAGAGAAGAGCTAAAAAGACAAAATATGAAGATGGAAGCGATTGCTACAAAAGAAATTGCAGAAAGAACCAACTATGATCCAGAAAGATGTGCAAATGAATTAAAAAAAATCAAATTACTCCTAGATGACAAGGAGATAAAAAAGGAAGATATTGAAAAACTCGTTACTAATACCTTAGAAAAAGATATTTGGGGACTCATTGATTCAATAAATCAAGGTGATACTCAAAGTAGTACAAAAATCTTAGAAAAACTCCTCTCACAAGCTGTTGATGTAAACTACATTATCTCCATGATTGCCAGAAACCTTAGACTTGTAACACTTACCAAGCACTTAGAGGATAAAGGAAAGACTTCAAGTGAAATAGCATCAATACTAAAAATGGCACCATGGATGATACATCCATTAATTAGATCTTCAAGAGATTACACTCAAAAGAAAATCACCTATCTTTATACAAAACTCTCTAATCTAGACTTTCAAATTAAAAAAGGATTAATTGAACCTAAACTAGGAATCACACTTCTTGCCTCCGTTTTTTAGTTCTTTTATTATTGACACTAAAGACTTATTTTACTAGACTTTACTAAGAGTAATACTGCTAATTTTTTGGTGCTCCCATAAATCATGGATACAGAGGTAAAAAGGATTACCACAACGAAAAAATCAAATAAACTTGTCACAACATTACTTATCATTGCTGGAATACTTGGTTTGATTCTTATTCTTGCAGCAGTATACTTCTACAAAATCAAGCCTGCCTCAGAAAAAAAAATCGTTGGAGATAAGTCTTGTACTTGTTATTTTATCGACCCTACTGTAACTCCTGAGTGTGGAGATCCTAGAAAAGGTTTCGGCTTTACACAAAGTACTGTCAAAGAGAGCGAAGCTTGTCCTCCATGTGTGACTTCTACAATTGACACAACAAAATTAAGTAGTAATACAAAACAGGAGGAGTATCTCTCCTGCCAACTACAAAACGTACAAGACAGAAGGTGTAAATTAATGACAATAACTGATAAAGATGGGAAAATAGTTACAGGACAAATATCTCCCGCAGACGAAATAACCGTAGAAGCAACATTTGATAAAAAATATATAAAACCTCAATTTAGTGTCAATAACAAGCTAGAAGAACCTGATACAATCTCAGAGGATGGTCTAACAATAAAGAAGGCATTCACTAACTTCACAGAGACATCTATTGATATTGTAGCAACAGCCGATGATGGAACAGGAGAAAATATCAACTCTCCTCTTTGCAAGCGAGTAATTTCTGTGTCTCAGCAGGCAGGGATTAGAGTAACTGGATTGCAGTTTGCAACTAGAGTTACCGAAGGAGTAAATAAGGTTTCCAAAGCCATACTCAAGGCTTCTAATTTGAAAGAGTCAGAGTCTTTGAGCATAGATTTTTCATTTGATAACGAGGAGTTTGCAAAACTCTCTATGAACAAAGGTTTGACAATAGATGGAGCTAAGGGAGAGGTCGTTATGATAGAAAAAGATCTTTATGACACAGAAAATTTCTCAAACGGTATTAGTTTTACCCAACTGGACAAGTTCGTAGGGAGTGTTAATGTTGTTGCAGAGTTAAGAGATGGTACTACCCTTCTGGGTAAAGCCGAAGCTGAGTTAACATTTAAGGAGATTACTGTGGATACTCCAGACGAGCCACCTATAGAAGAACCTCCTTCAGAAGAAACAGAAGAATCAAACTTTGCTGTATCCGTAGAAGCTGATAATCCAACATGTCTTGACAGGGTTAGTCCCAACAATTCTGTTACATTTACAATAAATATCGTAAATAATGCTGAAACATCTCAAACAGTAAAATCTATTACAAATAAACTACCTCTCGGATTTACATACATATCTGGTAGTTCTAAAATAAACGGTATTGCTGTTACTGACATTAACTATCTAAAGAGTACTGACATTGGACAAACTACAGAATTGGTATGGGCAACAACAAATGGATGGTCTATCAGTAATGGACAAACCCTCTCCCTTCTCTTCCAAGCAGAAGTCGGGCCAAATGCACTCACAGGCGAGAACCAGAATGAGGTTGTCATAGAACCTGCTCAAGTACCTTCAGATCCAAATACTCTAAGAGCTGAAGCCGTTATAAACGTAGAACAAACATGTGACCCAACAGTACAGCCTTCAGATGAAACACCAGACACCGGGATCTTTGATTCAATGTTAAACAGGGTAATTGCCGGAATCTTAATAGTTATTATTGGATGGTTTATCTACACAAGACCTTTTGGACAGATAGTTGCCAAGAAACTTGTAAACTCGGAGGTCTACAAAGGAGCAGAGATGACATCATGGAGAATGTTCAAACCTAAAAAGTACTTCGAGGTAAATACTGTAAAGAAACTAAGTAAAAAGAAGAAGTAATTTACATCTCACTTATAATAAACTCCAAAGGTACCCCGTTACTACCATACCCTTTACTCTCAGAGTTAATGAGAAAATAATATTTCGATTTTGTTAAGAGTTTCTCCAAAACAACTTCATGTTCATCAGACTTCAAATTCCCATTAATATCAAAACCTACCCTATCCAAATCCCTTCTGTCAATTCCATACTGTACAAATCCGGAACATCTTCCAACAGTTCTCCATTTAATACTTACAGAGAACTCATCCTGCCCCTTCTCTACGAAAACATTGTATGGAGTACACTCATTTTGAGGTTCAAAAAGAGAGTCAAAACTACCTACCCTATCCTTTCGCAAAAGAAGAAAAACAGAAGACATCACAAGTATAAAAGCTATAACCCCAACTATTATCAAAATCCTCTTACTCACTTGCTTCTGTGGCTAAAATATAATTCTTCTGAGAAGACGAGTTCACTCCATCACTCACCCTCAACGTATACTCATAGGTCTCACCAACTCCATATGGAATACTTCCAACTACAGACATATCATTAATATACAACCACTCTGGAGCATCAACTAATTCCATACTCAAAGATGTATAATCACTATCGGCATCCTCAATCCTTGGATAATATTCATACATTCCACCCTCTTCAAACTCTACAGTAGGAGTTGAAACAATATACGGAGTACCATAGGTATTCTCTACTCCAACCAAAATACTCTCCTCATTTGTTGTCCCCAAAACCTGTTCCTCTTCTGTTCCCTGATTCTTCAACACGGCATATACAATACCAAAAGAAAGAAGAAAAAGAACAACAAGTGAGCTAATAAAAATCTTCGCTTTCCTACTTCTCTCCATGATAAAAGTTTACCATAAAAAGTAATGTTTACAAAGCTTGATTTAACATATATAATACCTCCATATAGTTATATTAATTACATTCAGATAAGAGATGCCAAATTTAAAAACATCAATAAAAAGTCTCAGGTCATCTAAAAGAAGACAAGTTGTCAACAATAGACTAAGAGAGAGAATAAAAAGAGCTACTAAGAAACAAAATACTTTAGTAGAAGAAGGAAACATCGAAGAGGGAAAGAAGAACCTCAAAAATGTTTACAAAGTTTTAGACAAAGCAGCGAAGAAGAATGTTATCAAAAAAGGTAAGGCTGATAGAGTAAAATCTAGACTTACCCAAAATTTAAACAAACTTGCCCAAGATAATGTCAAAACTTCTAAGAAGAACACTTAAGGTATCTATCGCTCCAGCAGTTGTAATGATTGCTGGGAAGTTGCTGGGTATCATAATTGCAAATGTTGCTTACAACCTAGATTTTTTCATTGACAACCAAATTCAAGGGATATTTTCCATTCAGCTATATTACACAGATAGTACAACTACACTTTTGGTCAACTCTATATCAAACTTAGTAATGGTCCTTGCATTGGCAATCCCCACCCTCTATTTCATCATAAAAACATCTATATACCAATCAACTTTTGAAAATCCCAGAACTATAGTAAAGATTACAAAACTAAATATCATGAATTGGATTACAAAAGATGACACCTCTTTCTTAACAATTTTTATCTGGTCTTCTTTTCTTTTAATCACAAGTCTTATCTCCATTGCTCAAACAATACAAGGAACATGCTATGACTGGGTAGGAATAATAGCTGGAGTATTAGCTATTTTCGGAATATGGGGAACAATAAAGACATTTGAGGGAGAAATAGATAAGATATATCCAAGAGAGGAAAAACTATACAGATGAGTGAGAGCAAGAAAAATTTATCACCAAAAATATTTGAACCATTGACAATTGTCCTTATACTAGGTCTTTTCCTCATCCCCACTTTAACAGTATTAAATCTTTCACCAATTACACAGAAAAACAAACAGAGTAATGTTCTTGGCGTTACAGATTCACCTAATAATATTTCCATTGAACTATTAAACAAAGATGACAATATCTTTGTTGGGGAGACTTTAAGAAGAGAAAAGGATCGTGATTACGTATATACAACTGAAGTACAACCACGAGAGAAAGAGAGAGAGTATTCTAAACAAGCATTTAGAATATCAAACCGAAGTAATGGAAAGCAGAAAGTGGTCGTAAGTGGGTATGCTGATAGTACAAGTAGCTCTCATTTCTCTCTAAAAGTTGATGGGGTGTGGTATGTATTAAGAGATGATAGCAAGGAGATGTATGAAAGAGAGATTGTACTTGGACCTAATTCAACAAAAACCGTACACATCTCAACATATAGTGAGAAGAACATACTTTTCAAAGAGGCATTCATCGTAAATATCTCTGTGAGATAACAAAGCTCTGACCTAGGTCTGTCCCCTGTTTCCCAATGTTTCTCTCCTCTTAACAAGGTTTTTTGGCTTGCTTGTTTCTGATTCTGGCTTAGAACAAACATTCGAAATACGGCGCAGAGGATTAGGAAACCTATGTACAAAAGAAACCACAAGAGAGATTTCAGGTCTGAGGTAGACCAGACCTACTTCAAAAAAAGCACTGCTTTAGATATAATCCATTGTATGTCTAATTCCACACCATTAGAAAAAATCAGGAACTTCTCCATAATCGCCCATATTGATCATGGGAAGTCTACCTTAGCTGACAGGATGTTAGAGGCAGTACAGAATGAGGATATCAAAAGGAAAAAGAAGAACAGACTACTAGATAAGCTTGATCTAGAACAAGAAAAAGGTATTACAATTAAACTACAAGCATGCAAAATGACTTGGAAAGACCACCAACTAAACCTCATAGATACACC
>DHUO01000002.1:842-6504 GCA_002409215.1 Candidatus Dojkabacteria bacterium UBA5232 | reverse complement strand
TCCGCCCTACTCCTTGTTGATGCCAGTCAAGGAATACAAGCCCAAACAATCTCAAATACAAGAAAGGCTCTGGATTTAGGACTTAAATTAATACCTGTACTTAACAAAATAGATTTACCTAATGTGAAAATCGATGAAAGAGAGAAGGAAATTGAAGCGTTGTTAGGTTTTAAGAAAGAGGTAATTGTCAAGGTATCTGGGAAAACAGGTGAAGGTGTTGAGGATCTTCTTGACAGGATTGTTGAACAATGCCCTTCCCCTGCAGGAGATACAGATGCTCCTCTGAAAGCTTTGGTCTTTGATTCTTTTTATGATGAACATAGAGGTGTTGTAATAGCCATTAGAATATTTGATGGGAAGATTAAATATATTCCTGGAAAAGCAGAAGACCTACATATGTTGCAAAGAGGACAATCCTTCAAGCCAACAGAGATAGGGATATTTAATCCAGATTTAGAAGAAACAGAAACTTTAAACACTGGTGAGGTTGGATATATTGCAACAGGAATGAAAGATATTAGTTTCTTTACAGTTGGAGATACCATTTCTAATCAAAAAAACACAGTACCACTTCACGGATATCAAGTTCCTAAACCTAATATGTATGCTACTTTCTTCCCCACAGATACAGAAGAGTATGAAGGATTAAAAATTGCCCTGACCAAACTCTCACTAAATGATGCTTCTTTAACCTTTGCAGATCAAAGATCTAATCTACTGGGTTCAGGGTTTAGATGTGGTTTTCTAGGACTACTACACATGGATATTGTTCAAGAGAGATTGGAAAGGGAATATGATATTGATCTAATTGTTACAGCCCCCACCGTTGAATATCAGGTAACAAAGATTGATGGTGAGGAATTAGTCATACAAGCTCCTCATGAACTTCCAGATCCTGCAAGTATTAAGGAAATTAGAGAGCCTTGGGTTAGAGCTGAAATAATGACACCTGAACAATATCTGGGAGATTTAATGGCCTTATGTCAATTAAAAAGAGGACAGTATGTCAATACTAAATATCTTCATTCTAATGTGAGTGATATACAACTAAAGGATCAATATATTGTTTTAGAATATGATATGCCACTTGTTTCACTAATATCGAACTTTTTTGATCAGATGAAAAATATTTCTAGTGGATATGCTTCCATGGAATATGAATTCATTGACTATTTCCCTGCAGATATTGTGAAGGTTTCAATATTAGTAAATCATGATGAAGTATCTGTATTGGATTTCTTAGAGGTTAGAGATGAAGCAAGGAGTAAGGCTGTGAAGCTCTTAGAGGTCATGAAGACAGTCATACCTAGACAGCAGTTCTCTATTCCCCTTCAAGCAGCTATTGGTTCTCAAATCATAGCCAGGGAGGATGTTAAGGCATTTAGAAAAGATGTTACTGCTAAGTTATATGGTGGTGATTATTCTAGAAAGAAGAAACTATTAGAGAAACAGAAGAAAGGTAAGAAGAGATTAAAACAGATTGGGCAGGTACATATTCCACAGGATGCATTTTTAGCTATTTTGAAGACTTAATCAGAAGTTAATTCTATATTCATTTCCCATTCTACAAAAGCCCTTTTTTAATATATAATCAACATGCATGATTAAAAAAATCAAACTAACAAATTTCAGAAAATTCAAAAACTTTGAAATAGATATTGAAAAAGACATAGTAGTATTTCATGGTGATAATGCTGTTGGTAAAAGCACACTACTAGAAGCAATATACATACTCACCAATGGAAAATCACCTTGGGCAAGCTCTGATGAATACATACACACAGAACAAGAATGTGATGATACATATTGCAGAGTAGAGATAACTGTGGAAGATGATGAAGAAAAAACATATTCATATTACAAGAGTACAAGTAGAAGAATATTAAAGATTAATGAAAAGAATGTATCTGTCAAAAAGTTTTTTGAAGAGACAGCCTCTACAATATTCAATCCTGAAAAGATTGAGATATTAATGATTTCTCCTAGCAGAAGAAGAGAGTTTTTAGATGAGATAATATCAACTTTAGATTATGAATATGTAGAGACATTAAAACAGTTTAGAAAGATATTAAGACAAAGGAATGCATATCTAAAAAAACTATCTAAACAATTCTACGAAAAAGGTATCATTGCTAGAAATGATCCACAGTTAAACTTCTGGACAAAAGAGTTTCTAAAGGTAGCACAGAAGATTCAGGACATGAGAGAAACATTGGCAGAAAGAATGAAGACGAAAGACTTAAAGATTGAATATATTAAGTCCAATGGAGATATTGCTCTTGAAGATGCTTTAGAGAATTCAAAGAAAAGAGATATTGCTACTGGACATACTAATGTTGGACCACATAGAGATGATTGGGAGTTAATTAATGGAAAGAATATTAAAAAGTTTGGTTCTAGAGGAGAGAAGAGATTGTCTATTGGAAAGTTGATATTTGAAGTACAGAAGATTATGAAAAAAGAGCTTGGATACTACCCTGTTCTACTACTTGATGATATTGCTTCAGAGTTAGATAGAAAAAATACTGCAGAGATATTTAAGCCTGAAATATTAAACAAACAACAGACATTCATTACAATTATTGATTACAAGAATTTACCAAAAGAGGTTTTAGAGAAAGCTCAGTTGGTTGATCTTAATTAATTTCAGCAATCATAGCTTTTAGCTCTTCAGGAGATGTCTGTCTATTTTTCTCTTCCTCTTCTTTTGTTAGAACTGAGGCCTCAGCAAATTCTTTTAACAAAGCCTTGGTATCAAACCCATACTTCTTATCATTTAAATTGTCTTTCATATACATAGCCCAATAGAAGTTGGAATCTACAGCTCTAGAAACGACATTACCTTCTGCATCTAGCTCAGCACCCTCATCTGAAAATCCTTGATTTGGAAAAAGTTCTTTATTGCTAAAGGTGGTTTGGAATTCTTCTGTTTTACCACTACTCTCTTTTTTAGACATAACCATTCTATATATGGCTTCATACTCTTGAGCATTTCTGTTGTATACACCTCCTGTAACCAAAAATATCATCCCTTCGTTTGTGAGCATTATTACAGAATGTTTTTCTGAAATAACATCATTTATATTTTTAGGTGTTGAATACTTTTCACTTATTCCTAAGTTTGAATCAAGCTGTTTTTTACCCAATTCAAACATCCCTCTTTCAAATACAATGGCTGTAGAACCATCAGAGAAGTTTAGATCCTTAAAAGCTCCTTCAAATTTAGGCTCTTTGCGAAGTATCTCTATCATTGCTGCATTTTTCTGTTTTCTTTCATTGTCTTGCAATATTTGCTCGGCATCTTCTTGGATTTGTTGCATACCTTCGCTAGTATGTGTCGGGACTGCTTGTTCTTCACCTGGCTTGTGGAAAAAAGAATATGGTTTCTCACCACCATCTATATGTTCAACAGGCTGCTGTTCTTGTTCTAATTGCTGAGCATCACTTTGCATCTGTTGCATACCTTCGCTAACATGTGTTGGGACTGCTTGTTCTTCACCTGGCTTGTGGAAAAAAGAATATGGTTTCTCACCACCATCTATATGTTCAACTTCTTCTACTTGATTTACTCCCTCCTCTAAAGTCTCTACTGGGATAAAGTCATCTATACTTCCTGTCAAAATGGTATTTTCTGTATTCATAGAAAAACTCACAAACTTAATACTACGATTGTACACAGAAGAAACAAGATGGTCAACCAAACTTTTCCCCGTAATTCTTAATTTTTACCTCTCTAAACCTCTTAGGGAAAAACTCAATCCTGCCCTTTTTTGAATTCTTTTTAATCCTTTCTAAATCAGGTCTATGCTTAGCTAATTTCATATATATTAATTGAAGATAGTAAAAGAATGTGTTCATTATTCTAACAAAGAAATTAACCCTCTTTTGAGGTTTAATTTTTGTAATCAAAAGTTCTTTTTTAACACCATACTCATCTTGTAGCCAAGTATTCTTAGAGTATATATATTTTATATATTTTTCATTATATATCGGTATTAAATACATTAATTCGTTAAAATTGAAAATATCCTGATTAAATGAAAGACCTCTCTCCTCTACAATTAGATTAAGACATAACTTATCCTTTACATTCCTTCCATCTCTTTGAGTTCTAATCTTTTTTTGAAATATGTTTTTTAGCTGTACTAAAGCTCTATATATCCACATAGAGTGATTTCTGACAACAATGAATATATCGATATCATCTTCTTCTTTAGCAAAACCACTAGCAACAGAACCTGAAATTCCTATGAATTTAACAAGATTGAGAGCTAGTAATATGGGTATACTCTCCTTAGCCATTTCTATCTTCTTTCCTAAAAAAGGATTGGGATTGGTATTAGGTATACTTTCTTTTTTTCTTTCCTTAATTTTATTTAGATATGACTCTCCCCATATTCTTCTAATATCCTCTTGGTATACTTCCTGATTCATTAAGGAACGAAATTGTGATAGTTTGGTATAGTTGTTCACATTTCAATTATATTCTTTTATATCTTCTGATACCACTAATATTTTCTCTAATATTCTGCTAATATGTAGGGTATAATAGAAACTGCCAATGAAACAACATGCTATACCTCAAAATGTATTAGATGTAGAGTTTAAACTCTTTACTAAGTTCACGCTTAAGGAATTCGCATATCTAGCCTTAGGTCTTGGCATTGCAGGAATTATGATATACCTAATGATTGGAAAAACAATCGATTTACTTGTTGGTATTCCAATTGCTGTTGTATCAAGTATTGCAGGTATAATACTAGCTTTAGTACCTATCAATGAGCAACCTGCAGACAAATTCATACAAAACTACGTTACAGCAATCACCTCACCTACACAACGAGTATGGAGAAGTAAAAAGATTGGTAAAAATATAGAGAAACCCAATGTAAAGCCTGCAGAAGATGGAACAATCATACATAAAGATGTTAAGGAACAGAAGAAAAAAATCATAGGTGGTAGCCAAGATGTTCTCAAAGAAGAAATAGATGATTCTGACAAAGATATCTTTGGTGATTTGGATCCAGTAAAAGAAGAGAGTATTCCACAAGATATTCCCGTTACTACAGAGACAGAAGTTGTAGGAGAAAAAGTCGCAGTAACTCAAGCACCTACAAACATAATCATTACAAACAACAACATTCAAAACTACCAATTCTCAGCAAAAGGTATGGAGAATGTTCCTGGTAATATTAATATTTGGTTATGCGATAATGAATATAAACCAATACCAGATGTCATATCATATCTAAAAGATAGTAGTGGGAAACTACTTTTTGCAAATAAAACAGGAAAAAATGGATACTTCCTAACAAATAAGATATGGTATCCTGGACATTACTTACTAGAATTCGAACATCCTACATACAAATTTCCAAGAGTAGAAATTATTCTTGAGGATATAAATATTAAATTACCTATTAAAATAAACACTCTGTAATATGGATAAAAATGCTCGTGCAAGAGCAACTGCAACAACACAAGATCACTTAGCTATAAAAGATATCAGAGATGATTTAGTCATTAACAAGAATGGTAGCGTAGCAATGGTTATACAAACATCAGCTATTAACTTTGACCTGTTAGCCGAATATGAACAGGATAATAAAATATATGCTTTTGCAGGACTCCTCAACTCACTAAACTTTAGAGTACAGATTCT
>DHUO01000002.1:0-543 GCA_002409215.1 Candidatus Dojkabacteria bacterium UBA5232 | reverse complement strand
TTCCATATCATACAGGTGGTGTAATACCTGATACTTCAATACTTAAATCTAAGAAAAAAACTGAAGAGCAAGAAGCCGCTGCAAACATACGAACAGAACAACTTCTAGAGAAAGCAAAAATCTTCCTTTACCCTAAAAGAGATCATATATTAAAACAGATTGGAAGTATGGGATTATCAGGACACCAACTAACAACAAAGGATTTAATATCTGAATTCTATACAACATATAATCCAGAAGAAGAATAATTATGGCAAACGATATTACAAACAACAAAACTTTAGAAAGTAAAACTACCCAGAAGCTTACTTCTATGCAAGACCAAATAAAAACAGCTGGACAGAAATATTCTGAGTACCAAAGCAAGATACAGTCAGAGTTAGATTCTGTACAACCAAGGGCCACCTACTCTACTTCAGAATTTGTAGAACCACCTCCAGAGGATGATAAAAAAGAAGAAAAAAAGAACCCAATCATAAAGCTCTTAGATAAGATTGCTGAAGGTGTAAATAAAAATAAACCCAAACCAGAAACTAAACCTTC
>DHUO01000011.1:12654-13044 GCA_002409215.1 Candidatus Dojkabacteria bacterium UBA5232 | reverse complement strand
ATCTTCTTCTATGGCACCTCTAAGCAGTCTCATACCTCCTTGTACCCAACCATGTATTGCACTGTTATATCCGGCATCAAGATTGTTTTTTCCAATACTCATTGTTTCTCCATCTTCACCTTGGGAGAATATAAACTCACATTTTTTTAAATCTCTTTGAAAAAGCATTTTCTTCTCTATAATATTTCCTTCTTGGTCTCTTGTAAATTCAATATTAATGTTTGGAGAAGTTGATAGGATAGATCTCTTACTTTCCTCTCCTTTTCTTAGATATAAAGATATTTCATCAGCAGATGATTCACTTCTTTGTACTGGTTTGAGGGTGAAGATATAGTCTAGTTCTCCTTTGACTGCTTTAAGTACTTCAGGGTCTTTAACTTCTAATGGTGG
>DHUO01000011.1:11779-12404 GCA_002409215.1 Candidatus Dojkabacteria bacterium UBA5232 | reverse complement strand
TTGTAATAAGTTATTAATTAATAATAGCAGAAGTGTGAGGTGTGTACAAAGAAGAGTGTTTATCTTCCTCTTATAGTAAGCCTTAATCTATTAGCTTCTTCTGTTTCATCTGGTCCATGATATCTAAACTCTTTTCTTTTTAGGTAGTAAAGGGTAGGGGAGTTTAGAATGTAATCAATATTCATGAAAGCACTTGAAAGCCATTTGTATATGTTACCAAGATTCTGAGTATCAATATTTGTTTGTATATCTCTAATACTTCCATCCTGTCTAATTAAGATTGCAACATATTCATCTCCTATTACAATCTTGTTGTATTGTTCAAATTTGCAACTATCCTGTTTTGCTGTCATAGCCTCTTCTCCATATATTGCATGGATTAGTTTAAGGCCAATGGTACTATTTTCAGAGTCATATACAGTTGCTTCCCCTCCGTATTGATCAAACTCTTCAAGATTACCAAAAACAGAACTCATTATTGTATCTAGGTGATCAAGTTCATTCTGAATCTTTTGCATTTCTATATTTTCAAGACTTACCGAATTCTCTCCTTCGTGCCATTCTGAAGACATGATATGTTGTTATAAAATTATTGGGCAATATGGAGCTGGATCCGAGAGTCGAA
>DHUO01000011.1:11377-11635 GCA_002409215.1 Candidatus Dojkabacteria bacterium UBA5232 | reverse complement strand
CTGGATCCGAGAGTCGAACTCGGGGCCTCATTCTTACCAAGAATGTGCTCTAACCGTCTGAGCTAATCCAGCACTATTTCTCTATCTTCTCCTTCAATTTTAGAGTTCTTATTAAGAATATTATCCAAAGTGGTATGGATATAATGGCTAGGGCAAATGCACCACCGGGAGCCTCTATTTTAGAAATATTCTCTGGTTTGAAGTAGAAGTAGTTTACCAAAAGATATATAGATACTGGAATTGTAATGATACTTACAG
>DHUO01000011.1:10455-11010 GCA_002409215.1 Candidatus Dojkabacteria bacterium UBA5232 | reverse complement strand
TTCTTCCATATCTTCTTTAATATCTGAGTAGGCTTCTTGTACTTCATATGAGAAAGGTATTCCGAATTTGTATGAAAATGCAGAATTAAGAAATATTGTTGCTCCTACAACAGTAATAGCTAAAGTTGCGAAAGCAATGATGTTTAGATAGATGTGGAGTAGGGTATTAATTCCTAAATTAATCTTTACCCCCTTATTTCTACTTAAATGCACTATTAAATATATTAACCCTCCCGTAACAAGTATTGGTAAAAGACCTGAAAGGACAAAGAACAGAATCCCAGAGAATGCTGCCATTTGATTAGAGGTAACATATTAAATATGTAATATGCAGGAAATTGGATTTGAACCAATGTACCCCGAAGGGAACAGATTTACAGTCTGCCGCGTTTGACCACTCCGCCATTCCTGCATGGAGCCAGAGGAGAGATTCGAACTCTCGACCTGCTGTTTACAAAACAGCTGCTCTGACCAACTGAGCTACTCGGGCTTATTAGTACAGAAGTCTATTATATATTAATTAAATAGTCAATTTTACTGAGCAACGAACCCATA
>DHUO01000011.1:240-10164 GCA_002409215.1 Candidatus Dojkabacteria bacterium UBA5232 | reverse complement strand
GCTATTTTGAATGTAAAGTTGTTAAAGCTTATGTAGCTAGGATCTCCATTTGTTAGTAGTTCTTCCTCTTTGAAGTTATTTTCCTTAAAAAACCTTCTTATCCTTTTTACTGAATTAATCTTGTACTGTTTAGGAAAAGTATCATTTTCTTCTCTTCCGTAGAGCTTTTTTGTGAAGTAGTCGTGGAATCTTTCGGGTATTAGTCTGATGATCCAAACGTTATAGTTCAATATATTGGGTGTTAAGAATATTGCAACTCCACCTGGTTTTAGGACTCTGTGTATTTCAGATAGGGCTTTTTGTGGATCGGGTAGGTGTTCAAATACCCATGCGGATACAACAACATCAAAGAAGTTGTCTTCAAAGGAGAGATTTTCGACGTATTCAGTCCTTATTTCTTTTAAGAATGGATTTCTTTCAATTGCATCACTTTCAGGGTCTATACCGTATGCTGAGTGAGCTTTGGTATATGCTTCTTCGAGTAGATTGCTGTGTCCACATCCTATGTCTAGGATTTTGCTATTCTTATCTACAATGTCTAATACCATCTTTTTATATATTTCTGTGCTTACAGACCATTGGGGATTTATGGATTTATATTGCCTTCTATATTTCTCTTGAGAGGTCATAGTAGATAATACAGGATAGATATGTGAGATGTATAGTGGATGAGAGTGCCCTAGAAGGAGGCAGAGTCATAGAGCTCTTAAAGATAAGTGGGTTCCCTCAACTTTACCCCAAGGAGTAAAGCGATTTGGGGATCCCTAGCTCTTGATTGTGGAGCTATGAAACCGCCTAAATTCTTCTAGAGCAGTATATTATCCCATGAGAAAAATAGAATTGCCAATAGGTTGGGGCTTATAGTTAGGGCTTTCTCTTAATTTTAGAAAAAACCTAGTAACAGAAGCACTTTTGAACTTAAAGTCCCTATTAACAACGATGCTATGGAGCCAAATCTAAAGATAGGTAGAACAAGTATGAGGATGAAAACGATGTAGTATCTTTCTAAGTTGTCCCAGTAGTATGATAGCTTTCTAGGTAATATTGCACCTACAATCTTATGTCCATCAAGTGGAGGGATTGGAATGAGATTGAATATTGCTAATACAATGTTTATCATCCCAAAAGTTGTTAGGAATGTGCTAAAAGGAGAACCGATATATGGTTTGAAGAGATAGTTAAGTAGTGCTGTTAGTAGAAGCATTAGGATGTTTGATAGTGGTCCTGCAAGAGATGTTAGTGCGATACCAAGGCGTTCGTTATCAAAGTTGCGAGTGTTTATAGGGACGGGTTTACTCCATCCAAATCGTAATATGATCATGCTTAATGCTCCTATGGGGTCGATATGTGCAAGAGGATTTATTGTTAAGCGTCCATATGCTTTTGGGGTAGGGTCACCTAGTTTAACTGCAGTTAGTGCATGGGCATATTCGTGGATAGTAGAGGCGATTAATATTGATGGTATTGCAAAAAGTATCCAGTATATTGTTTCTGATGTTAGGAAGTTCATATTTTGATTATACTAACTTTTGTGTGTAGTGCAAAAATAGTTGTAAGGTTCTTTCTGGGTTAAATATGGCTCGAAGGTATACCCTCGGGGGTATTGAAACCTTCCAATATACCCATCTTTTCTAAATCTTCCTTAAAAAGTGCAATGAAGGGGATTCCGTAGCGCTTACAACATTCTCTTAGGTTCTTATGTTGATTGTTCTTCTTTCCATTAGCTTTTCCTTTTTCATATCTAGTTATTTCAACTAGCACTCCTTCTTCTAGTTCAGGATGGAAAACATAAAAATCAGCACAACTATTACAATCTACTAAGATGGGTTCTCTGTATAGTATAAGACCTTGATCTAAGAGTTTTAGTGCATAGTTGGCTTCTGATTCGTCCATTAGATTCTCAGGACAAACTCTTTTTTCTTCTAGCCCGTATTCATTACGTTTTCTGTTATTGTGTCCTTTAGTATGTGTTTTTATATACTCCTTGTCGATAGGGTCACCCAAATCTAAAAAGCATGTAATATCTTGATTTTTGTAATCACAGTAATATTCTAATTCTTCTTGAAAACTCTCCATGAGCTCTAAGTGAAAAAGTAAACTATTTAGGAGGATAGCGAATAAATTACTTTTATACAATCCCTTGCACCATTTGAATCTTTGATATATAATGCAACGCTATGGCAAGAATATGTGAACTTTGTGCAAAATCTACAATCTCTGGAAACAGGATACAGCATAAACACTCTGTTGGGTGGAGATATAAAGCGCCTAAGACTAAGAGGGCTTTCAAACCAAACTTAAGAAGTATAGCTGTAGATATTGAAGGTACACCTTCTAAAATAGATGTGTGTATGAAATGTTACAAAAAACTTAAAGCAGAACAGGAATAACTTCTGTTTAATATCAATGGGTTTCTTTTAATACTATCTTATATATAGAATAGGTATATTTTTTATTACACATAAATAATTCTTCTACTCTCTATCGTTTTTCTTTTGTAAATGTTAGAATCAGGTAAATAATTAGATGTATTTTTGTATATGGCAATCTTTGATAAATTCTGGGAACTTCTCACATACGATTTAGGTATAGATTTGGGTACTGCCAATACAATGGTGTATCTAAGAAACCACGGAGTGGTAGTGTCAGAGCCATCAGTTGTTGCGATAGATAAAAGAACAAAAGTTGTGCTAGCTGTGGGTAAAGAAGCTAGACAAATGATTGGTAGGACTCCAAGTAATATTGTTGCAGTGAGGCCACTTCGAGATGGTGTTATATCTGATTTTGATACAACCCAAGCTATGATCCATCACTTCATTACAAAAGCACATAAGTACTACAACAAGGGTCTTAAACTACAACGACCAAGAGTGATTGTAGGTGTGCCTTCATCTGTGACAGAGGTTGAAAGGCAGGCGGTAATTGACGCTGTGAAGACTGCACAAGCAAGGCAGGTATATATTGTCGAGGAGTGTATGGCTGCAGCAATTGGGGCAGGTCTTCCAATTGAAGATGCTTCTGGGAGTATGATAATTGATTTGGGTGGTGGTACTACTGATATAGCGGTGTTTTCTTTGGGTGATATTGTAGTTGGAAAAACAATGAAAATAGCAGGTGATGAGATGGATCAAGACATCATTAACTACATAAGAGCGAAGTACAACATGTTAATAGGTGAAAGAACAGCAGAGGATATGAAGATTATGATGGGTTCTGCCACACCGTTGAAAAAAGAGAAGAAGTATCCTGTTCAAGGTCGAGATCTTCTAACAGGACTTCCCAAAACGATTGAATTAAGCAGTATTGAGATAAGGGAGGCCATAATGAATACAATTTCATTAATAACAGATGCCATAAAAGATGCCATTGAAGAAACACCTCCAGAGCTTCTTAAAGATTTGGTATCTTCGGGTGTATATATAGCAGGTGGTGGTGCGTTAATTAGAGGTTTGGATGCATACTGGACAGAGGAGTTAGAGCTTCCTGTAAAAATAGTTGAAGATCCTCTATCTGCAGCTGCAAGGGGTACATCTTTAATGCTTGATCACATAGATCTTCTTGATAGAGTACAGAAGTCTTGGGAAGAGTTAGTTTAGGTTTTAATATATGTTAAACAGAAAGAAGATAGCCAAAAATATATTGGGTGATAATATTTTACTTGTTTTGGGGTTGGTTATTGCAGGTATCTTTCTTCTTTTGGATACTTTCAACATTGTAAAACCTCTAAGGAGTGGAATATCATTCATTTTTAATCCAATATATGTAGATGGTAAGAATATTGGTAGTGGGGCTAAGGAGTATTTTACCACTATTGGGAAAGTTGGTGATTTTAGAAAGGAGTTTAATGAATTAAAGATATCAAGCTATGAAAAGGATATTAACAATGCTCACTATCAAGTCCTCTTGGAGGAAAACACATCACTTAAAAAACAGTTGGATTTGGGTAACAAGGAGAAGAAATATCTTTTAAGCAAGGTTTTAGGTATAGAGAATATTAGTAATATGCAGATAGATAAGGGTAGTAAAGAGGGAGTTGAAAAAGGTAGTGTTGTGTCTGTCGGGAATATGTTTGTAGGGATAGTGCAGAGTGTTGACCTTGAGGGTTCTTTAGTTCTTCTTCCGTATTCTAAAAGTAATAGTTTTGAAGTTTTTGTTACAGATGTTGGGGTAAAAGAGGGAAAGGTTGTAGATGGAGTGTCAATTTTGAGTAAGGCAGTGTTGCGGGGTAGTGGTGATGATATCAATATAGAGAATATTTCTATGAATTCTGCTGTAAAAGATGGTGATATTGTTGTAACTATGGATGAAAGGGTTGGGGGGTATTTAATTGTTGGGCAAATTGCAAATCTAGTTAGCAATCCAGCTGCGACATCTAAGAGTGCAAAGGTAGCACCGTTAGTAGATTATGATGATTTAATGAGTGTATTTGTTGAGATAGAATAGTATGAAAACAGTATTAAGAATATTATACATAGCAGTTGGCTTATTCCTACTAATTTTTGTGGAGGCATTCTTTGTTAATCTTTTTGCTTTTAGGATAATCTTTTTATTATTTCTTTTTGCATATAAAAAACTTGATTGGAAAGATCTTCTAAGTGTCTCTTTTGTAATCTCTTTGATTATGGATGTAACGATGCACTACAAATTAGGTACAAATCTGCTTCTCTTTATGATTCCATTAGGTGTTTTTTCACTTTTTACTCTTTTTTCTTCTGTGGAGGATGGTATAGGTGCATATATTGTTCGTTTCTTTTCAATCTTTTTGTATTACGTGTTAAATCTAATACTTCCATCCTTTCTTTTAACAGGAACCTTGGGGAGTATTAATGGAAGGTCAGTTCTGTATTCTTTTGTTGCTTCCTTGTTCGCCATTCTCTTGTTGTTCTTGATTAATTATATGATTGGTGGGATTCGAAAAAGAGGAAGTCAATCTCAGATTAGGTTAAAATAGTGTATGGGTTTGAAGATTTCTAAAAAAATCAGTAGCAGCTATAAAAAGAAACCTTTTAAGGTAAGCTTCTGTCCCAAGTCAATGTTTAAGGGAATTAAAGGTTCATTTACACAGGGTAGAGAAGATAACTTTAATCCTGCATGGAATTATGTTCTACTCTTTATCGCTTTTGTTGTGATGTTTGGCTTTCTTTTTGTTCAGCTTTCTTCTCTTCAGATAGCCCAGGGGAAGGAGATGTTGCAAAAGTCGAAGAATAATCAGATTAGGATAAGGAAAGATACTGCATTTAGAGGGGTTATTATGGATAGGAATGGGAAACTGTTGGCGCAAAATGTCCCATCTATGAATGTATATCTTTCAGTAGAGAAATATTTAGACAAGAGGGGCTATGTAAATACAGAGGCTTTGGAAAAGTCGACCAATACCCTGGGGGGTATAATAGGGGATCTCTGGCAAGATAAGCTGGTTGATCAGAATGAGCAGTACTCCTCAATCTCTGAGAAAATATATTCAATATATGATAAGGATCCATATTTTACAGAGATTTTGGTTGCTAGGAATGTAGATAATGAAATGGCCATTAAAATTAAGGCCTCAGCTAATGAATTGCCAGGGGTATATGTAGATAGTGGTAGTAAAAGAGAGTATACGAGAGGAGATGCATTTGCCCATATCTTGGGGTATACGGGTAATGTAACAGCGGAGGATTTGAAGAATCTTGACTATGTAGATTCGACTGATGTTGTTGGAAGAACAGGGTTGGAAAAGAAGTATGATGAGAGATTAATAGGGGACGATGGTCAGATAGCATGGGAGGTTGATTCGATGGGAAGGATGGTTGAAGATGAAGGATATACTTTGAAAAAACCTGTATCTGGAGAGAATTTGCGTTTGACGGTGGATGCTGATTTGCAGGAAAAGGCGTATGAAGTACTGCAAGAGAGTGTGAAGCAGTACGGTGCTGTTGGTGGGGCTGTTGTGATAGAGGATGTGAATACAGGGGGGTTGTTGACCTTAACTTCGTATCCTTCGTATAACAACAATCTTTTTGTAGGAGGGATATCACAAAAGAGTTTTAATGAGATTTTAAATAATCCGGGGAATCCTCTTTTGGATAGAGCGATTGCGGCACAGATGCCCCCTGGCTCAACGTTCAAACCTCTTGTTGCTGCTGCTGGCTTGGATGCTGGGGTGATAACAAAGAATACAGTGTATGTTAGTAGAAGAGGGTACACATTTACTGGTGGAGCACCATTTCAAGAGTATCACAACAATTCATACGGAAGGTTAAATTTAATAGATGCAATCTCAGTTTCCTCAAATATATACTTCTGTGAGTTGATACGAAATTGGAATATGGATGCGTTGGTGCCATATTTGGAAAAATTTGGGATAGGGAAGCTATCAGGTGTTGATATTCCAGGGGAGGCTGCTGGGAGGTTGCCATCTCCTGCGAATAAGATTGAGTTATCTAAGTATAGCCCGTGGTTGGAGCCAGTTTGGTATCCAGAGGGGGATTCTTGCAACTCTGTTGTTGGGCAGGGAATTACTTTGGTAACACCAATACAGATGGCGAATTGGACTGCTGCAATTGCGAATGGGGGGAAGCTGAATACTCCGCATTTGGCAGATTCGTTTGAGGGTGAGGATGGGCAGAAAACATCTGCTGAGTTTAGGCCATTAGGAGAGAGTGTTCTTTCATCTGATTCCTTGAAGACAGTTAGGGAGGGGATGTGGAGCGCTGTAAATGGGCCTAGGGCAACAATACGTGGTGTAGCAGGTATTCCGGATGTTTCTGTTGGGGCAAAAACAGGTACTGCGGAGTTTGGAAAGTTAAACAAAAATGGTATATATGAGCATACACATGCTTGGGTTACAACCTTTTTCCCTGCAGAGAATCCGAAATATGTTCTTACAATCTTCCTTGAGGATGGGGGACAGAGCTACAACGCTGTCAAAAGTGCGAGGGAGATAATCGTATGGATGAAAGAAAATGGAAAGATGTAGGTCCACTTCCACTTCAGGGTCTGTCCCAGATTAGGTGTCCTTTTTTCTATTCAGAAAAATTTCATTTCTATACGGTATCCTTGTTGTTATGCCCAGAACAAGCAGACGATACAAGACACATATGTATTATCACATATACAACCGAGGAAATAACCGTGATCCGGTCCTAAAATATGCTGAGGACAAAAGACTTTTCATCTCTTTGTTGTATATAAATATCCGAAGAACAGACTTGTTGTTGGACTCTTTTTGTATTATGGATAATCATTATCATCTGATTGTTAAAATTGGAAGAAATCCACACATTCTTTCGAAGTGTATGCAAAGGCTAACTGTTAGTTTTGCAATGCAGATAAATAGGAAGTACAAAAGGGTGGGACATGTCTTTCAAGGTCGGTATCAAGCCAAAATGTTAAGGTACAAAAAAGATCTCAAACAAGCAAGAGGATATGTCAAGAAAAACCCTGTTGTAGAGGGGTTGGTGAAGCGGTCGCAGGACTATCCGTGGGGGAAATTCTAGGGACAGATCTGGGACAGACCTAAGGTATCTTTTTTGGTTAATCATCAGTTCATAACCTTCTGGTAGAGTTGAGGTATGAAGATACTTCAACCTTCTGGTTTACTCTTAAAGATATCAGATCCCCCCAAGGCTCTGTATTGTTATGGTAATACTTCTTTGCTTTCTAACCCCTCTGTTACAATTGTTGGAACAAGAAGCATTACAAAATACGGGATTCAGGTCTTAGATATTTTTCTTAACTCTTTCCTCCAAGAGTTGGGTATAGTTGTGGTTAGTGGTTTGGCAAGAGGTGTAGACAGCTATGTACACAGGAAATGTTTGGAGAAGAGCATATCAACAATAGCAGTCGTCCCTGGAGGTGTAGATACAGCAATACCCTCTTCTAGTAGGGCAATTTGTAAGGAGATGCTAAAGAACAATCTCGTAATTGCAGAGTATCCAGAAGGCACGAAGTTAAGCAAATATATGTATATACAGAGGAATAGAATACTTGCAGGGGTATCCCCATCAACGGTTGTAATCGAAGCTGGGGAAAATAGTGGATCACTAACCACCGCCAAACTAGCACTAGACTACAACAGAGATGTACATGTTGTACCAGGCAATATCACAAGTCCACTCTCAAAAGGTTGCAACATCCTCGCTCAACAAGGGGCAAATGTATTAACAAGCCTTTCTGATTTTAAAGAAATCTTTGGTATCTTTGAAGAACAAAGAAAAATGTTTTTTTGACAAACGTAGTATAATTACTGTATTTTATGAAGCGTATGGCAAAAACAAAAGCTAAAAAAACAACTAAAAAAGCAACATTAGGATACAACAATCTCTTGATTGTAGAGTCCCCATCCAAAGCAAAAACAATTAATAAATACCTAGGTAAGGACTTTAAGGTAATGGCCACAGTTGGCCATATAATAGACCTTCCTAAGAGCAAGCTTGGGGTTGATGTGGAGAATGGGTATGAAGCTCTTTGGGAGCAAATATATGGAAAAGGAAAGGTGATAAAGGAGCTAAAAAAGGCTGTTCCTAAGGGTGGAAATGTATATTTAGCAATGGACCCAGATAGAGAAGGAGAGGCAATTGCATGGCATACTGCTAACTCTTTGGGCTTGAAAGATGCAAAAAGAGTTGTATTCCACGAAATTACAGACTCCGTAATCAAGGAGGCAATCGCTGAGTCTGCGAAGATAGATATGAATTTAGTTGAAGCACAGAAGGCTAGGAGAGTCCTTGATAGATTGGTAGGGTACAAACTCTCAGAATTGCTTTGGAAGAAGATTTGGTATGGCCTTTCAGCGGGTAGGGTACAATCCGTAGCTTTAAGATTAATTGTTGAGAAGGAAGAAGAAAGGGAAGCCTTCAAATCAGATGAATATTGGGATGTAAAAGTTCTTTTGAAAGATTCACACAAGAATGTCCTTGAAGCTAGACTTCAAAAGAAAGATGGAAAAAAGTACGTACCGAAGAGTGAGAAAGAGGTTGTCGAGTTTGAGAAAAAGATAGGGGATAGTAAGTTTGTTGTAAAAGACATTACTAAAAAGCAAGTTAGCAAACATGCATATCCTCCATATACTACATCGACACTTCAACAATCTGCATACAACACATTAGGCTTTACATCAAAGCGAACAATGAGTGTTGCCCAGATTCTGTATCAAGCAGGCTACATAACATATATGCGAACAGACTCAACGACATTGAGTAAAAAAGCTATTGATGCAATTAGAAAATTAGTAGAGAAAAGATATGGAAAAGAGTATGTACCTCAGAAACCAAACTACTACAAAACAAAATCTAAAAATGCACAGGAAGCACATGAGGCAATTAGACCAACTGATTTCAATATTGACTCAGAGAAGATAGGCAAGGAATTGGGAGATACTGCTAAGAAATTGTATGAATTGATATGGAAGAGAGCTGTTTCTAGCCAGATGAGTAGTAAAGAAGTTGAGGTATTAACAGTTTCTGTTGTTCCTAAAGATCTGAAGGAGCCAGAGTATCTTTTTGTAATGGGTGGTGAGAGAGTACTCTTTGATGGTTTTAGAAAAGTATTGCATATTAAGTCATCAGAAGATGATTTGCAGGAAATATACGCAATTGAGAAAGGTCAGGAGTTGGATAGGGATAAGTTTGTAAATGAACAAAAATTTACACAGCCCCCAGCCAGATATACAGAGGCATCTTTAATTAAGAAGCTTGAACTTTTGGGTGTTGGAAGACCTTCTACATATGCAACCATAATCTCAACGATTCTTGCAAGGGGATATGTGCTTAAGGAAGCAAGAGCACTTCTTCCCTCAGATGTGGGAAGATTGGTAACAAATTTCCTTAGGAATAACTTTGCAAGGCTTGTTGACTATACATACACAGCTGATGTTGAGGATTCTTTGGATGCAATTTCGGTTGGGAAGAAGAAATATGTCCCTGTTATAGATAAGGAGTACAA
>DHUO01000011.1:0-211 GCA_002409215.1 Candidatus Dojkabacteria bacterium UBA5232 | reverse complement strand
TAAGGAAGCAAGAGCACTTCTTCCATCAGATGTTGGAAGATTAGTTACAAACTTTCTTAGGAATAACTTTGGAAGACTAGTAGACTACACATACACCGCTGATGTTGAAGATTCTTTAGATGCAATTTCAGTTGGAAAGAAAAAGTATGTTCCTGTAATAGATAAGGAGTACAAAATGCTTGTTGAAGGGATTGGCCATGCGGAGAAGAAT
>DHUO01000023.1:22547-23295 GCA_002409215.1 Candidatus Dojkabacteria bacterium UBA5232 | reverse complement strand
TCTTTTATCCTCCTATCCAATTCTTTCTGTATATTTTCCCAAACAGCATATCCATATGGTCTAATTATCATAGTACCTTTAACAGGACCATGTTCAACTATTTCTGCAAATTTAATTACATCTAAATACCATTGTGAGAAGTCTGTATCTCTGCTTGTTATCTTTTTCTGTTCCATACTAGAGTTGGTAATATAATGATTCATTCTAATTGAAAGAAAGGGATAAATCAATGATTCTCGTATACCTATTATGAGCCTTTTACCTTCAAATATGGTATAATATATTATGGTAACAATATTTTTCTATGATACTGTAATAGGTAGGATAGGTATAGCAGAACAGAAGGATAAAATAATAGCAATTGTTTTTGATGGTGAAAGATATGATTCGTCATGGGAAGAGAAAGATACTCCATTTAAGAAAAAAGTCCTCAAACAGATTGAAGAGTATTTAGAAGGAAAAAGAAAAACCTTCGATATTGATACTTACTATACATCTGCATCAGCATTCTTTACGAGAATAATGAAGATATTAAAAAAGATTCCATATGGGGAAACCATTACATACAAAGATATTGCAAAGAAGGTAAATAATCCTAAAGCATATAGAGCTGTAGGTATGGTATGTAATAGAAATCCACTACCCTTAATTATTCCTTGTCATAGAGTTATTGCAACTAATGGTTCTTTAGTTGGATATAAAGGTGGGGTTGATATAAAGAAACAGCTATTAGATTTAGAAAAAGGAA
>DHUO01000023.1:19555-22313 GCA_002409215.1 Candidatus Dojkabacteria bacterium UBA5232 | reverse complement strand
CTTCATCTTCAATCCTAACTCTTCTGTCCCCCAGAGCCTAACTATCTTAGGAGAACATCCATCTAGAAAAACTCTTGTTGCAACTCTTAAGATATAATCCAAATCATCATATGAATTACCTGGTGATTTCTGAAAACCCCAAGGTTCAAATTGTGCTTCTGATATTTCAATATTAAAACCTCTTTCTTTTTGTAATCGTTTTAATTCTCTCAAAGACATACTAAAAGGTTTAGTAAATATCCATGGGTTTAATCTTTTAAGAAATTTAATGGGCAACCTAAAGTAGAAGTTAATACCTAATACTAATTGTTCCCAAGTATATATATTTTCATCTGTAAGTGTTTCAAAAAAACTCATAATATTTCTAATATCATTTCTTTTAGAACTATTTAACATTAGAGTGTTTTTGGGGAAGTATGTATTTAGAATCTTAGCAACTTCTAACATATATTCATCTGACATAGTTAATCTTTTATGTCCGAATCTGTTGTATGATTCATTCTCTATCTGAAATGAAATTTTTTCATTATTCTCAATATCCTTACCATATTTTTTCTTTAAGAGAGTTAATACTTTATTAAGATATTCAATTGCATGTTTTGCTAAGTCCGAATCTTTCTGTACAGTATTAATATCATCGGCCTCTACCCTATCTGGTATGTGTTCTTCTGGCCACCTCATTACTTTAATTGGTCCTACATTCAAACATATCTTGCAATTATTCTTAATTAGATAATCTATATATCTTTCGTAATATTGCAAAGTACATTTCGTATTTTGTTCTACAGTATTCCATCTTAAACCTAATCTAAAGTCTTGGATGTTTAATTCCTTCCTTATGATTTTTAATGTTTCTAAAGGATTTTCATCATTAATATGTTGTGAGTATTCTGGAGAGAATGATGTTGCGAAGATTATTGATTTCATATGTGTATTTTACACCACTCTAAGTAATATATATAATGATGAAATGATACTAACTGCCAAAGATATAGAAAAAGAGGTTAAAAAGGGAAATATCACCATAGATCCATTTGATAAGAAATGTTTAAAACCAAACAGCTACATATATCACCTTGCTCCTAAATTAATACAAATTCTTGATGTTGGGGATAAAAGAAAGAAGGTAAAAACAAAAGAATTGGTAATCAAGGAGAGAGGACTAATACTAGAACCAAATAAATTGTACCTAGGTACAACTGTTGAGATGATTGGTAGTAAGAAGTTTGTAACATCATTAATTGGGAGAAATAAGATAGGTAAATTAGGTATGTTTCTTCAAATTACTGCTGATTTAGGACAGTTAGGTGATGCACATAAATGGACATTAGAGATAAAGGTAGTGCAAAGATTAAGAATATATCCTAATATGGAGATAGGACAGGTTACTTTCTGGCTTCCTAAGGGAGAGATTGATATACAAGAAACTGAGTTCTATGCTAAACAGAATGAACCCTACCCTAGCCAATTATATAATGAAAAAACAAAATGATTTTAACAGGAAGTGAGATACAAAAAGAGGTTGAGAAAGGTAGGATTGTTATCAATCCTTTTAATGTTTCTGATATTGAAACTAATTCATATGATTTTCATATTGATAATACGTTGTATACATACAAGAAAGATATTCTAGATCCAACAGAGGAGAATCCGCTTGAGGAAATTAAGATACCTGCTAGTGGTTTAATATTAAGTCCAAAGAAGATATATATTGCTAAAACAAAAGAGATTATTGGTAGTGATTATTTTGTACCCATTATTAAAGGTAGATCATCTACTGGGAGATTGGGTATATTTGTAAATATTACTTCTGATTTAATTGATTTAGGTTCTATACAGAAACCTACACTTACATTACACTGTGTACTACCTGTTAAGATATATCCTAATACCAAGATAGGACAGGTTACTTTCTGGGTGGCTAAGTAAAGAAAAAAGCCTAAAGGTATATAGATGTAAAATCTAAAAAAGTACCTTTAGGCTATTTCCAACTATAAGAACTTTGCTCTATTTCTTAATGCAGGTCATTAATAACGGTCCACAAAACTGAACCTGTGAACCATCTACTCGAATACCAAGGAAACATCCATGCGAGTCTTTTTCTAGAAAGTTCATCAAGTAATAAGTTTTTTGGTACTGTGGATAGAATCCATCCACAATACATTCAACATGTCCCTCTTCAGGGGTAGTGTCTTCTGTAGAGCTAACCGGTATACAACTAGTTAAACAAAACAAAAAAACCATGATTATAATCATCATCTTTTTCATTACCTTCTCCTTTTTCCTATTTTTTAGTTGGAAAGATCGTATCATGTAGATACATCTACATTATACCATATTCACTATAGGTTTGGAATAGTAGGGTTCTATGTACAATCTACCTCTTTTTCTTAAAGAAAGGTAATTTGGTAATTCTCTTAAACTGAGGTAACTTCTTCATAATCCAGAAAATAATGGGATCTGTTAAATTCTTTGTAATGAAGATTAACAAACTATCTAATGAATTAGGTAATACCTCTTTCTTAAATCTAAAAGCCTTTCTAATTGATATCTCTGCTACCTGTTTAGGTTTAATTAATAATCCCAATGTTAAACCTATCTTTCTTAATTTCTTTGAAAGCTTAAAGAATGCAGTATCTACACCACTAGGACACACTACTGTTACACCAACATTGCTTCCTATAAACTCGTAATACAAAGATCTAGAGAAGTTACGAACATAACTCTTAGTTGCATTGTACACATGAATACCTGGTAG
>DHUO01000023.1:18943-19274 GCA_002409215.1 Candidatus Dojkabacteria bacterium UBA5232 | reverse complement strand
GCATTATTTACCAATATATCTACTTCTAGATTATTTTCTTTGCAGTAGTTAAAAACTTTCTGACCTGCTCCTAATATACTTAGGTCTTGTTCTATTATCCATGTTTTAATACCGTATTCTTTCTCTACAGCATTTGATATTTTTATTAGCTTCTCTTTATTCTTACCAACTAAGATACAGTTTAGACCTAATCTAGCAAACTCATTAACAAAGGCTTTACCTATACCACTACCACCACCTGTTATTAGTACAGTTTTAATACCTTCTGGAATTTTATTTAGTCTACTCATATCTAAATTAATTTTAGCACATATTTTACAAACAAAGATAT
>DHUO01000023.1:18179-18669 GCA_002409215.1 Candidatus Dojkabacteria bacterium UBA5232 | reverse complement strand
ATCCATAGTTCTAGGAGGTTTTTGTAAATTTCAATACTCTGTTTTGCATATTTACCAATAAAAATACTCTGGTAATCTATTTTACTAAGATTCGGAGTGTTTTCTGGGAAATACTGTTCAAACATATAGTTATAGAAACGATAAATTTCTTTAAAGTTGTTTTTGTCAATTAAGAACATTGTATAACTAACAAGTGTATCGAAATGTACTAACATCATAAAATATTCTGGATTGTTTTTTTCACAATAGATTTTGTCTTTTATTCTAAACATAATATAGGTATGTTTTACAAAGAGGTTTATATACACATAATACCTTATGAATATAATACCTTTCAAGTTATAGTCGCTCATAAAATGATATAATTCAATATGAAAACAAACTTCAAAACATTAAAAGAGCTACACGAATACTATGCTATACATAATAAATGTGCATTGAAAAAAGTTGCCACTCAACCAGTATATGAAATAGTACCTCCATCATCAGG
>DHUO01000023.1:0-17953 GCA_002409215.1 Candidatus Dojkabacteria bacterium UBA5232 | reverse complement strand
CTGCTGGAAAGTTTTTAGATGAACTACTCCAAAGTATTGGATATACAAGAGAAGAGGTATATGTAAGTAATGTTGTTAAATACAGACCACCAGATAATAGAGAACCAAAAGATGAAGAGAAAGATGCATGTAGAGTATGGTTAAATGCAGAACTACTCTTTGTTAAACCAAGAGTCATTGTACCTTTAGGTAGACATGCATTAGGTAGATTTGTACCAGGTGCAAACATTACAGCATCTCATGGTCAAGCATTTGATCATCCAACAGGTATCCCTATCTTTGCAATGTATCATCCTGCTGCAGGTTTGTACAATCCTAATCTTAAAGAAGGTATGAGGAAAGATTTTAAGGAATTGAAAAAGTTTTTAGATACATTACCAAAGAAAAGGAAGAATATTCTTAGAAAGAGTGAAGAGATAGATGATTTGCTAAAGCTCTAATTTTTTGCTCTACTCCACTCGGCATCATAGAAAATCTTCTCCACACCAGTCTCATAGTTATTACATATCTCACTCTCCTTAAACCATATCTTTAACTCTCTCTCCGCATTCTCTACAGAATCAGAAGCATGTAACATAGTCATAGTAGACCTATCAATTGAATCTGCTAATGCATATGTATCCAATGAATAGTCATTTCTAATTGTACCAATATCACCCTCCGCCGGACTTGTACTACCTAAAATCTTCCTAACTTGCGATATCACACCGAAACCCTCAAACACAATCGCAACAATTGGACCACATGTTAGATAGTTAATATTCCTCTGCCTAATCTTCTTACCCTGCTCAAGTGAATTCCATTTTGAAACATCCTCACCCCTTGCCATAGCACCCTTCTTTGCCTTCTCACCTGTCTCAATTAAATATGCTTCCTCACCCTCATAATGCTCCCCTACCTGCTCTTTAGTCGCATTAAGCATCTTAATTGCAGTCATCTTAATACCCTTTCTTTCAAACCTAGTAATAATTTCACCAACCAACTGTCTTTGCAATACATCTGGTTTAATTAATACAAGAGTCCTCTCCTGTGCAGTCTTTGGTTTCTTCATATGGCAAGAATGTTAAAAATATTAGATAATACAAGCATATCAAATATATTATGAAAATTACAGAGAAAACAAAATTAAAAAATCTTTTTGCAAATATCGCTTTAGAAAAAAAGTGGGATGAAAACTCTCTAAACAAAATTCTAAGACAGTACAAAAAAGAAAATGGAAATCTTTACAAGAATGATGAATTAGTACAACTGTTTGAAATTGCAAAAAAGGATATTAAGAAAAAAGATATATCTCTAATTGAAAAACGAATTAGATTAAAACCAACTAGAACAAACTCTGGTGTAGCTGTTGTTACAGTAATGACTATGCCATACTACTGTCCCGGTAACTGTATATTCTGTCCAAATGACAGGAGTATGCCCAAAAGCTATATCGCCTCAGAACCTGGTTCTCAAAGAGCCCTAAAGATGATGTTTGATCCATATGCACAGGTATACAACAGATTAGTTGCACTAAAAAATATCGGACACAGTATTGAAAAGGTTGAAATCATTGTACTTGGTGGTACATTTTCAGCATATGATGGAAACTACAAAATATGGTTTGTCAAAGAATTATTTAGAGCGTTAAACAGGGTAAAGAAGAGTACAAAGAAATATATTCAACCAAGAGATTTTGCAATGGAACAAACTGATTGGGAAGATTTAGAAAAAGAACAGGTTAAAAATGAAACAGCATATTGCAGGAATGTTGGGTTAGTGTTAGAAACAAGACCTGATTTTCTTTCAAAAGGAGAATTAATATATCTAAGAAAATTAGGAGCAACGAAAATACAGATAGGGATACAATCACTCTCTGAGAAGGTTTTAAGAGAGAATGAAACAGGAAGAGACAATGAGGATACTAAAAAAGCTTTCGAACTACTCAGACTTTTTGGATTTAAGATACACGGTCATTGGATGCCCAACCTTTATCTTTCTACACCCAAAGAAGATATCAGAGGATACAAAGAACTCTTCACAGATCCATACCACCCTGATGAGATGAAGATCTACCCTACTTCAGTTATCCCAAATACCGATCTGTATGAACTATACAAAGAAGGGAAGTACAAACCGTATGATGAGGAAACATTGGTTAAGGTAGTTGGAGAGTGTATTGCCCTAACACCTAGATATTGTAGATTATCCAGAGTAATTAGAGATATTCCATCACAAGAGATTGCTGCAGGAAACAAGAAGACTAATTTAAGACAGATTGTTGAGCAGTATTTGGAAAAGAAAGGTATTAAACCTGAAGACATACGAAGTAGAGAGATTAAGGGAGAAGAGATTAACAAGGAAGATATTAAGTTAGAAAAGATTACATACAAAACTTCTACAGGTACAGAGATATTTCTTTCATACAAAACAAAGAAAGATGACAAAATATGTGGTTTTCTGAGATTATCACTACCTAAGAAAATTATTTCTAGAAAACATCCACTCGATGAATTGAATGATAGTTCAATTATTAGGGAGGTACATGTATATGGAAAGGTTGTTGGGATAGATAAGAAGAGTAAGGAGGGAGAATCACAGCATTTAGGATTAGGAAAAGAGTTAATTAAATTAGCAGAGGATATTTCTAAAAAAAGAGGTTACAAAAAGATCTCTGTTATCTCTGCTATTGGTACCAGAGAGTATTACAAAAAGCTAGGATACAAGAGAAACGACCTATATATGTACAGACCTGGTCGGTAAGATTTACCTTTTACACAAAGGCCTTAGCTTCACTTTTTGTACTTTTTTAATCTTACTATGGGAAAATGGGTGTACAGGGACTCGAACCCTGAACCAAACGATTAAGAGTCGTTTGCTCTACCATTGAGCTATACACCCATAAACAGAGAGATTATAGTAATAAAAACAGTTTTTTTCAATACTCTCACTACTCTTTCTTCTTAATTACAAGGTTTGGACACAATATCTCTGAAGCTTTACTCATAACTCTCAAGTTCTGATACTTATCACTATTAACAAGCACATACTCACTACTTGCAATAGAAAGGGTATACAAACCCGGATCCACTAAGAACCTATATCTACCATTCTCATCTGTAACTCTCGTAGCAACAACCTTATCAAACTCACTATCTGACAAATACACAGTAATATCTTTAACAACCTCACCCTCACTATCTTTTACAATACCAAACTTATCCCTTCTACCAATTAGCAATATTAATAAAAGGATTAAGGATGGAATATACAAGAAAAGAATTAGATAATTCCACCACACAGGATTAGTCTTAAGTGCATACAAACTAAATGTCAAACCCACAGCAAAGAGTACAAAGTGCAAAATCTTCCATAACCACTTAGTCCTAGATAACACCCTCTCCTTTGCTATCTGAGCTCTTGTAGCCTCATTAGAATCTAAAGGAATTGAAAAATCTGGAGTCTTACCATTACTCACTGTAAAAAGAGCTCCATGATAAACATTCTCCAAAGGAAAATCTGTACCACCCAAAACTACCTTAGAAGGATATTCATAATCCCTAGCAGTCACAGTAATAAAATATTTCCCATCATCTAATTCCGGCGTCTTATATCTCCCTTTTACATCCGTTACATCAGTCCATACCAAATGCTTAGACTCACTAAAAACCCTTACAATCGCCTGTCCTATTGGATCTTTAGTTATAGAATCATATACATAACCCGAAAGAACCCCCTTCTTTCTAAAACCAAGAAGACTCAAGAAAGCAATAGAAAGCTGTGTTAAGAAATACGGAATAGACCCTATTATACTAAGAATAACATTCATTCCAGCAACAATATTTCCGGCTAACGCACCAATCGCAATTGTACTCCTTAACTCAGGACTGAGCTTACCAAGATTATCATCTAAAAATGCATCTATATTCTCACCCGTAGCTTTCACAGTATCCCCAACTGAATCTACCAATTTCTGAAACCATGTTTTTTCTTTCTCCTCATCTGTCGGTGGCTGCACAATGGGAGGTTCTACCTCTGGCTTAGTTATTAAAAAACTTGAAACATCAGACCAATCACCATAGTTACCCGTACTAGGATCAAACACCCTTACTCTTACATACCATGTTCCCGGAACAAGTGTATCCTCTAAAGCCACCTCGTTAATATCACTTCTAAGTGTATTTGTAGTACAACCAATAAAGTTCCTATTCTCACACCACTGCACTTCATACCCTGGAGCTAGCAATCCTGAATCACTCTCATATGCAGGAACCCATGTCCACTTTGGACTTGGATCAACAGGGGGTGTTACCTGAACTGGAGCACCCGGAATTGTGTATGATGGTCCTGTCGCAGGCGGTTCTCCCCCTCCTGGTGGTTTAACTGGGGGTTCTACTGGTGGTGTTGGAGTTGGAACAACAACATTGCCTTCACCATTTCCAGCTACATTACCAAAATTATCAGAAACCTCAAGATAAAAACTATATGCAGGATAAAGATTTATCCCACCCTCCTTAGGCAAGTCTCCCAATTTAATTGTTGCAACCCAATTAGTCCCATCAAACGTAGCAGTATAAGGGACAACAACCCTAGTACCATCTAACAAAACAACTGAAAAATTCCTACTCCCTATCCCATTATTATCACTCAAAGTATATGATACAGTCACAGTCGCATCAGGATTAAAGTTCGTAGTCGTAGTCCCAGTAGGTAAAGGAGAATTTCCTGTATAAACAATATTAGGACCACTAGCATCTTGGGTTGAAGACACTGTATCTGACCACCCACTTACACCTCCACCACTATTCCTAGCTCTAACTCTGTAATAATAAGTCTGATTATCACTCAAACCTGTTGCTGTATAAGAAGTATCCGCCATCCACCCACTATTACCAACAACATTACTAAAATCTGGTGTTGTACTTACCTCTACATAATACTCATATGTTCCTGCACCACCTGTTGTCCAAGATATCGTATTACTCGTTCCTGGTGTATATACAGGCTCTGGTCCAATCACAGGAGCAGGTATGGCTACAAAAGTAACACTTTGGCAAGGCGCTATTGGAGTACCGGTGCCTCCAGTTACATCTTTAATACAAACAGAATATGTCCCAAGAACGACTGAACTAACATAACCTGTCGTATTCCCATTAACATCACTAGGAGAAGTTGGCTGGGTAATAGTTAAATTAGAAGAAGCATTCTGTTCATAAATCTCAATATCTCTCCCAGGATATGGGTTATAGCTAGAATCCCTCACAAGAATATCTACTGTTGATTGTTCACCTACCTCAAGTGTCACAGGATTTAGTGTAATCTGTGAATACATCTCGCCAACAACAACAATTGTATCAACTGGCTTACTAACCTGTGCAGAAGAAGAGAACCTTAAGAAAACAAAAAAAGGCAATAATAGTGCAATAGAGAATATAAAGGCAGTAAATTTTCTCATTAAATTTCTTCTACTATCCTTTTAATATAATAATCTAAGGCATCTGTTAAAACCTTCGATTCATAAGGCTTACCACCCAATGGTTTACCTCCATATTTAGTGTAGCAATTTTCACACAGAAGTGCAAAATTATTCTTGTCTAGATAAGCAATATCATCCTCTTTCCCACAATAGCTACAATTTGAGAAGTCATTAAGAAAACCCATCTCCTTAACAAAGATTAATCTAACTTTGTTTGTAGCTTCAAGAGTCAATTCTTTTTTTAAAGCATTCTGTAATGAATCAAAAAGCTCTGGATATGCCTCTCCCTCTTGCAAAAACTTGTTTAACATAAAAAGGATTCTCTTTGTATTCTCAACATTCAAATTCTCCAAGTCTAAGGTATTAATTAACTCTGATTCTGTTAATAAAGGCATACCCTTACCTTCAAAAAATGCAACTTTACTTGTACTTAATGTCTGCATATTCCCCCTATTCTTACTATTTATCTTTCTAATACCCTTTGCAAAAAGAGTGAATTTCCCTTTTGCTCTACCAAAAACAGTAAGGACTTTATCAGCTTCAGAATAATTAACCGATTTTATTATAGTTACAATATCTCTACTCATATGCACCTCCCCTTGTTAATACAACCTTTGGTGTTTTCAGAAAGATTTTCACATCATCAATCAAATTCAAATTTTGTGCATACTCTACCTCCATAGACAATCTTTTATGTAGAGATATCTTATTCCTCCCAGAAACTTGCCATATACCTGTAATTCCTGGTCTAACTAAGAAAACATCTTTCAAATATTTCTCATCCTTAGGATACTTCTTCAAGTGAGCCTCTATCTCTGTTTTATATGTAGGTCTAGGTCCTACTAATGACATCTGCCCTATGAGAACATTTAAAAGTTGAGGCAATTCATCAATATCTGTCTTTCGCAAAATCCTTCCTATCCATGTAACTCTTGGATCTTCATTTACCCTCAATTTATTACTATTCCCCTCCCATTTACTCTTTAATTTAGCATACTTAGGATTACCCAAAAGCTCCATGTGTGCATCAGGAATCATTGTTCTAAACTTAAACATCCTAAACTCTTTACCACCAAGACCGTATCGAAGAGGCTCTTTTACAAAAACTCCTTTTCTGTCTGTTAAGAAAATTAAAAGAGAGGCTAAAAGCAAAAGAGGAGAAAAAAGGAGAAGAAAAACAATTGAGAGGATTATATCAAAAACCCTCTTAATTGCTTTGTAGGATATCTTTGACATAGTTTTGTAGTTTGTATACAAATATTTCAGATGCAAAATTCTGAGCCTGTTTTCTGCAATTGTCTTGTGTATATTCTTCCGATTTGAAATTCTTTAAGACATCAACTAGAGATTGAACTGTGTATTTATCAAAAAACACGCCTGTTTTAGGATTTTGGGTTGATATTGTTTCTAATATTCCACCATCTGCATATGCTATAACTGGTGTACCAAATGCATTTGCTTCAACTGGTACTATTCCAAAATCTTCTCCTCGTATTGGAAGTATTAATGCTTTAGCCCTACTCATTAATTCATATTTCTCTTCCTCGCTAACATAGCCTAAGAATTTCACAATACCTTTTGCTCCTAACTTATCTACAAGCTCTTTCATAGCTTCCAAATCATCACCTGAGCCAGCAATTTTAAGTGGGAGATCTAATTTGTCACATGCCTTAATCGCTAAATGTACCCCTTTATATCTTTCAACTCTGCCAAGGTAAAGATACCAATTCTCTTTTCTGTTTACCTGAGGATATTTCAATATCTTGTCTACCTCAACAGGTGGATATATTACATCAGAATCACAGTTGTAGAATTTTTGGATTCTTTCTTTTACAACATTCGAATTAGCAATTATCTTTGTACATTTCTGGGCTGCTTGCCTATCCCATTTCTTCCACATATCTTCTAGGAATGTATCCATGAAGAAAGAGTATATTGAAAAAAGAAACTTATTTATCCCTGTCATCTGTTCTTTTTTCTTTAGTGTCCTATCATCTTTTTGCCAAAGGAATTTTGGTGGTGTCATGCAATCATCAATATGGGGAATACCTTTTGTATGTGCAAATTTAGAGAAGTGAGAAGAAAGAGATATTATGACATCGTAATCTTTGAAGTTGAAACTCTTGTATGCTAATGGATTAAGTAGAAGGTAGAGATATCTAAGTTTTTCTTTTGCAGGAAGATACTGCATGAATGAATGATGAACCTTTACATTAGAGAATTCTTTTTCAACGATCTCTTTGTCGTAGTATGCAGTGAAGAGTTCAGAATTAGGGAAAGCCTCAAGGATATATTTCAAGTGTAATTCTCCCCCACCCATTTTGTAAAGTGGCTCAAAAACTACTGCTACCTTGATATCCTTAAGATTTATGTTTTTCTTTTGCATAGATCTCCTCTACATATTTTGAAAAGTTATGTATGAAATTTTCCTCCGTGAACTTTCTTGCATGCTCCCTTATCTTCTCCCCATTATACTCACTTTCATTAAATTCTTTAAGTAGCTTAATTAATTCCTCTTCTGTTTTGAAGAATTCTCCTGTGACTCCACTCTTTACAGTCTCTAGTACTCCTCCTACACCGTATGCTAGTACAGGAGTTTTGCTAGCCATTGCTTCTACTGGTACTAGTCCAAAGTCTTCAATACCACAAAAGAGAAGTAGTTTTGCTAATTCGTAGAGTACTTTTACCTCATCATCTTTTAGAAAACCAAGGAATTGTATGTTGTCGTGTCCTTTGGCAAGCTTCTGAAGATATTTTTTGTCAGGACCCTCCCCAACAATTAGAAGATTGTCCCCACTTTCTATACATGCACTTATTGCCCAATCTACTCTTTTGTAGTCATACAATCTTGATACAACAAGTACAAACTCCTTAGGTATTTCATATTTCTCTTTTAATTTTTTAATTAACTCTTTCCCTTTTTTACTTTCTGTTAAGTTTTCAAAATATCTTTCTTCTACACCAGGATATATTACTTGTGCATCTACTCCATATGTTTTCTTTATCTTTCTTGCAATGAATTTTGAATTTGCACTCCAGTAATCTACTCTTTTAGCAATACTTACATCCCATACTCTTAGATATGTGTTTAATATTTTTGATACTGGTTTGTACAACCATTTTAATTTGGAGCCTCTGACATTTAATTCATTATCCCAAAGGCTTCTAGGTGGTGTCATTACCATTGCTAGGTGGGGTTGGTATATTCCCGTTATTACTGATTTTGCTGGTCCTGCTGATATGCTAATTACAAAATCATATTTATCTAAATTGAAGCTTTCATATGCGAATGGATTTAATATTTTAAGGTGTCTGTGAAATCCTTTACCAAATATCTTTACCCATTTCTGTACAAAGGAGGTATATATTTTGTTTTTTAGAGTTGGATATTTTTCTTTGTAGAAGAGGACTGTGTATATGTCTGCATTGGGGAATACTTTTAGCATTGAGTACATTTCCCTGTCTGCCCCACCAAATGATGTCATCTGATCTGCTACTATCGCTACTTTAGGAAATATTTTGTGAAGATTAGACATGAGATATTAAGACTATATTGATTTTTCTAAAGTTATTTATTATAATTGAGGTACTCAACTACTCCACTTAGGTGAGGTAGTTTACCGTTCGAGAGTTCCACTTCGGTGTAGCTCTCTTTTTTTTTACACCCCATTAGGTACACTTACCTTATCCCTCACATTTAGAATGTTAACAAGATAGTATCTTTCAATACGCTCCAACTCCTTTAATCGTACAGATAGGTAATTATTATACTTCGTAAAAGGAGTTGCAAAAACAGACACATATACATTTGGATTTTTATCAATTATGTTTCGAATCATCTCTGCATAATCACCATCACATGTTAAAATTATTGCATGGACAGGTTTCTTAGCAGCAAACAAATCTCCCATTAATTCACTACATAGATAGACATCTATGTTTGATTTAAGTGTCTTAGATTCTTTTAAAATCTCAACAGTGTTTTTCTCCTTACAGTTCTGACATTTAAATGTTTTATACTTAGGAGAGTTTTTATATGATTTCCTTGCAAGGGTTTTTATTTTATAACCATATTTCTCAAGGTTCTTAAACTCTTCTGTCTTCCCCATATCTGCCTTATCAATGCCTTCAAAATAATTTACTACCTTTAAATTCTTGTATGTATTTTTAAGATAGTCAAATAACATTTTCCAATCAATCTGTCTATGAGAAACTTTAAGCGCATTTTTAATATTACTTGAATCAATATACACGTATGTATACAAATCTTTTAGTTTCGTTTTATTCATAAAATCCTATCTATTAATTTATACATAGTGTCTATGTAATCTGATCTGCTAGCATTACTACTTTAGGAAATATTTTCTGAAGATTAGACATGAGATATTATACCTCATTTTCACTTCTTAAATACTCTTCAATTAGTTTAATATCACGAATATCTTTAGGTCTGTTTAATAGTTTTTTAATTTTCAATACGACATCTAATTTCATATACCTTAGTCCATTTATGACAAAAGAGTTCTTAAATATGTAATCATATGTCCAGTTTGTATCGATTTTACTTACTAAGAACCTGTCCCCTATTTGTAATGCTCCATTTTTCAAACAGTAGTGTCCTTCTGGGTAGCTTTCTCTATGGAAATCCTCTAACAAAGAAAGTTCTTCAAATGTTTTAGTGTGTACAACAATATCTATATCTCTAGATTCTTTAATACCTATATGCTTGAAGAGGACCAGAACCAATGATAACAGAGTTGGTGGAATCAAGATTGTATTTAGATAGTTCTTTTTTGAAATCTAACATGTGAAATTATACTAAAGTATTAACTGTTAGTGCAATTTGCAACCTTAACAGTGAAAATGATATAATTGGGTAGTGAGAGAGAACTCCCCCTTTGTGGTAAAGGGCAATGAGGCTCTCTCTATTTTATTCTAACAAACTTCTCCCTCCTCACAACAATCAGATTATGAACCTTACGGTTGTTTCTCCTGCATCTTAAATGTCCTAGAACATATTGTATTATCTGCTGAAGATTTAATTTAGAGTTAAAAGTTGTATCTAAAATAATATTACTCTTACCTCTATCTGTCGCCCTCCATATAGCATTTGCTATAGTAAATCCAGATTTGCCAACTAATGTCTTTAACTCCCACTCTTTTCCTTTCCATATAAAATCATTTTGTGGTTTTCGACCTCTTTCAGACGGAATAAATCTTAGACTCTCTCCTATGCTGTAAAACCTTTTTACAAAATCAATTTCTGCTTTTGTTAATTCTACCGAGTAGGGATTGTCTTTACTATTTGGTTTGTACAACATAAACAAGTCTTTAGGTAAAAGAAGAGGTCTTATCTTTTCATAATATATATTAAGTTCGGAAGGAGAGTTTGATATACCATCAGGAATAGAGATTTCTTCCCATACTTTATTTCTTCTCAAAGATTGCCACATTAATTGTGAGTGGAAAAATATTCCTGTCATTATTACATGAAGGGCTATAAACGGCAATATACAGGGATTATCTGTTCATTAAATGTTCAGTTTTAGAAAAATACTAGATAATAGTAGCTATATACTCCTGTACCTGTTTTTTAAGTTCATCAAAACTTCCATTGTTTAAAACAAAGTGATCTGCAATGGCAATAGGTCCAGCTTTCTCAATATTCTCTATTTCAGAATAATCTCTTGTAGTAACTTCTTCGTCAGTAAGCGGTCTATACGGTCTATTTTTAAGTCTTTCTGCACGAATATCCCTATCTGTAACAACTGCTAATAGTTTGAAATTCTCTTTGTATATTTCTTTTAGATATTTATACTCGCTCCATGAATAGAGGCTTTCAACAACAACATTCTTACCTTCATCATATGCTTTTTGAATCCTAGGCTCACTTTTCTTTGCATATATTGCCATATCATTTGTAGCACGTAGTTCCTCTCTCATCATTTTTTCATTCTCTGGAGTTACAGGAAGATCTCTTTTCTTCATTTCATCAAAAGTTACATCACCAAAATATACCTTTTCAAATTTATTTTCTATAAATATATTAGTTACTTCTGATTTACCAGAACCACATAAGCCTACAACTGCAATTATGATGTTTTTCATTGTTAGATATTTATTTGAAATGTTAATATTCAATTATATCTCAAATTCCATTTTGAAACATTGACAAAGTTAGTAGAAAAATGTTTTGAATATAAAAGAAGGAGTATAAAAAATCTATACTATTTCATCTATAAGACCAAAATCCTTAGCTTCTTGTGCAGTAAAGTATGTTCCGTTATTCCCATTTGCATGCATTACACGATCAAGTTCTTCATCAGTAAAATCACTTCTCCCTGATTTCCTAATTCTATCAGAAACAACCTTAATATACTGTTTTTCTATAATCTCTCTTTGAGCAAGTTCAAACCGTGTATCTTCTATACTACCCCTCATTTCACCACTTGTTGGATGAATCAACATTGTCGAATTTTCAGGCATTCTTCTAATATCACCTGATTGTATGATAAATGCTCCCATTGACATAATTGGACCATATCCTGTGATTGAAACAGGTGCATTGTTAGCTTTTGAAAATTGAGATATCCTATCAAATATTGCAAAGCCAAAATAAACAGAGCCTCCAAATGATGCTAGTGAGATATCAAGAGAATCTTTATTACCATTTCCTTTCTCTATCTTTGAAAAATCTTCACAGAGTTTTTTAAACATAGCTTCATCAACTCTCCCAGTAATCTGAACCTCTGCAGATGGTCTTCTTAACCTTTCAGGTACAACCAAGCCAGTCGTTTCCTCTACGAAACTTGGAGGTATCTTATATGCATCCCCAACCATTTTGTTGGCAGTTGCTCTATCAGACATATCTTCTCTAAAAGAATCCATAGAGGAATTATAAAAAATTATTTACATCTCTACAACTCAGGTATTTCTCCATCATCAAAACCGAAATCTTCTGCTGTGACATTTTCTTCTTCTTCTGAATCTAATTGCTCCAATGCCTTTGCTAAATCTTCATCTAAAGAAACATCTCCTGTATGTGAAGTGTCATCATCTGTATCATCTGGGAAGATAACATCGAGTGAGCCATCGTCTGTATCTGCAGTAGGATCAATTCCACCATCATCTAATGAATCATCTGCACCCATTAGAATAATGTTTGGTTCCTCCTCATCAATCTCTAACTCATCGTCTGTTGTAACAGGAACCTCTCCATTTTTCCCCTTTCTCTTCTCTAATCTCTTTAGAAATCTCTCAGCATCATCTCCAAATTTCTCAACAACATCTATAACTTTCATAGCTTCATTACAAACAGGACATAGAGTTATATCATCAATTTCATGTGAGCAGTGTGGACATGAAAGATACACAACATGAACACTCCTTCTTGTTGGTATCAATTCCTCTTTTTTAGCTTTCTTAGAAGTTCCCATACGTATATCTCTAGAATAGTATAGGGTTCATAGTGTGTCAAGAATCCCATAGCGTAAGGTTTTTACCCATACTTTGGATAGCAACACTTTTTGTACTTTTTCCCACTACCACAAGGACAAGGCTCATTCCTTCCTACCTTTTTTCCCTTCTGTATAGTTTTTTGTTTAGCCACTTTACCCGGTCTATTATCCTCATTTGATGAAGTTCTCTGAGGTGCTGTTGATTCATTGGCAACAAGCCTCACCTTGAAGAACCTTGTTATGACAAAGTTATCCACTTTTGCTAACATATCATCAAACATTTGGAATCCCTCATTTTTGTACTCTACTAGAGGGTCTCTCTGTGCTAAGTTTCTGAGGGAGATTCCCTCTCTCAAGTCAGTCATTGTGTCTAAATGCTCCATCCAGAAGTTGTCAAATGATTGTAGAATGAGGTATCTGGAGAGCTCTTGCATAGCTTTAAGGCCTATGGAATATATATGAATGACAAAACACATCAATACCAATCTCTTTAATTCTGCACTCCTTGCTACATCATCCTTTAGGTATAGTTCTCTAAACATAGATACTGCATCTTTGTATCCCAATTCAACAACTGCAATACCTTCTAAGTCTTCGCTAAGAAGATTTAAGATTTCCATATACAATCTTCTCTCTTCGACATTATCTATCTTCATATCATCAGCTAATGCAGATGCTGTTAAGTAGTCAACATACTCCAAAGCCTTCTTCAAAACCCATTTGTCTAGCGCTGAGAATGGATACTTAAATTCATCAAGTTCTGGAATATCCCAAGTATTTTTTCTGTTTAATGCAAAACCATCTAAACCATCTTGAACTCTTTCGATATCCACATCCTTCACAAGCTTCAAATCTCCCTTCATGTCCTTTTCGGAAAGCTTTACATCCTCTGGCATATCTACTTCCAAAATCTTCCTTCTGAGGGTATATATTATTTCTCTCTGCTGATTAAGGACATCATCATATTCAACAAGTCTTTTCCTAATATCGTAGTTTGATGCTTCTACTTTCTTCTGTGCATTTTCGATTGATTTACCAATCAAGCCAACTGAGATCTCCATCTCATCATCAAGACCGACCTGTTCCATTATGAGTTTCATTCTATCTCCTCCAAAGATTCTCATTAAGTCATCATCAAATGAAACAAAGAATTTGGATTCCCCTGGATCTCCCTGCCTTCCTGACCTACCTCTTAGCTGATTATCAATTCTTCTTGATTCATGCCTTTCAGAACCAATTACATACAATCCTCCAACCTCTTTGACTCCCTCTCCTAGTGCAATATCTGTACCTCTACCAGCCATGTTGGTTGCTATTGTTACTGCACCTAACTGACCTGCTTCCGATACAATCTTTGCCTCTAATTCGTGTTGTTTTGCATTAAGTACATTGTGCTTTATACCTTCTTTTTTAAGCATATCTGAGAGTATTTCAGACTTCTCAACTGATGTTGTACCTACAAGTATTGGTTGTCCTTTTGCATGATGCTCTGCAATATCTTTTATTATTGCCATGAACTTACCCTCTGTTGTTCTATACACTACATCGTTGTAGTCTTGTCTAACAACAGGCTTATTAGTTGGTACGACAATAGTGTCAAGATTATATATCTGAGAAAACTCTTCTGCCTCTGTGATTGCGGTTCCTGTCATACCCGAAAGATATTTGTACAGTCTAAAGAAGTTTTGCAATGTAATTGTAGCCATTGTTTTAGATTCCTTCTTAACCTCTACACCCTCTTTAGCCTCAATTGCTTGGTGAAGACCCTCACTATATCTTCTACCTTCCATTGCCCTACCTGTGAACTCATCAACAATTAAGATTTCACCATTCCTAATCATATATTCATCATCGAGTTGGTAGAGCTCTTTTGCTTTAAGTGCATTATCTAAATGGTAGGCTAGCTGTGCATTCTCATATACATTATCCACCTTAAGCGCCTTCTCTACTGCATCCATACCTTCTTGGTTCAATGAAACTGCGTGAGCCTTCTCATCAACAGTATAGTGCTGTTCCTTATTTAGAGTCTTTACCAAAGATGCAAACTGTTTGTACAAATCATTTGCAGTATCTGCACTAGTAGAGATAATTAGTGGAGTTCTAGCCTCATCAATTAATATTGAGTCAGCCTCATCAACAATTACAAAATATCTAGGACCTTGAACTCTCTCTTCAAGAGAGCGTGCCATATTATCTCTAAGATAGTCAAAACCAAACTCACTATTTGTACCGTAAACAATATCACAAGCGTATGTTTCCTGTTTACTACACTCAACAAGATTAACCCCACTCATATGATCATATTTTAGTCTTCCTGCCTCTTTAGCCTTTGTTTCTCTTTCTTTAATCAATTTCTTAGCATCATCACCCTTGAGTTTTATGGCCTCCTCATCATCAACAAATCTGTACTGTTTGCCAGAGTTAATTGCCCCGACTTTAATACCAAGAGAATTCATAATATGGCCTGTCCACTCAGCATCTCTTCTAGCTAGATAATCATTTACTGTAACTAGGTGTGCTCCTCTACCTGTTAAAGAGTATAGATACAAAGGGAGATTAGCTGCTAATGTCTTACCCTCACCTGTGAATAACTCAGCCACCTTATTATCAAACAAAACATATCCTGCCATTACCTGTACATCAAAATGCCTATGGTTTGACACTCTCTTAGATGCTTCTCTAGCAACAGCAAATGCTTCAGGAAGAATTTCATAAAGAGTTTCCTTCTCTTTATCCAACTTCCTGTTTAATTCTTCCGAATCTACTGTTGTAAATTCCTCTCTACACTTTTCTAAATCTACACCCAACCTCTCTCTAAACTCAATTGTTTTTTCCTTTAATTGCTCATCTGAAAGTTTGGAAAGGCTTGCCTCCAAAGAATCAATCTCCTCTACAATTGGCTCAATCTTCTTTAACTGTTTCTCATTTGAATCAAAAAGATTCCCTAGGAATTTGAACATATCCTCACATTATACCACCTCTAAATATATTTTTCTGTTTTCATAAATATTTCATTTTCATACTGTAATCTTTATATATGGGCAAGATTATAAAAATATTACTATTGGCTTTAAACAGCCTTTTTCTACCTCTTTTCGCACAAGGAGAACCTATGATTGACGCACCAGGTATCAATGAAGAGTTGATGTCCAAGAATCAAGATGTTGAGATTCTTGCACCTGAATATGGACAGAGGTTTGAGTTAGGTGAGGATATTGTTCTGTCATGGAGGAATCAGAATGCACAGAAAAGCTACACCTACGCCCCCTACTTCTACTATGTCATTGGAGATTTTCAAATGAGTGCATCATTTAGGAATACAGATGATATGTCATATACCATACGACCTTTCCAGAAGAGTGTTATTGTACTTCAGTTGTACTATTGGGATATTGATAAATATATGACAGAAGAAAGAGATGAGTATATGTATGCAAGTGATATTCTTGTATTAGGAATAGGAATGGATGTGCCTGAGTATTGGTTAAAACGGTTTGATAAGAATAGAACAGAAAACCCCACACCTCCACAAAGCATTACCATAGAAGAACCAATCATACCAGCAATAATAGTTGAACAGCCCTCAACTCCACCAAAACCTCCTAAACCTGCACCTAAACCAAAGCCTAAAGAAGATGTCTTAGGACAAGACGTAAAGCCATTCAGATTTCCGTTCTCTAAACCTGTGGGTGTATCTCAATGGCATGGATATACCGCATTTCAAAAACCACACAAAGGTATCGATTTTAGTGTAGCAAGAGAAAATACTCTTGCAGTTGGGGATGGGCTTGTTGTAGGGAGAGGATATGATACATATTACGGCAAGTGCCAGTCAGGAGGTAATTTCCTAACAATCAAACATGACAATGGGATGCACACAGTATATTTTCATCTAGAAAAATCATATGTCGATGTTGGGAAGAGAGTCAAAAAAGGAGAGGTTGTAGCAAAGACAGGAAATAGTGGAAGCTGGAATTGTCAACCTCTTGCCCATCATCTTCATTTTGAAACCAGAAAGGGAAGAAGTCAGACTACCCATGTAAATCCTGTGGATTATATCGAGCAGGATTGGAATTTAATACCCACAGCAAACTATAAAAAATACCCAGGGAGATTAACTGGTGACAATCCACATCCAGGTAGATAATTTTAATAATAAATATATGGTTAAAACAGCACTTATTTTACTCCTCCTCTACTCTCTTTCTTTTTGTAATATAGAGAAGAGAGAGTTAGAAGTGATTGATAATATTTCCTCTCCTCATCAAGTTCAATGGATTTCCAATGAAGATCTTCTGATTGTGAAAGAGAAGGATATTTTTAAATACAACATATATTCAAAAAACTTAGAGAAGATTGGGGAAAGAGAGCCTAATTCTTTTGTGAGTTTGGATTCAAAAGGGGAATTAATATTCTGTGAGTTTGAGCATTTTATAATTAACTCACCTGATGAATTTTCAACTATTTTTAGAATTAAGAATAGTAAAGAGGAGGTAATAAAAGAGATAAAGATATTTGAAACAATTAGACCTATACGTATGAATGAGAGTATCATTATTGCCGTAACAGCGGTTGATTTTTTAGAGGAGCATTACTACAAAATAGATATTGAGAGTGAACAGAAGGAAGAGATAGCTGCTCCCAATAGAGAGATGTCTTTAGATATTCCTAAATATATTGATGCTCGGAGAGTTTTTGTAAAAGATAAAGATTTGTATATCATTGAGGACATGAGAGGGAATCTAATCCTTTACAATAATTTGATCAGAACAAATACAATAATGGATATATTAACTGCTACTTTTAATCCTGTTCCTATGAGAAATCCTAGAAATGATGCAAATCCCAATTTTATACTTTGGCTGAAATCTTTTTTAGCAAATATATACTCTGCTACTGTTGCTCCTAAGAATGAACCTATAAATACTCCTGGTATATTACCTATTAACCCTCCTAGTATTGAACCAAGTACTGAGCCTATTGAACCGTATTTAGATCCTCCCGCTTTTTTAGTTCCAAGTGCTCCTGCTAGTTCATCTGC
>DHUO01000019.1:9959-11419 GCA_002409215.1 Candidatus Dojkabacteria bacterium UBA5232 | reverse complement strand
ATCCTAAAGTCACAGTCTTAATGCCAGCATATAATGCAGAAAAATATATAGAGACAGCAATAGAGAGTATTATAGATCAAACATACAAAGATTTTGAATTTATCATTGTCAATGATTGCTCTACAGACTCCACTCTAGATATTATCGAGAGATATGCTAAACAAGATAAAAGAATTAAAATTATTTCTAACAAAGAGAATCAAAAAATAGCTCAAACATTAAATAATGGATTAAAAGAGGCAAAAGGTAAATATATTGCAAGGTTAGATGCTGATGATTGGAGCTATCCTGAAAGATTGGAGAAACAAGTAAATTTCATGGAAGAAAATCCTGATGTTGTATTATCAAGTGGTAATATGGAAATTTGTGATGGGGAGTTAAACAAAAAGAACATATCTAACTATCCACTTTCCGATAAAAATATTAGAAAAGTTTTTCTACAATACAACCCTACAGTATCCCCTGCAATGATATGGAGAAGGAAAGTATCCGAAGAGATAGGTGGTTTTAGCCTTAATACAATGTCTGAAGATTATATGTTCTTTATGGATATGTCATCAAAAGGGGAAGTTGCAAATTTAAAAGATGTCTTAATTAAATACAGAGTATTGAATACCTCTGCCTCATCTACACAGATGAGAAGAGCTCACCTTTCAACAATACAAATTGCCCTAACTGGTTTTCTTAAATATGGATATCCTATTACATTTAAGACCAGATTAGTGATGATGACAAGATTCGTAACTGCTTTTCTAATTCCTCCTTCAATATGGAGATATATAACATCTAGAATAAAGAGATAATATGAAGAACATTTTTGTTTTTTCTTCTTTTTACAAACCTCATCTAGGAGGGGTTGAAAAATATGTTGAAAACTTCTATCAAAGATTAACTAATCACAAAGTTACTATAATAACTTCAAAATATGAAAATCGTTTAAAATCTAAAGAGAAGGATGGAAATTTAAATATTGTCAGAATAGATTCTATACAGATACTTAAAGACAAGTATTATATTCCAACGTTCAAAGGATACAAAAAGATAAAAGAACTAATTAGAGATAGCGGGAGAAGTAACATAGAAATACATACACACACACGATTCTATCTAACCAACTTCTTAGCAACCCTGCTAGCAAGAAAATATAAAGTTAATCATTATCACTTCGAACATGGTTCTTCTTTTGTCCAAGATGGGTCTAGTATTGTAAGACTCTTTGCATATATCTTTGATCAGACACTTGGGAAATACATACTAAAAAAGTCAGATTTGGTATTCCCGATAAGTGAGGGGGTTAGAAAATTCTTAAATAAAAACTACAAAAACATCAAATTTGGCCCTACCCTATACAATTCTTATGATTTTAAAGGTAGAGAATATAAGAACTCTGCTAAACCAACAAACCCCAAACTTCTATTTGTAGGCAGATTAGTTAAATCAAAAGGTGTTTACGAATTAGT
>DHUO01000019.1:6052-9646 GCA_002409215.1 Candidatus Dojkabacteria bacterium UBA5232 | reverse complement strand
AGAAACCCAATCAGAGTTTCCCAAATATGATATTTTCATCAACCCGTCATATACGGAAGGTCTACCAACAACCGTACTTGAGGCCCTGTTTAATAATCTACTCATCATTGCAACAGATGTGGGAGGTACAAATGAAATTATCCCTAAAAAATTATTAATGAATAGAGAAAAATTATCTCCTCACAATTTAGCAGAACATATTAAAGACACATTTAACCGTTGGGAGGAGTTAAAGCTTAAATATAAGGATATATATAAAGAAGATAAGAAGAAATTTAGTTGGGAAGAGAATATAAAGAAATACTTGGATTCCTAGTAGTCGACATTTACGATTCACATCTAATCCAACCCTCCGGAACAATATTTCTGCTATGCATTTTACTACCTGCCAACCACCTGGTTGGTGCTACAACTATTTTTTCTTGATTAGGATTCAACCGTGCTACTCACCACGAGAAGCTACTATTCGCAAGGTATTAGTTCGTATACCTCGGAATCCCCACCATCAAAAAGCAATTTAAACCTATTACTATCTATTAATTCTTGTTGCTCTGCTAATCTTCTATCAAAAACAGGTCTAGACCCTTGATAGTAATACTTATACCCTCTGTCAATAAAGGTTTTAATGTAAGTACAATTCCCCAAGTCATCTTTCAAATCGTAATACAAATCAACATTGTCATCTGTTTTCTTTGAACCGTAATCATAAAAAGGCATCGATATTTCATTGTCTGTAAAGACTTCTAACCATCCACCACCATCCGTAGAGAAAACCAAACCATCATTACCATTAGCATTAATTAAGAATTTCTCCTCATCTGGGATATTCTGATTAATCCAATCGAAAGTTTTAATATCTGATTCTTCGATTACATTATGCATGGAATTTCTTTCATGGAATGTTTTATGCATTTTCTTTGAAAGGAAAAACCCAATAACTATTACAAATATAACAAAACAAACATTCAGAACTTTTTTATTAATCACTTTTGACACAATTTTATATAAAAACTCAGGAAACACACCTGCAAAAAGATAAGAATATATAAATAAGCTAATAAAATATGTCTCCAGTACGATTAAAACAGGAGTTATTGAGAATACAGAAAGCACTAATGCTAACAGGAATGAGAATAGCAACCATAGAAACAGAATTAGAAATTTCTGTTTTTTAAAAGCTTTTATAAAAATAAAAATGAATCCTAGGATAGAGGAAAGAGTTGTTAGCTTAGAAATGATGGTGTTTTTATATATCTGTCCATTCCATATATCCTTAATAAAACTAAAAATGTCATTGAGAATATCCTTGGGTATCGAATACAAAGATTTGTTAGAAACAACTGCTGACTCGGCAACAGCAATAAGGTTATATTGATATGTCTTTGCCATCCATGCAAAGCCTAATAAAATACCAATACCTAGAAATATTGTCCTGAATTTTTCTTTTTTGTAATCTACAAAAAATATTGCTAATAAATATGTAGAGGCAAAAACACCAAGAGGGTAATGTGTTAGAAATATTGACATAATAGCAAGATTTACCAAGACAAGAATTAGCACACTCTTCCTTCTCCTATATTCCGCGATTAGGAAGAAGAAAAAAAATAGAAATACGATAGCAAGAATAAGAGAGTTTTTTCCTGCATTAACAAAAAACATTGCTGGGTAATATCCTAAGCAGAACAAAGTCCCAGATAAAATTGCCCATATATTTTTCTTGAAAGAGTGTTTTATGAAAATATATACTATGAAACCCATATAGGCATTAAAGAAATTCGTTATATACAAAATTTGTTTTGCTACATCATAACCATTAAACACCTTACTAAAAGCACCGAGGATATGAAGTCCAGGAGAATAAAAATATGTTATACGACCTGTATCGACTATACTCTTTGAGAAATATGCATGAGTTATAGGATCGTGAAGACCAGGAACTGCAAAAGATATCACAGAAAATACTTTTGCAAAGATTGCACATAAAAGAAGAAAAAGTATCAAATAATCCCATTTTTCTATTTTTGTCTTAATATTTTTACTGTCGAAAGTTTTTGTAAAGATAAAAACTAGTATTGTGATTAGAAAGAATACAATACCTACGATGATACCTAAATTAACATTTAGAAAAGCAAAAAACACACAATAACAAATAAAAAGTACAGCAAAAATAACAAAAGAAAGTAGGATATGTTCGAGCATATTTAATCTGCTTTTAAAAAAGAAAACACTCCAACCAAATCCTAATAAAAAGAAAAGTAGATATATTCCAAAACTCACTTTCAACAACACTAGTGTTGAAAATATTACTAATAGTGTAAAATATAAATAGTAGTAGATGTTTTTGTTTAGTTTTATTTTCATAGCCTACTCTCTTCTTATCCTAAAATCCTCATGAGCGTATGAGAGATTATCATTGTAAAATGGGTCTCTTCCACCCATATACTCAATATACTGTGGCCATTTCTGTCTTAACTTCTCTGCATTAACTGTATCTTTCTCTAACTTCTCCTTATTCCTACTATCAAACCTACTAACAGACTCATAATGTACCAACTCTGCATATGGAGTATACACATTAAACAGACCTTTCTCATCATACAACCTAATACCAAAATCAACATCCTGATATGCAGGATCAAACTGCTCATCAAAACCACCCATATCTAAAAACAATTCTCTTCTTACCATCATACAAGCACCTGTAACAGCGAGATAATTCCTAACATTAACAACACAACCCTCATAACCAAAAGTGTCTCCTTCTAATAACCTATGTGAGTGTGCGGCCGCACCACCAGCACCAACAATAACACCAGCATGCTGAATCTTACCATCTGGATAATACAACCTAGCCCCTACACTACCAACCTCAGGAAGCTGTGCCCATTCCAACATACTCTCCAACCAACCATCATTAAGAACCTTAACATCATTATTCAGTATTAACATATACTCTCCATCCACCTTTTTTGCAGCCCAGTTATACAACCTCCCAAAATGAAACGGTTCATCAAAATCAAGAACCTTAACACCTTCTGTAACAATCTTCTTAAAATACTCCTCTGTTTCATTTTCCTCACTCCTGTTATTCACCACTACTATCTCGTAATTTCCATACTTAGTATGCTCCTTAATACTCTCTATCGCTCTCTCCAAATACTCCACCTTATCCTTCGTTGGTATAACAATACTAACCTTAGGATTACCAACAATATCAAACTTAACCCTCCATGATCCTGCAAAAGGGCCTTCTAAAACCTCACCCTTCACCTTCCTTCTCTCAAGATATCTCTCTAAAACACCTCTCTGATTCTTATATGCCCAATCCTTAGCACCACTACCTGCTAAAGCTGTAGAGCCTGGATACACTCTCCAATGGTAAAGGATTTTAGAAATATGTAATACCTTCCAATTACCCCTAGTAACATATCTTAGGACTAAATCCCAGTCCTGAGCCCCCTCACTACCCTTCACAAGCCCACCCAATTCCTCTACTACCTCTCGTTTGTAACAAGTAACATGAGTCGTATACATCTGTGCAGTCAATGTATGTGGAGACCAATCAGGCCAAAAAGAAGGATCAAACCTCTTACC
>DHUO01000019.1:0-5832 GCA_002409215.1 Candidatus Dojkabacteria bacterium UBA5232 | reverse complement strand
AAACAGTTTCTAGAAATCTCATCATCACAATCCATGAAAACAACATACTCACCTGTAGCCATACTCAAAGCATTATTTGTATTCTCTATGATATTAATACCCTCAATATCTACCGTAGAAAACTTAACCTTCTCTCCATACCTATCTGCAAACTTTTTAAGAAATCTCCTAGTTTCGTGTACATTTTTAGTAGAACCATCTGAAATACATATCTCCCAATTTGTATACACCTGTGAAGTAATTGAATCTAGAGCTGACTGCAACATCTCCTCTGACTTATTCCAAATAGGAAATATTATTGAAAACTTAACATCACCCTTTAACTTCTTTAAATCACTATCCATAGCTTCATCATTTAGATACACACTCTCCACATTACCCATCCACTCACCATACGATGTCCTCATCAACTTAGAACCATCTCCACCTGTTACTATGAATCTAAAAATCTTTTTGAAAACTCTCTTTAATGTATTAAAAAAACCATTCTTTCGAAAAGATGAAAAAAGTTGTTTAAAATATATTGGTAATCTCTGTATTACTCTTTTGAAAATTTTTATTAACTTCATATCTAAAAAGTCTGACTATATCTATCAACCATCTCCTTCGGATCCCCTATCTCATATGTCTTGTCCTCCTTCAACCAAAGTACCCTATCAGAGTACCTCTTCACACTACCCAATCCATGCGATACAAACAGTATTGTCTTCTTACCCACAATCTCATCAAAATATGCAAAACACTTCTTCTGAAACTCACCATCACCAACAGCCAAAACCTCATCAAGAACCAAAATATCTGACTTAACCCTAATTGCAATGGAAAATGCCAACCTAACTTGCATACCTGAAGAAAATTTCTTTATGGACAAGTCCTCAAATTCCTTAAGTTCTGCAAATTCAAAGATATCATCAACACTCTCATCAATCTCCTTCTCTGTTAGGCCAAGGATAGTACCATTAAGATATACATTCTCCCTAGCACTTAAGTCTGGATTAAAACCAACTCCTAACTCCAAAAAAGGCACTAACTTACCATCAACATCAATACTCCCATCATCAGGTATATATATCCCTGAAATCAACTTCAACAAAGTAGATTTACCTGCACCATTAGGACCAATTACACTAAAAAACTCACCCTTCTTTACCTCAAAAGAAAGATCCTTAAGAGCAACAAAATCTACCATATTCTTCTTACTCAAAGGCCTTACAAATCTCTCCTGCAAAGTAGTTGGAGAACCATGTTCTGGTATTCTAAATTTCTTTGTTAGATTTTCTACTTTAATTGCTAAATTCTCTTCCATATTTTTTAAAAATGTTCAGCTATCTTTTTAATATGTTTATTAAAATATACTCTACCTAAAAACACTAAAACTATTGAACCAACAAGAGCTACTAGTACAAATTTCAAGTCTGTTATCTGACCATATATTAATGCCTCTCTAACAGCTTTTACAAAACGAGCCATTGGGTTGTAGTAGACAATGAATCTATATTTCTCCGGAATCATTTCAACTGGAAAGAATACAGCACTAGCATAGAAAAGAAGCTGAAGAACAAGCTCCATGATATGTTGCAAATCTCTAACATGTACTAACCAAATACTTGTAAAGAAGGAGATCCCATACAATCCAAGAAGCATTGCAAGGCTAATTAGAAGAATATATGCTAAGCCTAAAAAGCTAATACTAATATTTAGTATTAATGCAACTACAAGAACTATTAAGAGGTTAATAGAGAAGTTAATCAAAGCCATACTTAATGAGCTTGCAACAACGACATCTCGCTTAAAGTTAATTTTGATTATTAACTGAGCTCTCTCCATTATTGAACCCATACCCCAAATCATACCCTCATTAAAGAATGTATAAACAATTAGACCTGAAAGTAAGTATACCGCATACTGCTGAGATGTAAGACCTCCTGCAGTAGAAGACATATGTGAGAATATTACAAAAAGTATCAAAAATACAAAGAAAGGTTTTAGAAGAACCCAAAGAAAACCTAGTATCGAACCTTTATATCTCATCTTAAAGGTTGTCTTTACAAACTGTTTGTATAAATCTAAATCATTAGAGTTCATTGTTCCTTCTTAAGATATTCCTTTAAAGTTATATCTCTGGAGTATACCACTTTCCATACTATCCAGTTAAAAAGATACCAGATTGTTTCTTTAATTGCTACCCACATACCCTTTCTACTTCTTATACTCTCAAATCTATTCCTCATATTCATAACATTTCTTTTCCTAGCACCTAAATTTTTAGAGGATGACATATGATCATGATACACCTCTGATGTACCTACATAATACAATTTATATCCCAAGTCCCTAATTCTAAGTGATATATCTATATCTTCATAGTACAAAAACATCTTCGGATTAAAACCTCCAACTTTACCCCAAACTTCTCTCTTCACTAAGAATGCACCACCCATTAGAGCCTCCACCTCTTCCACTACATCATATTTAGGACTATCCTCTTCTTTGTCATATCTATCGTAGGACATGAAATGCCTATCCACATAAATACCAGCAGAATTAATTACTCTCTTCCCAATACCAACTTTCTCCTCTGAATACAAAACTTTTGGTCCAACTCCGCCTATTTTTTCATCCCTAGCTAATACTTCTACTAAATTAGTTAGAAAGCCTTTTGGTACCGATATGTCATTATTTAGAAAAAGATATGCATCATAGTCAGGATACCTTTTAACACCCAAATTATTTCCCCTTCCAAAGCCAAGATTCTCTTTACTTTCTACGATTTTTACAAAAGGAAACTCTTTTTTAAGATATTCAATACTTCCATCAACAGAAGCATTATCTACAACTACAATATCAAAGTTATTGTATCCATTATCTACAACCGATTGAAGATTTTTTTCTAGCAAATGTTTTCCGTTGTAGTTCACTATTACTATTAAAATTTTCATTTTGTTATTATACCCCAATTACTTACCAAGACAACAAGAAACTGCTAAAATTAACTATATAAATAATTTAATAAATATTTAAATATGAAAAAATTTCTCACAATCCTACTATCTCCCATACTAGTTCTACTCACCTTAGGAATTGTACTACCTAAGGAAACTCAAGCTGCACAATTCATGTTTGAGAAAGGAAGTGTGCAAGATGATGCTATCATTGACGATGACCTATATATCTTCAATAGTAATGTTAATATAAAGGGAATTATCAGAGGAGATTTAGTCATATTCAGCAATGATATTGTTGTAAGTGCTTCAATCACAGGTAATACATACATCTTTGGTAATAGTGTAGAAATAGAAGACAAAACAAGAATTGATGGCAATTTAGTACTCTTTGGTAACCACACATCTATCAAAGGTATTATTGGAGGTAATACAACAGTATTTGCAAACACCAATAAAAACAGATCTAGTACAGCTAAAGATCTTCTCATTTTTGCATCCTCTAATACTCTCACAGGCAATGTCGGAGATGATGCAAGAATCTTTGCAGCAACATCCAGTATCGATTCTAATATTAATGGAGATTTAATTATCTTTGCTGAGAAATCGGAGATAAATGAAACAAAGGTTGGAAAGAAGGTATACACATCAGAAACAATAAAGAGTATAGCTAAAGATCAAGGTGTAATACTAGACCAACAAAGCAAAGGAACAGGAAAATTCGGCAAACTAGGTGGACTATGGACAAGATTTTCAGGTGTTTTAATTAGTTTTGTTGGTATGTTTGCAGCAGGAGCACTACTCATATTTATGGGCCCTGTAAAGAGTTTAGACATTACAAAAAAGATTACTGGTTCTCTTAGAGAGTTTCTAACAAGCCTTGGTGTAGGAACAGCAATACTACTCTTTGGATGGCTACCCATTCTATTCCTTTTCATCTCGGTTGCAGGAGCTCTACTTGGAATACTTCTAACAGGATTCCTTCTCTTTGCTATTATTTTTGGAATCGTATGGATTAACTTAGCAATAGGAAGAGAGATTCTTAAGATTGCAAAGAGCAAAGAAAGAAGTCCATACCTAGCATTACTAATTGGAGGTGCTGTTAGTGCTCTGATAGGAATGATTCCTGTACTATCTGGACTCTACTCATTTATTGCAATATGTACTGCAATTGGGGCAATGACAAGAATGAAGTGGGATAAGTTTAAAACAAAGTAAACAGATAGAAGGGTAAGGAATAGAATAAAAGATGTTTTTCAAAAAAGGGAGGTATACACCTCCCTTTTCCTTCACAACACGTGACTAAGACTTACTGTCCAACTCTTCCACATGTACCATCTCCATTACCACCTCTTCTCTGACCGTTACCACCCCTGCCCTGTCCATTTCCTAGCCCCAACTCCTGTCTAATAGCTGTTGCCTCTGCACTCTTACCCTCTTTACCAAGTTTATATGCCTCTGCAAACTTATCAAACTCCTCCTGATTCTCAATCTTTCTAACAACTCCTGGTTGTCTACCATCTTCAGTCATAAGGGTCTTCCAAGCCTCATAATTCTTCTCTTCCATTATCTTCTGCATCTGAACTTCTCTCTCTTGAGTATGATTAGGACCTACTTTTGTATAATCACCTCTATATGCAGAAGCTTGTGTAAGACCAAACAGTGCTAAACCAAAAACTGCTACTCCTACAATAGCCAAAACTTTCTTATTCATATAATTTAGAATAATAAATTAAATAGTAGATGAGATCTCTACTATGTATTACACATATTGGATTACTTTTCTTGCATTCTTCTCATACCTCTTCCTACAAGTGGTCTAATTTCCCTTGCTAAAAAGGTTTTTTCATCTAGCTTTTCACCAAGCATTTTTACACCCTCTCCAATCCTTACTACTACTCTTCCCCTTAGAATTGCATTCTCATACTCAATATTCCACTCAAGCCCATTAAAATCTTTCAAAACAAGTATGCTCTCCTCACTATTTACACTTAATATATTTCCACCCAAAAAACCATCATCAGGTCTACTCCACATAGCATTCCTCACATCCATACTATGTTTGTAGTACGGTACATTCTTACCAAAGATATCATTAAGTTTCTCTGCTGTACCTGAAGTATACAAAACAGAACCAAAAAGAATTGAAATTAGAGTGCTAAACAAAAGAATCTTTACAGCATTAAACCTATATCCCCCTTCTGTGTTTTTGAAATAGTAAAAAGCGATAAAAAGGAAAAAGAGAGTAAGTAGAATCCATAGAATAGGAATAGCAAAAACAATCCATTCAAAAAAATTATTAGCCAACCTAATCTCAGAAACCATATCATTGTTTTTAAGAAGATATATGATTATGCTAAAACCAATAGAACCCAAAATTATATTCACAACAGACAAAATCCACAAAGAAGAATCCTTAAGCAAAAAATGCCACCGTGGTATCGGTTTAATATCATTCTTCTTTATTCTCTCTATCACACTTTTACTAATCTTTCCCATATTTTTCTAAAAGACTTTTTAATTTAACTTTACCTCTACTAATTAAAGAACCAACGGTACCCGAAGAGATATGTAATATTTCTGATATTTCATTGTAATCTTTCTCTTCAAGATATCTAAGTATTAGCACATCTCTATATTTTTTATCTAGTTTTGATATTACAGAAAGTATTTCATCTTTCCTTGATTCTTCTATACTCTCTTTTTCTATATCAATATGAGAAGGTACTGTTTCAAATATATCTATGTTTGGATCATTGGGAATGTTTTTTCTGAGATTCTTATTCTTTCGCAAAAAATTCACTGCTTCATTATGTGTGATTCTATATATCCAGTTGGAGAATTTATATTTAGGATTGTAGCTGTTTAGATTGCGATATGCTTTTATGAA
>DHUO01000006.1:41726-42170 GCA_002409215.1 Candidatus Dojkabacteria bacterium UBA5232 | reverse complement strand
TATGCAATATTCTCATGCTCAATATTTGATATAATCTTAAATAATGTCAAAACCCAAAAAGTACAATCTAGAAAGAAAAGATAGGATAGGGTGGGATACATACTACATGGCAATTGCAAAGCTCTCTGCTATGCGAAGTAAAGATCCTAATACTCAGGTAGGTGCTTGTGTAGTTGGAAGTGATAGTAGGATACTCTCAATCGGATACAATGGTGCCCCTAATTGTTTTGAAGATAGTGAATTTCCTTGGGGTAGGGAGGGAGAGTATTTAGAAACTAAATATCCATACGTAATACATGCAGAGCGAAATGCAATCTTAAACTATCGTGGTAACAGGAAAGACATGAAAGATGCAAAGATATATGTAGATCTTTTTCCATGTAATGAATGTGCGAAAGAAATAATACAGGTTGGTATAAAGGAGGTAATATATCTTTCTGATAA
>DHUO01000006.1:38585-41502 GCA_002409215.1 Candidatus Dojkabacteria bacterium UBA5232 | reverse complement strand
AACTTGATAAACAGAGTAGAGTTTCTCTAGATATTAATCTTTAATATCTTCAAATACCTGACACTGCTCTTGCTGTACACATACAGGGCAAGGGAATACAAACTTTTTTGTTACATAGTATGCAATATATCCGAATATCATCCCTCCAATTAAAAATGCAATGACTGCTGTTCCTGCAATCGTAGGACCTTTTGGTAATGTGAATCTCTCTTTGTTCATAATATAAGGATAGAAATTAAAAGCGAGAGACGGGGGTCGAACCCGCGACCTTCTCCTTGGGAAGGAGACATTCTACCAACTGAACTACTCTCGCATAGTTAATGTATTTTACTAGGAAAAAGGGAGTATTTCTACCCCCTTCAATCTATTTGCGAAAGATTAAGCAGCAATCTGTTTCTTTACTCTTCCCCAATCATCCTTTAATTGCTCTCCTAACTTCTTTGCAGCTTCTGAAGTTAGCTCACCGTTATTCTTAAAACTATCTACAATCTCTGCAACAATCTTCTTGTACTCCTCCCCATCTATATTCTTTCCAGCTTTCTTTACATTCATTAGCTTCTTCTCTACCTCTTTCTTTGCTTTCTCGAAAAGCTTAATACTCTGATCTTTTGTTTTCTTAGCAAACTTCTTAATGTCCTCTCTAGTTTCTTTTCCGGATTTAGGTGCTAAGAGAACACCAGCAGCAGCACCTACTAATGCTCCTACTGCTACACCAGCAGCAACTTTTCCTGCGACATTTCCTTTATTTTTTTCTGACATGGTAATTAAATATATAAAAATTTAGATAACTAAAATTTAAAGAACTTAAAGATTAGATATATTAATATTACAAAAATAGATGGGATAAGTATAGCTATTAAAATAGTACTCCAAGAATATTTAGCTTTTTGTCCTGTTTGAAGGGTTTCTTGCGTTTCCTTTTCTTTTTCCTTTTGTATATCTTCAATCTTCTCTTCTTTATTCTCTGTATCCACTTTCTCTTCTTGGATTTCAATAGATGTGTCTTCTGTTTCTTCTGCCATGATTCTAGAGATGGGAGATATGAAAAGTATTGAAAGGAAGAAGAGTGTTGTAAATATTTTTAATATCTTCATAGCTATATGCTAACATATATTCATATGGTATATCCAGATACAAAATTAGAAGAGAAGTTATGGACAGCAGGCTTTAAGTATGTTGTTGGTATTGATGAGGCAGGTAGAGGACCTTTAGCTGGTCCTGTGGTTGTTGCTGGTGTTGTGATTGGTAGTTCAGAAGATTTGGTTGAGGGGGTTAAGGATAGTAAGAAGATGACAAAAAAAAGAAGAGAGGAGGCTTTTGAGAGTATTAAGAAAAAGTGTAAAGCATATGCAATTGGTATCATAGACGCTAAAGAGATAGACAGGATTGGGATAAAGTATGCTGTTAGAAAAGGTATGAAGAAAGTGGTTAATGATATTCAAGAGAAATTAGGGGAAAAAGTAGACTACATTATTTCAGATGGTGCTGTTTTTCCAATTGATGGGTATGAGATGGAGATAATAGATAAGGGGGATAACTTTCACTACAGTATTGCAGCTGCATCTGTTCTTGCTAAAGTTACAAGAGATAGGATGATGGAGGAGTATTCCAAAATATATCCAGTGTATGGTTTTGAGAGGAATTCAGGGTATGGTACTAAAGAGCATTTGGAAAGTATGTCAGAGTATGGTATTTGTGATATACATAGAAAGAGCTTCAAGCCTTGTAATATGTATTAGAATGATAGTATAATGGCTGAGCATTTAGATATGGGGTGCTAGCTCATCCGGTAGAGCAACTGCCTTTTAAGCAGTTGGTGCGGGGTTCGAGTCCCCGGCACCTCACTTCCAGGGTTTCCCTCGGGTACAGTAGCTTTAGTAACCTTCTCTTTTCTTCTTTTCAAATATTGCTATCCTAATCCCCACATGTTAATGTATTAATATAACTTTTTATTTTTTTATATGAAAGAAGAAGAAATAACTGAAAAGAAAACAACAGAACCTAAAAAGGATGTTGTTAAAGAGGAACAGAAAGGAGCAAAGAAGCCAAATATTCTTAATGCTGTTCTAACAGTAGTACTAATCCTTATACTTTTACCAGTATTGGGACTACTAATATTTAGGTTTAACGCACCTAATCAATCAGGAGATCCTGTTATAAAGGAATGTAAGTGTGAAAAGTGTGAAAAAACAGAGTGTCCTGTTAGTAAAGGAGAAGAGTGTAATTGTCCGAAGAGTCAGACAACTTTGATAAATGGAGGTTGGATGAAACACATATCTCCTGATGTTAAGATTAACTTGGAAACACCATCCTACTCAGGTAGACAGGATATTGGAGGGGAAAAGATAATGTATACATGGGATGTGAAGATATGGAAAGATGATTATAGTGAATATCAACTTTTTGATAATTATATCAAAACAGTATCAGCTCATTACTACCCTCTAAGTATTCCAGAAGGACATGGCTGTGGAGCCGGCTGTCTTAGAGAGAACATGATAGATATCCATGTCTTCAAAAATCCTTCCAATCTGACATTAGAACAAGCAAGGAATCGCTATGTTGATAAGCTAGACAAGGAAATGGGCAGTATAAAGGGAGAAATTAAAAATAAATGGGGTGAGAAAACATATCAATTTGAAAAAAGTGGTCCAGTTGGCACAATACTAGGGAACATAGTTGTTAAGAATGGGAATATATATGAAGTAACATATCTTCTTGCAGGAGAAGGTGAATCATTAAATATAGCAAATAAGGTTCTTGATTCAATTAGGTTTAACTAAAAATTAAATTTAGTAAAAACACCTATGAATAAAAATAGGGGCACATATGTCCTCCTTTTACTCATTCTCTTGTCTGTACTAGGTTGGGGTACATACTATCTACACTCCAAAGGCATTATCTTTAACAAGACAAA
>DHUO01000006.1:2418-38314 GCA_002409215.1 Candidatus Dojkabacteria bacterium UBA5232 | reverse complement strand
TGGTTTTTTGAAAACTCCTTCCAATACTCAATTCTAATTAATGATAAAGAGATAATGACAGGAAGTGTAGAAAGCAATGACGATTACACAGTTGAAGAAATCCTCTCATTTTCTAAAAGCATATCTTGTAAAGAGGGTTGCTTAGGAGATGGTGAGATAGTATTACAAAACAACAATCCTTCAGGTTTAGATGAGAATCATGATGAATATAGAATACCTGTCACCTTTACCTCAACATGCTCTGTTAAAGAGGCTGAGAAAAAGGAAATAGTTGAAGAGCCAACCAAAACGGTGTCTGTTAAAATATATTTTTCAAATAGTGTAGAAGATCCGAACTCTGAGAAGTGTGAAAAAACACATTACGTTGTTAGAAGAATTACTGAGACTGTTGCTGTTGGGAAAGCATCCCTGACAGAGCTTCTTAAAGGCCCAAACATTACGGAACGAGGGAAAGGCTACTACACATCAATACCAATTGGTACAGAACTTAAATCTCTCAACATTAAGAATGGCGTAGCGTATGCAAACTTTAATGAGAAATTAACAGAGGGAGTAGGAGGGACATGTTTAACAAGTAAAATACGATCACAGATAGAGAACACTTTGAAACAGTTTCCGACTGTAAAAGAGGTCCAAATAGAGGTTAATGGAAAGACCTTGGGAGTCCTAGAACCTTAAAGTTCTAGAGTTAATCTTCCTATCTCTTTCTCTAATGCATGAGCAAGTGTCAGGATTGTTGCCTCATCAAAATGTCGTCCAATGAACTGGATTCCTGTAGGCATCTTATTAGCAAGCCCATTTGGAATTGAAACTCCAGGGAGTCCAGCCAATGAGCTTCCTTCTGCTAACACATCAGCCAACTCTCCGAAAAGGGGGTTCTCGGCATCCTTGTCACTTAGTGCTACTGATGGAGTAGAGGGCCCGATTATGACATCATATTCCTTTAATATATCATCAAAATCCTCTTTTATGAGCTGTCTTACCTGCTCTGATTTCTTAAAATACTCATCAGAATACCCTGCCGAAAGAGAGAATGTTCCAGTCATAACTCTTCTCTTAGCTTCCTCTCCCAACCCCTCACCTCTTGTAGTAGAGTAATTTTCAGTAATTGTTTCATTATTACTCCCTTCAAAACCGTATCTGCTACCATCATACCTTGCAAGATTAGATGACACCTCACTTCTACAAGTTACAGTATATACCGCAATACCAAACTTAGGATCAAGTAAAGAAACTTCTTCAATACTCACACCCAATTTCTTTAATATATTAATACTATTTAAAAAGTTTTCTCTAACACCATCCTCTAACTTCATATCTAAATACTCTTTAGGAAGTGCAATCTTCAAATCCTTAATATTTCCTCTCCTTACCGCTTCTAAATAGTCAGGAACTTCTACTTTCGATGAAGTTTGATCATGCTTGTCATACCCTGCAATGATATTTAGAAGAAGAGCAGCATCCTCAACAGACTTTGCTAAAGGCCCAGGACTGTCCAAGGATGAACCCATTGCAAGAACTCCATACCTTGAAACTCTTCCGTACGTTGGTTTAAGGCCAACAACCCCACACCATGAAGCTGGCAATCTTATGGAACCTGCTGTTTCTGTTCCTAAACTTCCAGCACATAAATCTGCAGCTAATGCTGAAGAGGAACCACCACTCGAACCACCAGGCAATTTTGTTATATCCCAAGGGTTTCTAGATGAGCCGTAGTATGATGTAGTTGTACCAGAACCGTGACAAAACTCATCTAAGTTAGTTTTGCCGAGAATAATGCCATCCTCATCAAGTATTTTATCTATAACGGTAGCGCTATACACAGGATTATATCCTTCCAAAATACGTGATGCGCATGTTGTTTGAATACCCTTTGTAGAAAAAACATCCTTTACGGAAATAGGGATACCACCTAATTTTTTCCTCTTACTTTTTTCAAAACTGTTATCAAACTCCTCAGCCTTCTTTAAAGCATCCTGCCCACAAACAGTAATATATGTATTTAACTTCTCATCATACTTCTTAATTCGATCAAGATAGTACAATGTAATTTCTTTTGCAGAAAGTTCTTTAGAAAGTAATTTTTCTCTAAGTTCTGTAATAGTGTGGTTTTTCATTTTAGCCATTCTATCAAAATACCCAGTAAATTAGAATGCAAATAGTTGCCGTAACAATAGTTCCTGCAATAACTTGTCCTAAAGTATGTTTTTTTAATACGATTCTAGACCATCCAATGAAGGGTGAGAAGAGAAAAAGAAGTAGAACGTATGGTGAAAAAATATACCCTAAGGTCATAAAGAGAAGGGTAGAGTATGTCATATGTCCGCTAATTTTCCAAAAGAATGTCACTATGGTTATTACAGATGCAACAACAAAAAGTGCAAGAGAAATATCTGTTAAGGTTGGAATACTGTATGTTTTTAATATTAAAAATAATAAGCCAAAAAGAAGTGATACTGTTATAAAATAAGGAGGTCTCTCTTTTCTGTTTGTAAATTCGTAGTCAGAAGCTTTACCCAATTTTTTCAGAATAAGGTAGGGTAGGATAGTAACGAGGAGATATGCAAGGGAGTATATTATCTTTAATTTTGTACCCAATGTAGAGGTCCCAATTGCCAATAATGGTGTTAATATCATTGTAAGAAAACCATTTGACATTTCGGATACTATTCTTGCTATTTTTGCTTTGTTCATAATCATATATTTTAATATACTTGGAATAATATGGCAAAAACTACTCCCCAAAAAGTTGTCTCTTAACCTCTTTTAATTCTTTTTTATTAACTGTTCTCTCTGCTATTTCTAAAATCTTTTCAGCACTATCATCACCAGCTATCCTGTTTTTTGAAATAACATTGCACTTACTACATTCATGAATAATCATAATTTCTCCTACTTCTTCTTTCCCATATTTATCTTTTCTTTCATTCTTAAATGTAATACCAATTGGTTTCATCACACCTCTACACGCCTCCTTCCTATCTCCGGGAATACTTCTATCTAGATGTAGAGAATGAAGACAAAATGGACAATGATTCCTATTTCTTGTCCCAATATTACCTTGTGTATCTACTTCCTTTTTACAATTAACACATTCAAATATCATTATCTTAAAAACTTCCTAGAAAAATTATCTCCTTTTTTTGTAATTACATATACTCTGTGCAAGGCTCTTGTGAGTGCAACATAAAGTAGTTTGTCAGAGAGCATATCTTCTTGGTAAAAATCAGAATTAATATCTGCAAGTATAATTGAATCAAACTCTAAACCTTTAGCATTCTCAATAGGGAGTATTAAAAGACCATTCTGATAGTTGTTATCAGAGTAAGTAATAACATTCCTGCCTATCTCTTCTTCATACTCTTTAAATACATTAAAAAGATCTATTGCATGATTCTTATCCCTTGCCAGTAAAGCAATAGTTACAGATCCTTTCTCAAAATCTTTTTTAATTAAATCAACCAATTCTTTAATCTTAGCACTATCCATATCTTGGATGTTTTTTTCTTCCTCTATTATCCTAACATCATCTCCATGTCTTAAAACAGCTTCAGGAAGTTTATATGACTTAGGAAACGTATGTTCGAAGATACTATTTGCGTAGTTAATAATTTCAACAGTTGTTCTATAACATTTCTGGAGTTCATAATATGATGTGTTTTTACCTGTTTTATCTTTAATTAACTTTTTAACATCATCCCAATCTTTGATATAGAAGGGAGGAATTATAGATTGAGCTAAATCACCTGCAAGTGTTATGTTGCCGTTCTTTGCAATAGAAAGTAGTGTGAGCAGCTGTATAAGACTCATATCCTGTGCCTCATCAACCATTACATACGCTTTCTCTTCAAACTTACTCCCATTTATCTTGAAATACAAATAAACCATTGGAGCTAAATCTTCGATTCTAAAAGTACGTATTCTTCCATTATGCTTAAGACCATCTAAAGAGTGTTTAGCAATATCCTTTGATAACAGCTTTGTTTTGAATAGACCTTTATACAGTTCATAAATATCACATGTTTTATGAATATACCTATCAATATCATTTTTAATTTTCTCCTGATCAACCTCTCTACTATTTATTTTCCCATCCCTATACCTCTTAAAAGCCCTTTGTGCAAAAGCATACTCAATAGCTAGTGAGACTCTTTCTGCCATATTAATATCTTTATACTGTTCTTTTAGTTCGTAGTATCTATCGGTAATACTATATCGAATTGTACTTGGAATACCCTCTAACAGATTTGTTTCAAATTCTTCAAAATATCTTTCTAATATCTCAATAAATTCAAAAGAACCCTTGTACTCCTTAATACCTAAGTCTTCCTTTTCGGAGGAAATTGTATAGTATTGATCCCATCCTAAAACCTTCTTTGCCCAGAATAGGTATGTCAATGTTTCGACCTTCTTAACACCAAGATTTGGTAGTACATCAGAAACATAATCAATGAACATTTGATTGGGAGCAATAATCAATGAATTTGTATTATTAATCTCTTTTGGATAGGTATAGAAAAGGTAAGCAAGTCTATGAAGGAGGATTGTCGTTTTACCACTCCCTGCAACTCCTTGCATCAAAGCGGGTACATTGATACTGTCCCTAATAATCTCATTCTGCTGAGTCTGAATTGTAGAGACAATATCTTGAAGCTTTTTACCAATTCTTTCTTGTAGTTGTGAGAGAAGGAACTCATCTGCTGCAACATTACCTGATTTTGCATCATATATCCCATTTATCCTTGCTCTTGATATCTGGAACTGTCTTTTCTGTTTTAATTCACCTTTCCTCTCACCAACAGGAGCAAAAAAAGAAACATCTTTAGCAGGACCAGAGTTTTGATAATATATATTTGCAATTGGAGATCTCCAATCTGTAATTAATGGAATATTTGTATCTTTATCTAATAAAGCAAACTTTCCAATATATAGTTCTAAAGGTTTATTGCTTCTTGAATGATTTGGTTGGAATATAATTTTTCCGAAATATGGTGAATCAAAAGCAATTAGTTCGTTATTAATCCTATTAACCATTAACTCAATTTCATACAGGATACTGTTGTACACATTGCGAGCATCTTTTTTTGCATCTGGATCATTTTCTGCATCAATCTCTTGAATCTGCCTCTCCAGTTCAACCTCCAATCTTTTTAATTGGGGTAAAAGGTGTTCTATCTTCTTCTTGGTAATGAGAGTTACCTTTTCCAGATGTTTATATTCCTCTTTTTCAAGGTTGGATTCTGGAAGGATATTAGTAAAATCGGACAATTCTTCTATATTCTTGTGAATAGGATTGAGATATTTTTCAAATGTTTGCATATTGAAAAAGTAGAAGTTATCAATATAAATTATACCATATTTCCAACATTTCTACAATTTCATGACTAGCTACCGATATTTGTTTAATTGTAGTATATTTAATTATGCGACAACTCAAATTTTTAATAATATTAGTACTGATTGCTTCTGCATTCATATACTTACAGAATCACTTTAACTTTCTTAACATAACAGTAACAGATAATGAACCTCAAAAAGAGGAAAAACTTGAACAAAAAAGCGACAGGAAGGATTATGTTGAAATATATACAGATGAAGGAGAGAATTTAACTGTAAATGTTGAATTGGCTAAAACAGAAACAGAGAGAAGGTTAGGTTTGTCAAATAGAAAGTATTTGGGTAGTTATGATGGAATGTGGTTTATGTTTGAGGAGGATGTCAGTAATTCTTTTTGGATGAAAGATTGTTTAATTCCTCTTGATATTATCTTTGTTGATTCTTCTGGGTTCATTGTCGATATTAAAGATAATAATGAACCGTGTACAGAGAAGTACTGTCCATCAATATCCCCATCTTCACCGTATAGGAATGTTTTGGAGGTTAATGCAAACTTTGCTAGTAATCATGGAATTAAGGTAGGGCATAGTATTAAAACGTATTTCACAGAAGCTGATTAAAGATAATTAAACATAATATCTAATTTCATATATAATTGTTCTCATGCTTACAGGATTAATAGAGTGGCTTGTAAATTTAATAGGTTCCGCAGGATATTGGGGCGTTGGTCTTGCAATGTTTTTAGAGAGTTTCTTTGCACCTATTCCTAGTGAAATAATACTCCCGTTTTCTGGTTTTGTAGCCTCAAGAGGAGATTTGAATATAGTTGTTACAATATTAGTTGCAACAATTGCTGCCTATTTAGGTTCTCTTCCTTTCTATCTTGTGGGTAGGTGGGGAGAGAGGTCTGTGATGACATTTCTAGAAAAGTACGGTAAATATCTGTTTATATCAAAAAGTGATCTTGATAAGGGTTTCAAAGCTTTTGAAAAGCATGGTAATGGTATTGTTCTGCTTGGTAGGCTTATTCCTGTTGTTAGAACGGTAATATCATTTCCAGCAGGTGTTGCGAAGATGAAATTTATTGTCTTTTCATTATATACACTTGTTGGTACAGCAATATGGTCGGCAATATTAGGGATGGCAGGTTACTTCTTAGGTTCAAAATGGGAAGAGGTTGCAGGGTATGTTAGTAAGTATGAGAAAGTTATAATGGTTATTCTTGTTATACTTTTTATCCTCTATGTTGCTAGAGGTATTTACAATATTGTTAAAGAGAGAAAGGTGGAGGAAAAGGTTAAATAGTTCGAAGGAGTGATTGACCAGTCATATCAGAAGGCTTAGAGATTCCCATCAAATCGAGTATAGTTGGAGCTATATCTTTTAGAGAGCCGTAAGGGAGTGTCTTAGATGGTGTCTTGCCATCAATGATGATAAGAGGTACGGGGTTTAGGGAATGCTCTGTATCTACCTCTGTTGTATCAAGATTAATCATTTCCTCTACATTACCGTGATCAGAAGTGATAATGACAGCGCCTCCTCTTAACGTAAACTCCTGAACAAGCTGTCTTACACAGTAATCAACAACCTTCACAGCCTTTATACCTGCTTCAAGATTACCTGTGTGCCCAACCATATCAGTATTTGCAAAGTTGACAACAATGAAATCATATATATTGCGACTAATTCTATCTAAAAGAATAGTAGTGATTTCTAAAGCACTCATCTCTGGTTTTTGGTCATATGTAGCAACTTTAGGGGAAGGAATGATTATCCTATCCTCATTATTATATATCACAGATGTTCCACCATTAAAAAAGTATGTAACATGAGGAAACTTCTCTGTTTCTGCAATACGTAATTGTGTTTTCCCCTCTGTGTCTATTACATTACCTAATGTTAGGTTAATGTATTGTTTAGGGAATATAACCTTCTGGGGGAAATTTTTTCGATACTCGACCATTCCTGCCACATAGAGATTTTCAATCTTCTCTCTGTGGAAGTTAGAGAAATCATCAGAAATTAATGCTTCTGTAAGTTGAAGTATTCTGTCAGCTCGGTAGTTCATTAATATAACGGCATCATTTGGTGCTATTTTACACTTATTTATCACAGCAGGTTCTATAAATTCATCTGTAATATTTTGGGAGTAGTTATGCTCCAGTGCATTTTGATATGTTGGATACTCAGCTCCAATACCTTTAACTAACAAATCATATGCTAGCTCTGTTCTGTCCCACTTGTTATTCCTGTCCATACCGTAATATCTTCCAATTATTGTTGCAATTTTACCTATCCCCCTGTCTAGACAATACCTATCTATCTGTGAGAGATAGGTTAGAGCTGAGCTTGGTGGGGTGTCTCTTCCATCGGTAAATGCATGGATGTATAAATTGTTGGAGAAGTTTGCATCTGAAAAGTAGCCTACAACAGCCTTAAAATGATCTATATGTGAATGCACACCACCATCACTTAACAATCCTATTAAATGAATATTCCCACCATACTTGTATGCGTGTGCAAACGCCTCTCGCAGGGTATTGTTTTGTGCTAACTGGCCTTTCGCTATGGCATTGTTAATTCTAGGTAGACTCTGATATACAGTTCTACCAGACCCTATATTCAAATGACCAACTTCACTGTTTCCTTTCACATTTTTTGGTAAACCAACAGCTTCTCCAGATGCAATTAAATATGTTCTTGCTGATGATGACCAGTATGAAATTAAAGATTCGGGTTGTGCTAAAACCACCGCATTACCGTTGTTTTTAGGTGCAGCACCTAACCCATCTAATATTATTAATAATACTTTCTGTCTTGTATTCATAGGCAGTTATTAATACATTCTGGCATATTTTTCAATTTTATTCTATAATCAGAGCTGAGATTTCAAATTAACTATAAATATACAGATATGGATAACAATATATTGAAGAAAATAGAAGAAGCTTCTTACAAAAAAAGACCTGATGTAAAGGTTGGAGATACGGTTAAGTTATCTCTAAGGATTAAGGAGGGAAGTAAGGAGAGAACACAGATATTCCAGGGCGTTGTAATCGCAATTAAGGGGTCTGGATTAAGTAAGAATATTGTTGTAAGAAAAATCTCTTACGGTGTAGGTGTTGAGAAGATAGTTCCATTACATGCACCTGCGCTACAAAAAATAGAAATTATCAAAAGAGGATCTGTTAGAAGAGCAAAACTATTTTACTTAAGAGAGAGAGTTGGTAGGAGGGCTTTGAAGGTTAATAAACTTAAGGATATATATTTGACAGACGAAGAAGAAGTTGTTGTACCAGAAGAGGGAGAAGCAGAAACAGTAGAGGAGGCTGTTGTAGAAGATGTAGAAGTTGTAGAGGAAGTCGAGAAGAAAGAAGAGTCTAAAGAAGAAGAGAAGTAACTACTGCAGGGGTAGTTCAATGGTTAGAATATCTGTTTTCCAAACAGAGGGTTGCGGGTTCGAGTCCCGTCCCCTGCTTATGTAATCCTACATGCTACTAATTATCCACAATATATAATATAATCGGCTATGAAAAACGCAGATGTACCTCTTTGGGACAAAGGAGATAGTACAGATAACTACTCAAAAGGCGGAGCTGCTCCAAGAAGATCTTCTTTTGAAGGTATGTTAGAGATGGATAAGAATACAGAGAAGATTTTTAAGTTGGTTTTAGGTAGAAAACCATCGACAAGAGAGTCCGCATATTACAGAATTAGTAGAATGGAGAAGGGTGATATCATTCTTAAGCTACTCTCAGGGCAAGAACATAAAGATTTAGTTTCAAAGGCAAAGAAGTATCCAGATTTAATAAAGGAAAACAGAGAGCAGAAATCTACAATCCTTAAATTAAAATCTGAGCATGAGAGTCGTGTGCAAGAGTTTGAGGATTTAAGCAGGCTTCTTTCGGAAAAAAACAATATGATAGTAGAGCTTCGCAAGAATAAAGATAAACCATATATTTCGGACAAAAGAATACTTGAAGAATCCACATCACATTATTCAAAACACGACCAAAGAGAGTATGCTAAGAACTCTTCAAAAGAAGAATCATGGTTTGATAAAATAATTGATTTGTTTTTTAGATAAATGACAATAAAGATATTTTCAGAGAGATTAAAAAAGGCCAGGTTGGAGAAAAAGCTAACCCAAAGAGAATTGGCAACAAGAGTTGGATTGTCAGACAAATCGATTAGTATTTATGAGAATGGTAAAGCATATCCTCCAATAAGTAATCTTTTAATGATTTCCAAAGAGTTAGGAAAAGATATTGCATACTTCCTATCTGATTAGACAGGAGGTGTTAACCACTGTTTTGCTTTAGGAGTGTACTTTTTAACGACCTTTATTACTGCAAAAATTATCCCTCCAGCAAGCAAGAAAATTGTTAGAAACTTAGCAATGTTACCAACAACATATGATTGACTTACAGGTTGTAATATAAGTCCCTTGTCAAATGTAATATTGTCCCTAGCTGTATTAATGTAGTTGGTGTCGTGTTGCCATGATACTGCAGATACGGCGACAGGGTAAGTACCACCTCTCTGAGGGGATACGGTGGCTTTAAGAGTATATGTAACACCTTTTTGCATTGCTAAGAATTCCTTATGTCTTGTAGATATTTTCAATGCAGTAGGGTGACTCCATTGGATTTGTGTCCTAGGACTATCCATATAAGGTGTAATTTTCACTGTATAAGCCACTCCTTTTGTAAATGCAGATTGTCCTCCACGAATTAAAGATATGTCAAAATATTGGTTTAATGAATCTGTCTGAGTACTTCCTTTTTCCTCAACAGTTTTAATTAAATCATCGACAAGGTTTTCTTGTGCATATATCGGTTTGGAGCTGAAAAAGAGAGCAACAGTTAATACAGACAGGAGGATAGATTGTAATTTGATAAGTTTCATTTTAATATTTTGATTATATTAGATTTGTATACGCTATATGCTTCTTGGGCTTCTGCTTCGCTTATTTCATAATCATTGTGAACAATATTATTTCTGACTTTATGAACACTCCATAGATTGTCGTAATCTTTTCTAGAAAATAAATCTTTTGCTTTCTTCAAATTATCTCCACATGTAGAGGTATTATTATATTTAAGTTGAAGAGATTTTGAAAGTAAGTTATCTAGTTTTACAATAGCATCTCTTCTCACAGATCCTTCTAAGCTTCCAGTCGCCATTTTTAATTCATCTACTTTATTAAGAATCTCAGCTCTTTTAGTAGCGTCAATTCTCTTGCTTGATAGATATACCGCAGCAAAAAGAATAATAATGAGAAGTAATATCATAACAGTTATTCCTAGTATTACTGTTGTGTCCATTTTCTTCGCTGAATCAATTTATAAATAGTATAAAGTAGAAATAGTAATATACCAAAAGAAACCAGAGAGAGAATTTTTGAAAGCATTCTTGCATAAAGAGGAATGTTTTGTGGTATTTCATCGGAAAGAGTTAATTCTTTTGCCTCTCCAGTATTACTTGTATATCGAGCTGTGACAGAGAGATTCTTGAAAGAAAGCTGTGTGGTTGGAATGTTAAGTTGGATATTGCTTGTTTGTTTAGGTAGCAAAAGGGAGGATGAAGAATTGTAAACACTATCTATATATTTTTTGAGATTACCTATATTAGATTTTAATAAATCAATCTTGGAAATAATAACATTCCCTGTATTAGATGTGGTGATATATGCTTTTGCATACTTCTTGGTAATATCATACTCATCGAAGTTAAGATCTGAGTTAATAGAGATATTCTTTTGCACATTAGCTTGAAGATCCATTTGAACAATAAAGTCAGTAGGGGAGTAGAAAGTTAAGGTTGGAGCCATAGGAGATTTTCCTCTTTTTAGGACAGTAATATGATCATTAAGTGTGGTACCAAATATATTATGTCCGAAATACTCTTCTGAAAATGGATCTACCTGAATCCATGCCTCTTTATTTTTGTCATAGTACTCTACCCAATAGTGGTAGAAACCATCTGAAGTATAATTAGTTACATTAGACACATAGCCAATAATTAATCTACTAGGAATTGCATAGTTTCTTAGAAGTGCCATATAAAAATCGGCATAATCCGCTTGTGTTGATGTAAGGGCGTTTTCCATGATGTGCTTGCTTCCCAATCTTGTACTGTTCTCTATACCCAGAACAATATCTTTAGGATAATCTAATCTGTGAATAACGTACTGATACAGAAGTTTGTAAAACAACTCTCTTTCAGACTTATTAAGATTTTCAACATCACTCATTAAGGGGTTAATATCCAGGCCTTTTTCTTTCATAAAGCTAGCAATTCTTTTAAGTTCGGTGTTACTCTTTAGTTCCCATAATCCTTTGGGAGTGCTTAAATAATCCTGTACAGTAGCTGTCTCACTCTCACTTTTTTGCTTAAGAATATATCCAGATAGTTTTGCACTAACGCTTTCTCCTTCTTTAACTAAATATTTGAAAATGTAGTTTCCATCCTCATCTTGAATGGCAGAGGTTGGAAGAGGGTCTATACTTTCCCAAACAACGCTTTGGGTGGAATCATCCAAAGGCACGACAAGTTCGAATGTTGAGCCTTCTTGTCCACTTCCGCTGTTAAATTGCCTGTTTATGCTTAGGGAGTATTTAATCTCTTTCTCAAAAAATATTGAAACAGAGTCTTTTTTAGGATTTTTGAAATGTACTTCTCTAAAATTGCTACTCTCTTCTTTTGAAGCAATGTTTTCCGAAGTCCAAGAAAACTCTCCTTTCTCTTTTGGATAGAGAATCTTTATTTCTGAAGTTTTAGCATCTAAAACTTTTGAAGGGAATGAGTATACTATTTCGTTTGCTAGTTTATATGAATATCTTATCTTTACCTCTAGGGGGGTATCTGGAGTAACAACACTATTTCTTAGGTCAATTTGGACATCTGTTGTTGATGTTCTATTGTAGCTTTGGCAATTAATAGAATTACCAGAGCTATCAAAACAACTTGCTTTTATATTAGGTGCCTGTATTGATACTGTATAAATAGATAAAACCCTTCTTGCTTCAGTAGTCACGTGGAGAGTTAATTCTGTATTGATATTAGAACCATTTACCTTATGGACAAAGTATGAAGTAACATTAAATGGAGAATCTTGTGCTAGAACATTGTGAACAAAAAGAGGAAATATGATTAAACAAAGACTAATAGCTAACAGAGTCTTCTTTAAATAACCAGTCAAATTTCTCATATTTTCTTATAACCTGTTTTGTTATCGCTGTCTTCGGAGTTATGCCGTAATCCTTAACTATACTTTGCATATCAACCTTTTCCAATTCATTAACTATCTTGTAATTAGGATTTCTAACAATTTCTTGTTTGGCATTTTTTCTTATTACATAATAAGCTATTCCATTGTTATCATCAAGAGTAACTCTTGGTGAAGCCTTTATACTCATAACTTCAGCTAATATCAAAGTAGAGCTTTGTCTTGGGTTTGTAGCGACAAAATCATACCCAGCAGGGACAATGACTTTGTCACCTTTCTTAGCTTGGATTTTGATAATCCTATTTTCCTTGGCAGATTTATATCTTTGGATTAGTATGGTAGCACTACCGTAGAGTACTTCAAAGATTCTTGGATATTTACCACACCTAGTAGCTCTTGTTTTTACATACTCTATTCCCGCCAGATTAGACTTCATTGTATATATATTTAGCTTTAGTTTCTTGGAAGTAAAGAGATTCTTTGTATCAAGCTGTTTGTATTTGGTGTAGAAAACTTCTGGACAATCTAGTTCCTTGTTTAATAATTGCTCCCTAACATCATCAATCGAAACAATCAGTTTTTCTTTATATTCAGTATCTTTTAAGGTTAGATCGTCACCTTCATAGATTACTGAAAGACCTAACACTCCTCTTAAATCTATCTTTGCCATGAAGTATTATACCACACCCTGTCTAGTCATTTTCTCTGTATGACTTGAGTAGTTCAGAAAGGACAATCCCAACAATGATATAGAATATTAGTGCTACAAGTAGTACTGTGGGTATTTTGATATTACTGATATGTATTGTACTGTCGACAATTCCTTTGAATGGCGCAATAAGGAAATCGGTCTTTGTCATAATCCATTTAACCAATTCATTAGAGCTACTTTGGGCATTTATTCCTACAAGTATAATCCTAATACCTAAGGTTGCTTGGATAATGATGGAAATAAAATATCCTATTCTTACAAGTAGTTTAATCATTCTACATTTTTTCTAAATTATCTAAATAGTACTGTAACTGTCCCATAAATCTGGTTACTCCATTGGCCCAAGCGTGTTCAGGATTAGCACCACAGGGGGGACAGTATGTAGGCTCTATTTCAAAAGGAGTTAAGTTAGTACCGTACCCTAACGAGAGTCTTTCAGTTATATGAATTATTGCACTCTCCCAACTTTCAAATATACTCCATCCTCTCTCATTACCATTAATTCCTCTCCATCCCCAGCCATTGTTTGTTCCCGCAGGTATGAGATTCCCAAAAGCAGACTCCACACCAGATATTGAAGCAATTAATCTCCAATCTAGCCCATACTTGTCTGCCTCTCTTACAAAAGTTTCCGCATTGTTTGCCATAGGAGAGTGATAATCTGTTAGAAATTTATTCATAGCAATAACTCTTGGGTCCACAGTAAAGAATTTTGTTTTAGATATCGTACTGCTTTTAGGATTGTATGTAGCAAGATTATACTCTTTGGATGTGGAGTAAATATCAAAAACAGGAGAAAGCACATTAACAGGTTCACTTGCCCTTACCCTCATACTTTGAGCTATTTGCTGAGTCAAGAAAACCTCAACTTTTGGTGATATGAAGATGTAATACAGAATGAAGAAACAGAGGATAGTTGTAACTCTAAAAATATTAGAGCCAACTATTCGGCTTAAATCAATTGAAATAAACTCATCTTGATTCTCAGTAATTTCTGACATAATATCAGTATAGCAGATTGGGGCAAAATATGTTTAGTCATTTACACTTACATACAGAGTACTCCCTACTGGATGCTGCGATTAGAATACCAAGTTTGATTGAAAAACTAAAAGAGAATGGTATGAAATCGTGTGCAATTACAGACCATGGAAACATGTACGGAGTTTATAAGTTCCAGAGTGCGATGAAAGCAGAAGGACTTAAGCCAATAATTGGCTGTGAGGTTTATGTAGCTCCAAGATCTATGGATCAGAAAGAGTATGGGATAGATAACAACTATTTTCACCTAATACTTCTTGCCAAGAATCTTCAAGGTTACAAAAATCTAGTCAAAATTGTTTCCATTGCTCATATGGAAGGCTTCTACTATCGTCCCAGGATTGATATCGAGACCCTTTCTAAACACACAGAGGGGCTAATAGCACTTTCTGCATGTTTAGCAGGACCAGTTGCACAACCACTTTTGAATAATGATGAGAAAACAGCTTTAGAGAGAGCGCAACAATACTCCAAGCTTTTCAAAGACAACTTCTATATCGAGATTCAGAGAAACGGGATGGAGGAGCAGAACATGGTTAATGAAGGGTTAATTAAAATAGCAAAAGAATTAAAGCTACCACTTGTAGCTACATGTGATTCCCACTATCTGAATAAAGAAGATTCGGAAATCCAAGAAATACTTTGGTGTATTTCAGATGGGTACACTATGGATAATCCAGACAGGAGAAGGATGCCTACCAATGAATTCTATGTAAAGACTTCAGAGCAGATGAAGGAGCTGTTTAGCGATATTCCAGAAGCAATAGAGAATACTCAGAAGATATCTGACCAGATAGAGGAGTACGATATTACCTTTGAAAGAGTCGAAACAAAGTTCCTAGATCTTCCAGAAGGGGAAACAGCAAGAACATACCTGAAGAAATTAGCTTATGAAGGGGTAAAAGAGAAGTATGAAAAAGTTGATGATGAATTAATGAAGCGTCTGGACTATGAATTAGACTTAATACACGAGAAGGGTTACGATGACTACTTTTTAGTTGTTAGGGACTTCATAAAGTTTTGTAGGGATAATGATATTGTTGTGGGAATGAGAGGTTCTGGATGTGGTTCGGTAGTAGCGTATGCAACAGATATCACTGTCATAGAACCAATCTCTTGGGAGCTGTACTTCGAGCGCTTCCTTAATCCGGAAAGACCAAGTCCGCCAGACTTTGATATTGATATTGCAGATAAAAGAAGGGATGAAGTAATTCAATACGCCATTGATAAATACGGCTTAGATAATGTAAAGCAGATAGGGACGTTTAGCAAGCTCCAAACTCGCCAGGCGATTAGAGATGTTGCAAGGGTAATAGGCATTGACCTTAAGACAGCTGATACACTTTCTAAAATGGTTGAGATTGTTTTTGGTAAATCAAAAGATATAGACTACATGATTGAACATAATCCGGAATTTGCAGATATAATTAATTCTTCAGAAGAAACAAAACACTTAGCCAATATTGTTAGAAAAGTAGCAGGATTATGCAGAGGGGTGTCTACCCATGCTTGTGGTGTAATCATTACTCCAGAACCAGTTGTTGAGTACTGCCCAATACAAAGAGATGCTCATGGAGAGGGTATAGGTATGACACAGTACGAAATGTTTGATATAGAGCCACTAGGATTAATGAAATACGACTTTCTTGGCTTAAGAAATCTTCATGTGATAGGTGCAGCACTTAAGAAGATTGAAAGGAGTAGAGGGGAGAAAGTAGATCTACGAAATATTGATGCATATGACAAAGCCACATTCTCCTTAATTAAATCAGGTCATACAGTAGGGATTTTTCAAATGGAAAGCGAGGGAATGAAAAGAACGATTAGGACACTTGAGCCCGAAAGTTTAGAAGATATCTGCTATATAATTGCAGCATATCGACCGGGACCAATGCAGTACATTACAGAGTATCAGGCAGTAAAGAAAGGCAAACAGGAACCAGACTATATCTTTGATGAACTAGAATCTGTTCTATCAGTCACAAGAGGAGTTATAACATATCAAGAGCAGGTTATGAAAATTGCTCAGATAATAGCTGGCTATTCCCTAGGAAAAGCAGATGTTCTAAGAAGAGCAATGGGTAAAAAGAAGTTAGACGTTATGGAAAAGGAAAAACCTGCATTTGTAAACGGTGCTATCGAAAAAGGTTTTGATAAAGATAAGGTTGAAAAGTTGTGGGATAAACTAATACAGTTCGCAAACTACGGTTTTAATAAAGCACATAGTGCATCGTATGCGATGATTGCATACTGGACAGCATACCTTAAAGCGAACTACCCATTAGAATATATGGCAGCACTTCTAGAAGGAGATGTAGATAAGTTTGATAGGGTAATCTTAGATCTTAAAGAGTGTAAAAGACTGGGAATTAATGTTTTACCTCCTGATATAAATAAGAGTGGTTACTACTTTAACGCAGAAGGTACAGATAGTATCAGGTTTGGTTTGGGAGGGATAAAAAATGTAGGAGGAGAGCTTGTTAAAACCATTATTAAAGAAAGGGAAGAGGATGGTGAGTACTCAAACTTAGATGATTTTGTACATAGGGTGTATGAAAGTGTTGGTAAGAAAGCCATAGAGTATCTAATTATGTCAGGAGCCATGGACTCTTTTGGAGATAGGTTAGATTTAATAAAAACATTCCCAATAGTATATGAAAAAGAGAAGGATAATAGAAAATCAACAAGTATAGGACAGTTTGACTTCTTCTCCCTTGGGCAAGATGAAGAGGGGAAGACAAGAATTGTTGCAACTCCACTCATTAAAGATGAGGAATCCGATCGTAACCTTATCCCACAGTGGGAGAAAGAACTTTTAGGTTTGTATTTCTCCAGTCACCCTCTAGACAATCTTCAAGATCTTTTCCTCTCCAAAGGTGTCATAACGTTAGAGGAGGCTCTTACAGAAAAGAAGAATCATGATTTGCTTGTTCTTGGAGTTATGGTTACAAAAATCAGAAGGATTACAACAAAGAAGGGTGAGATGATGGCCTTTTTAAGCATAGAAGATAAGACTGCAAAAACAGATGCTGTGGTTTTTCCACGAACATATCAAGAGTTGAAAGGGACTATCAAAGAGGGTTCTGCAGTACTACTTGTTGGTAAGCTTAATGTTAGGGATGGGGAGAAGAGTGTTATCGTAGAAAAAGCTAAAATGATAGACCTTTCTAAGCATACAGAGGTATTTGAGGGTATTACATTTAGAATAGCTCCAGAACACACACAGGAGGAGATTTCCCAATTAAAGAAATATATTGCTAACTCAGAAGGTGATACACTTGTTAGGATAGTTGTTAACGATGGGAGTAAAAACAAGGTAGTACAGCTCAAAAAAACAATACCTCTCAATGATGAAACTAGGGAATGGATGAATGTCTTTGCGGTTTAGATAGGTCTGGCCTAGGTCTGCCCCTTGTTAAGAATCTGTTCATCTTTTGGATGTGCATACCTCAAAAGGTTTCCTAACCCTTGGTTTTGGTAGCATGTACTCTTTGCAGGAACAGGGGTGGCAAGGTGTAGCTAAAGAAAGGTTCTCAGAAAGATACAAACTCTCCCTTTATGAAAAAGTTCTGTACGAAGGCCAGGCCTAGGCAAGGCCTCATACTGTATAATCAATCATGAACCTTAACGAACTAGAACTACTTCCCCTTAAACCAGGGGTATACAAGTTCTATGACAAAAACAACAAAATCCTTTACGTAGGTAAAGCCCTAAATCTAAGAAACAGGGTTAAATCATACTTCAACGACACTCTCTACGACAGACCATATGTAAAAAGAATGATCCCTTTTATCTCCAAAATCGAAGTAGAAGAAACAAATAACGAGATAGAATCTCTAGTACTAGAATCAGCCCTAATTAAAGAACTAAAACCAAAATACAACAGTGAACTAAAAGATGACAAATCATACGCATGGATATATCTATCTACAAAAGAAAAATTCCCGACAGTTAAAATAACAAGGAGCATTACCAACAAAGAATTACAAAAAGGTGAACTTTTTGGTCCATATCCCAACACTCATTCGGCAAGAAGGGTTTTCACATACCTGAGAAAACTACACCCATTCTGCACATGCAAAGAAAGAACTAGAAGCAGAGAGTGTATGTACTATCACCTAGGACTCTGTCCAGGGCCATACCAAGGACATATATCGGAGAGGGAGTATAGAAAAAATATCAATGAAATACGCAAATTCCTACAAGGAAGAAAAAGGGGGCAAATAGCAAAACTTGAAGTTAAAATGAGGCAATACTCTAAAAAGAAACTTTATGAAAAAGCAGCTGAACTTAGAGATAAGATTAATGATTTGAAATATCTCGGAGAGAAAATAGATTTTGAATATACAGATACTGCTGAAACGTATGTGAAAAGAAGAAAGAAGTTGCTGTACGAGAACTTTCAAGACCTCAAAATTGAGTTAGGTTTGAAAAAATTAAAAAGAATAGAGTGTTATGACATATCAAATATACAGGGGAAGGATGCCTACGGCTCCATGGTAGTAGCACAAAACGGAGAGATTCTAAGAAGTCAGTATAGGGTGTTTAAGATAAGGGAATTAGACACTCCAAACGATATGCATATGTTAAAGGAGGTTATGCAAAGAAGATTTGATTCAAAACATATTAAAAAATACGAACTAGAGCCAGAGATATTACTAATTGATGGAGGTAAGGCTCAACTTTCAGTAGTAAATCCCCATATCCCAAAAGAAATATGTGTTCTAGGTATAACGAAAGGCAGGAAATACAGAAAAAGAGGAGCCAAACTGTTAGATGAGTTTTGGTATCTAAACAGGGAGAATGGAGAGAGTATGAATATTGAAATACAGAATAAAGGTCTGTTAATAGATCTTCGAGATGAAGCTCACAGATTTGCAATTCTTCACCACAGGAAAGCAAGAGCAAAAACAGCAAAAACCTCAGAGCTTGATGAAATAGTAGGGGTGGGGGAGAAGAGTAGGAATAAACTTCTGAAAACATTTGGAAGTATTGAGAATATCAAAAAGGCCTCACAAGAAGATATTGACTCTGTTTTGCATAATAAGAAAATAAGCAGGTTGGTTTTCGAGTATTTTAATAACGTCTAGAGTCTTGGGGTTGGAGATTTTTTAATACTTCATCAAAATACGGATTTTGTGCTAGGTTACTATCCAATATATAAACTATCCCTATATTTGGATTAACAATGACTGCTACATCATGCAGACCATTATTACAAGAGACCTCACCTCTTACAACAGATGAATAGGGTGCGTATGCAATAGTTGTTCTCTTAATACCACAAGCTTCCTCCCCCTCTTTATTTCTGTACTCAACATACCTGTCTAGGTAATAATCCAATCCTTTCCCATGATACTTATCTATTGGAAGTAATAAAAGCTTCTCTTCGGAACCAAGTTTTTTCATTACTAATGTCCTCATATTCTCATATGGAGCTACTGTATAGCTAATAACATACTCTCTCGGGACTTTGAGTAACCACGGAAAGTCGGGAAGCAAATCTTGAGCGTCCTCATTTGTTAATAGTAAATCTCTTTCAACACGTTTTTTTACTCTGTCAGCCAAACCGCTCTCTGCCTGTTCTTTAGTAATTGTTTCGTACCAGACATCTCTATGTTTTGTATATATTCTTAGACCTGTACTTTCTTTCACCCAATACTGTCCACTTTCCATACTCTCTGAAGCAATGGGGGCTAATATTATGAATGACCATCCTTTATCAGGCAGTTGTTCTTGATAAAATTCATAAACATCTTCAATACTCTTTTTATTTGGGATCTTATATGCAGATGCGCCAGAGCTAATGAATGCTGATACTGCTGTGTTTTCGGTATCATTTTCAAATAAGAAGCTTGAACCTGGGAAAGCAGGAATATCTATTAATCCAACAACATTCTCTGTAATAACTTCAACAGGTTTCTGTTTTCTAAGATTAATAATGAAGATTATAGAAAGATATAGAAAACCGATACCAAATAGTATTCCCAAACCAATCACTAAACTTCTTTTAAACTTCTCAGCATCGAAAGCTCTTCTTCTGAGAGGTTTGTTATTATGTCCAAAGAGTGTTCTTTTCTTCTTTCTTAAAACTTTGTGAGGAACCTTTTTTTTAAGAGGCATGTAGACTTTTGTAAAGCCTGTTTTTTTAACATCTTTTCTCTTTCTGAATATGGACATGATTAATATGATAGCATATTGTATAATACATCTGTTCTTGCGGGATCATCTAATGGTAGGATACCGGCCTTTGAAGCCGAGAATCATGGTTCGAATCCATGTCCCGCAACCATAAATCTATTGTCCCATAGCACTTATTCGTGGTATAATATATGTAGGATTACACTTATCTCCTAAACTCCCTTAACAAATCTCCAACCTTTTGCATTGCATTTTTTAAAACAATATTCTCTTGTTCTACAGGCATAATATCATCTAAAAGTAATTCTAAATCATCTTCTGAAACTTCAATACTATGTATATCCTGAAGATTATCCATAGCATACTGAAGCTTTGATGCAAGGATAGTATGTCCATTTACTACCCAATGGAAAGCACTATTCAATGCAACAACCTCTTCTCTTGTTAGTTGTAATACACCTCTTTGCATATATCAAAATCTTGTTAATTTAAGTTATAAATAAGGTATTTACTTCCTAAACCTATGTACAATCTCAATCCTTCTTCTTAAAAATTCTCGCTTATTCAAAAAACCTATCCCAATCGTAGAGCCTTTTTTCAATAGTAATTCAGACCCCTCGTTTAACTCTCTTGCACCAACTTTAGTAAGGTATATCTTTGGGGAATTGGATCTAATACGAATTTCCTCAAAAGGGACAATATCATTCAAATATCTGTTAGAGACAATACCCGTGATAGAAAGAAGCTCTGATGTTAAAGGAAGTATCCTACCATTGTTGTTGTAGTTAAATGCTGTAGAGCCAATAGGGGTGCTAACACATAATCCAGAAGCTTTAAATTCGAACTCATCAAAGTAACCAGAAGCAGTGGAAATAGAAAAATTAAACAAATCCATTACCCCTTCTCCAAGTATTACATCATTAACAGCCTCTCCAATCTTCTTACTGTCTAAATATACCCCAATCGCACTTGTCTTAAATATATCTATCTTAATCTTGTCATCTAATAACCTACGTATAATTTTTTCATCATCTTCAAACTCATTCATAAGGAAATTAAAAGTCCCCATTGCTTTGCCAAGATAAGGTATTCCATCCTCTATGGTATCCTGGATAGCATGAAGCATTGAACCGTCCCCTCCTGCAACAATATACAGTTCTGGATTCTCTTCTGTAAGTAATTGAGGGAAGTGAGTCTGAATATATTCATTGAAAGGCTTTGCTTTCTCATATTTATCATTTACTAAATATTTAATTCTCATTTCTCTACATACTCAATTTAATTTCTTTAATCTGATCTCTTAGTTGTGCTGCCTTCTCAAATTGTAATCTATCAGCAGCTATTAACATGTCCTCATTAAGTTCTTTTACTAATATCTTCTTCTGTCTTATATCCATTTTCTCAATATCCATATCAACATCTTTATCTTCCTCTTCTTCAATCAATCTACCTCTTATCTCTTTTGTGATACTCTTTGGTTTGATATTGTGTTTCTTATTATACTCTTCTTGATATTTTCTTCTTCTGTTAGTTTCATCAATAGCGTATTTCATGCTTTCGGTAATATTATCTGCATACATGATAACTCGACCTTCAACATGTCTTGCTACTCTACCAATTGTTTGAACAAGACTAGTTCTTGATCTTAAAAAACCCTCCTTATCTGCATCTAAGATAATTACAAGAGATACCTCCGGAAGGTCAATACCCTCTCTTAAAAGGTTAATCCCAACTACCACATCGTACTCTCCAAGTCTCAAATCTCTTAATATATCAACTCTTTCAACGGTGTCAATATCTGAATGTATATACTGAACCTTTATACCAGCCTCTTGAAGATAGGTAGTGAGATCCTCCGCAAATCTTTTTGTTAAGGTTGTTACCAATACCCTCTGTTTTTTCTGAACATTCTTACTAATTTCACTAATTACATCATCTATCTGATTCTTAATTGGTCTTATCTCAATCTTAGGATCTAAAAGACCTGTTGGCCTAGTTAGAAGCTCAACAACAACATTGTTACTATCTTTTAATTCCCACTCTGCAGGAGTAGCGGAGATGTAGAGGGTTTTTCCCTGTCTCTTTCTAAACTCCTCAAAGTTCAGCGGTCGATTATCCCTAGCAGTTGGCAGTCTAAAACCATACTCTATTAAATTATCTTTCCTAATCCTATCCCCATTAAACATTCCTCCAATCTGAGGGATAGTCATGTGCGATTCATCAATAAAAAGGAGATAATCATCAGGGAAGTAATCAAGTAGAGTATAAGGAGCCTCTCCGGGCCTTCTTCCATCAAAATATATACTGTAGTTCTCCATACTCTTGCAATATCCTACCTCTTCAAGCATTTCCAAATCATAGTTTGTTTTCTGTTGTAATCTGTGAGCCTCTAAATCCTTTCCAATGTTTTGTAAAAATGTCACTCTATCCTCTAAATCTTTTCTAATCCTCTTTACAGCCTCATCAATAACCTCTTTAGAATAAACTAATGAAGTAGCAGGGAAGATTAAAACTTCTTTCTTCTCCTCAATCTTTCTTTTGGAAATTGGATCTACCATACTAATTCTCTCAATCCTGTTGCCAAACAGTTCAATACGTATTGAAACATCTTCATAGGGCGGGAATATATCAATGATATCACCAGTAATTCTAAAAACGCCATTAACAAAATCGTACGTATCTCTCTCATACCTCATACTCACAAGATTTAGCGCAACTTCTGAGAGTTGTACTGTTTGACCAACATAGAAGGAAAGAGCTTTATTCTCGTAGTTTTCTGGTTGCCCAATATTATATATACAAGACACAGAAGCTATAACAATAGTATCTCTTCTTGTTAGCGCAGAATTCATTGCAGCAAATCTTAAGTTTTCAATCTGTTTGTTAACCTCAGATTCTTTTTCAATATATAAATCTTTTGCAGGAACGTATGCCTCTGGTTGGTAATAGTCGTAGTATGAGACAAAATATCTAACAGCATTTTCAGGAAAAAACTCCTTAAACTCTTCATATAGCTGTGCTGCAAGAGTTTTGTTATGTGAAATAATTAATGAAGGTCTGTTAAGCTCCTTAATGACATTCGCCATTACAAAAGTCTTTCCAGAACCTGTAACACCTAACAATGCCTGCTTCTCATCCTTTTTAGAATTTAATACAATCTCCTGAATTGCCTTCTGCTGATCAGGTGAAGGAGCATACTTTGATTCTAGTTTAAAACTTTCCATACTCATATATTTTAGCAAATATACTAATGTGTTAAAATGTATCTATGACAAATATTAAATTACACAAACTATCAGAAGAAGTCATTAATCAAATTGCAGCTGGTGAAGTCATAGAAAGACCTTCTTCTGTAATTAAAGAATTGGTAGATAATTCAATTGATGCTGGAGCTACAAAAATAAGTGTCAAAATTAAAAATGGCGGTATTGATCTAATGGAGGTTTCTGATGATGGTATCGGTATCCCAAGAGAGAATCTCAACTCCATTTTCCAACCCCATACAACAACAAAAATTAGCAGTATAGAGGATCTAAATACACTTCTGAGTATGGGTTTTAGAGGGGAGGCTCTCTCTACAATAACATCAGTATCTAGAGTAAAACTATCTTCTAAATATAAAGAGGAGGATAGGGCTAATGAGATTCTGTTTAATGAAGAAGGGCAATCAGATATCTCAACAGTAGCAAAAGAGGGAGGTACAACTGTACGGGTGGAAAATCTCTTCTACAACATTCCAGCTAGAAAGAAGTACTTAAAAACAGCAACAACAGAGTACAGGAAGATATATGAAATGCTAAATAGATATTTTTTAATATATCCCAACATATCTTTTTCTTTAGAGAAAGATGGAAAGATGGTTGTTAATCTAAAGGCCCTAGAAGGCTCTAAGGCAGGAGAATTAAAAGAAGAAAGGATTTCAGAGGTGTTTGGAAAACCCGTTCAGGAGGACATGTTGGCAGTCGCCTACAACGGTGCTGGTACAACAATTTCAGGATATAGCTCTCATCCTTCGGCACATAAAAGTAGGTCATCTCATCAATATATATTCATTAATAACCGTCCCGTTACTGACAGGGGAATTGTCAGGGCAATTATGGAAGGATACTCTAGATATCTACCTTTTGGACAGAAAGTGGATTTTGTTTTAAATATCCATATAGACCCAGAACTTGTAGATGTAAATGTACATCCCAGGAAGGAAGAAGTTAGATTTGAAAACCCATACAGAATATACTCTGCTGTAGAAGAGGCGGTAAAACATGCTTTAGAAAAATCTCTCTCATATAAAAAAACAGATACAGTAGAGCATTCATTAACTGATAGAAACCACCATCCAACAACAAACTCCAGTACAGATTTTAACTCTCTTCGTGAGAGATTTAATCAACCAACCCCCAAATCGAAAGAGTACTCTCCTAGAAATATATACACATCAACAAGCTCATCATCAGTACAAGACTCATTACTGTTCTCAAGCGAACTTCTTAAAGATTCCCCACCTGTACAGCAAGACAAAGAAGAAATATCAACAGACAGTGATATTCGTACTATCTTCCAAATATTTAATAAATACATTGTAATAGAATTTCATGATGAAAAACTCTGGATTCTTGATCAACACGCTGTTGCAGAAAGAATCAATTTTGAAAAACTTGAGAAGAGAGAGACAAAAAGCAACCTGCAGAACCTTCTTGTTCCTGCAGAAATGACCTTTTCTAAAAGTGAGTTAATCTTTTTAGATGAAAATAAAGGGTTCTTTGAGGAGTTAGGGTTCATATATGATGTAGGAGATACTGCAATTACACTAAAAACAATTCCTGCAGAGTATTCAGAATCAGACTATACATTAATATTTAAAGATATATTTGAACTGGAAGAAAATATTAATCTCTTGCATAAATCATTCAAGAAAAGAAAAGATGATGTATTAGCAACAATAGCGTGTCACGGAAGTATTCGATCTGGACAAAAGCTTTCATATATTGAAATGAAGGATCTTTTTGAAAGTTTAAAAAAATGTGAGAATCCATATAGCTGTCCCCACGGAAGACCAATTATATGGAAAATGAGCTTGAGTGAGATAGATAAGAATTTTGAAAGAACATATTAATGAGTATATTCATAGGCTCTACACCAAACACAACAGAAGAGGATTTGAACGCTGCAAAAGGCATTTTAGAAGGTACTGTTTCTGTTACTGGTAGTATTAATGAGCTGAAAACCATTTTTCAGAATGAATACAACGAGAAAAGCGTGTATTTTTTTAACAGAGGAAGAGATGCAATGTACTTCCTTTTTCAGAACTTAAACCTTCAACCTGATGATGAAGTTATCCTTCAAGGTTTTACCTGTATTGCAGTATTAGCACCAATTCTCTGGAGCAAATGTAAGCCTGTTTTTGTTGATATCAAAAGAGATACTTTTAATATGGATTTGGAAAAAATGAGAGAGAAGATTTCTGACAAAACTAGAGCCATAGTTGTACAACATACTTTTGGGAACATCGCAAATATGTCTAGAGTACGGGAGATTGTTGATCAAGAAAACTCTAAAAGAAACGACAGCAATGATATTTTCATCCTCGAAGATTGTGCGCATATATTAGATTTTGAAAACAAGCAGATAGGTAAATATTCCGATGCTTTTTTCTTCAGTTTTGCACAGGATAAAAGTATCAGCTCTACACAAGGCTCTGCATTGGTGATAAATCATATGCACTTTCTAAGTGGTGATTTAGATAAGAAGTATGAGGAGGTTGAAGAGCTTTCAACAAAAGAGGCCTTGTACAATGCAAAATACGTTCTCTGTTGGGATAAGATTAAAAAGAACTACTTTAAGAAAATTCTGCTACCAAAGATAACAGTAGGTAAAGCACTCCTACTGTGGTATCGTTTTTGGGGAGTAATTAAAAAGCAGGCATCGAGTGATACTGTGGATTTTGATGGAATACATAAGATGAGTAATGTGCAAGCCAGACTACTACTAACCCAATTAAAACATCTTTCAGCGTTTAATGAAAATAGAAAGAAGATTGCAGATGTATATGGTAGAAATGAAACCCTGTTAAGATACCCACTCCTTGTTGAAAATCCAGTAGAGATTAAGCAAAGACTAAGAGAGATAGGCGTAATATCAGGTAATTGGTATACAACGCCAGTATTCCCAATTACTTGGGACAAGCTAGAATGTTTAGGATATAGAGTAGGTGAGTGCTCAGAAGTAGAGTTCTGCTCTAAGCATATTATAAACCTACCAACAAATATAGAAGTGAATGAAGATAAAGCAAAAGAGATAAAAGAAATTATTGATAAGTATGCAAAAGTAATCTAATTTGTTATTCTGATTTAATGAAACTTACATTTGAGAAAATTGAAGATGATAAAAGATGGGATGATTACGTTAGGCAACTTCCTGAATATTCTTTTCTTAATAGTAGTGCAAGGTATCAATACAATATAGATGTTGGGATTAAAGCATTTAGGTATGTCATCAAAAAAGATGAAAAGCTTGTTGGAATAATCACAGGGAACATTGGTGATTCAAAACTCTTCGGAAAGTTCTTAGACTGCAAGCATTCTCCTATGCTCATGGATGATGGTAGCGAGGAGATTTGGAGTGAGGTAACAGAGTTTTGTAAAGATTTAAGCAAAGAAAATAATTGTTTTATGTTTAGATTCTCTCCACTTTACATAGAGAACGATATTTTGATTAATTTTTACAATAAAAACGGCTTTATCCAAGCTCCCATCCACAATGTTGATTCTTTAATATCACAGCATATGGATTTAACCAAGGATATGGACTCACTAAAAAGTGATTTAAGCTCCTCCAGAAGAAATATGTTAAACAAACTATCTAAGATGCCAGAAGTAGAGGTTAAGATTTTTAATGATGATTCTCAATTTAATGTTTTTGAAAAGTTACATGAACAGACAGTAAAGGTTAAAGGATATACAGATAAGTCAACAAAGCTACTTCTCGCAGAACTAAAAAAACAGGTGGAGTATGGCATGTGCTACCTTGTAATTGGATATTATGATGGCAAACCAATTTCAGTATGGCAAAACACTGTCTACGGTAAGAATATGCACCTTTATCAAGCTTGTTCTAGTACGGAGTTTAGACAGAAGAATATGATTATTACACCAATACTGTATTGGAAGAGTTTAGAACTAGGAAAGGAGTTAGGATGTACCACGTATGATCTTTTTGGTGGGGTGACACCTAAAGGTTGGGAGGAAAAAAAACACCCTTGGAGTGGTGTAGGGGAGTTTAAGAGAAGTTTGGGTGGTGAGAAGATAACGTATCTACATAGTAGAGATTATCCAGTAAATAAAATAAAATACGGGATATACTACATTTACTCTGCACTTAGAACTAGGTTAAAAGGATATACCATTAAGTGGTAATCACTACTTGTTAGTAGAGATTTAGAATATCAACAACAGGCTTAATCCCTATCCTAAAAGGTAATCCTGTTTGTCCAAGTCCAGATGTTACAAAAATCTTACCTTTTTCAATATTATAAAAACCTTCATTAAAACCATATCTTGAAGGAATGAAATGTTCATATATTAAAGGCAATCTAATTTGACCACCGTGAGTATGTCCAGAAAGAGTTAAATCAGGAATGTTTTTATTATATTTATATACCGTATCAGGATTATGTGCTATTACAATTAAGTTTTCTTTATCATCAAAAGAATTTAACTTTTCAATATTCACATCTCCTGACCAAAGATCTGCCAAACCCAAAAAAGTTATATCATCATTACCCTCTATCTTTACAGAATCATTTTTTAGATAAATAACCCCTAATCTTTTTAACGCAAGCTCTAAATCTTCTTCAATATCAGGACCAGGATGACCAATGTCGTGATTTCCTAAAACAGCAATCACAGGGTATTTTATATCTTTAAGAGGGGCAAGAAGTTCTAGAATATCCTCTCTTTTAGGGTTATATGTTATATCTCCTGCAAGCACAACTGCATCAACTTCCTCTATACTATTGATTTTATTAACAACCTTCTTAAAGAAAGATTTATTAGAATATACTCCAATATGAGTATCTGCAATTAGTACGATTTTCGTCTTAAAACCGACCTCTATATCACTACTCCGTACCTTTACTGTATTAGGCTCTACAAACCTTGCATAGATAAACAGTAAGAGTACGGGTATTGAAAGAATAGATAGGATTAGTAAGAGTTTCTTTTTTAACAACCTATCTCTGTACCTAATAATTAGGTAAATTAATAAGAATAATAGAGGAATTAGGAAATATGAAAGATAATTGATTGTAGTATGTAGCATATCTTTAGTAGTGTAGAGTCGGGGAGACAGGACTTGAACCTGCGACCTCTGCGTCCCAAACGCAGCGTTCTAGCCATCTGAACTACTCCCCGAGGTACGAAACAATTCTATCATATTACTAAAAAAAAAGGGAGATTTCTCTCCCCTTTTCTATTTACAATCTAAAAAGACCTAAACAGCACTCATTAGTTTAAGTGCATATTCAGAGATTAATGGAATATCAAATCTCTCTCCTTTTGATGTTTTAACCATTCCGATGATAATTATAACAAGGGTAGCTAAAGGAAGCATTGGAGCAAGTAACCATCGAAGTAAAGGTATTACCATCACAATCAAAGACAAAAGAATAGCTGCAATATTAACGACTATTATTTGAGCACCAATATATCTTACAAAAAGATCCTTCTTTTCAACAAAGAACATAATGAGACCTACGATAGAAATCCATGAGACAATAGCCATGGTTTTATTCTCCTCATTGAACTTTATATCGTCTAATTTATAGACTCTTTTAGCACTTTTTTCTTCAGCCATTTAAATAAATTATTAAATTAATATAAAAAGTATACTGTTTCTTGAAAAAAGGTTCAAGTAAATTAAGATATAATATAATCTTTAAGACAGTTCTAACTTACTACTATAAGTAGTTGCAGAATTTCACGAAGGGGGTATACTGGGTATATATCTAATTTTAATATTCTCACATATGGATGGTATACTCACTCAGAAACAAGAAGAGGTTCTTAGAATAATTAAAGAGTGTTACTTAGAGAATGGATATGCTCCTTCACTCAACGAACTACGGGAAGCGCTAGGTATATCAACAAAAAGAGGTGTCGTTGTACATTTGTCCGCCCTTGAGAAGAAAGGCTATATTTTCAGAACTAGTCAGCCAAGGGGTATACATATGGTAGAGAATGATGATCAGATAGTATATGACTATCTTGTAGGAGTCCCAATATTAGGATATGCAAATGCAGGACTACCAATGGTAAGTGCCGAGGAGGAAAATATAGGTGTTCTTAAGATTGATAGAAACATAATCGGAAGGAAGAATAATTTGTTTAGCCTTATTATCAAGGGTGATTCTATGAATCTAGCGCAGATAGATGGTGAAAAGCTAGATAATGGAAGATATATCGTTGTACAAAAAGATGCACAATTTGAAGATGGGGATATCGTTGTTGCGATAATAGATAACTGTGCAACTGTAAAGAGGTTTAAGAAAGGTAAGAATATGGTAATTCTATACCCTGACTCTAGTAACCCTCAAAATCAACCAATATATATTGATGCAAATAGTGATACTTTGATTAATGGTAGGGTAATAAAGGTTCTAGAAAACCCATCTATCTAACATAGGAGTTCTTAACATGTTTTCTGGCTACTTTAAGAATATCTTTTAGCTCCTTCTCTGTAAAAGAGTTAGAACCATCTAATGTAGGATTAATCGTTTTCCCAGCCCTAAAATTTTGAATATAAAAAAGAGAATCTTCTGGTAACATTTTAACAATTTCTTCAACATCCTCTATCTCATGAATTCCCTTCACAACAGTAGTTCTAAACTCATGAGCAATACCACTATTTTCAATAATAGAAATACTATCCTTAATCTTCTCTACAGCCTTAACATCACCACTATACTTAACATAACTATCCTCAGGCCACTTCACATCCATCGCTATATAATCAATCAACCCTTTAGATATCAATCTCTTTAGCTCTTTAGGAAAAAAACCATTACTATCAAGCTTAACCAAATATCCAATATCCTTAATCTTCTTAATTAACTTCCCAATATCTTTATGCAACAAAGGTTCTCCTCCTGTAATAACAACAGCATCAATCTTCCCCTTCCTTCCCTCTAAATACTCAAAAAGCCCACTCTCTTTAACAGCCAAATTACCATCAAAATCAACCAAAACAAGCTCTGGATTATGACAAAAAGAACACCTCAAATTACAACCGTGTGTAAAAATGATGGCAGATATTTTCTCAGGATAATCTATTAAAGAAACCCTCTCAAGCCCAGCAATTTTAACCATATTTAAGCTGAAACTTTAAACATCTTTCTATCCTTCCACTCAGCCTGCTTACCAACATTCCATTGAGAAATCGGTCTAATATATCCAACAACTCTTGAATACACCTCACATTTTTGTCTTTTTACCTTCTTCATATATTTTGAATTAATTAATTTAATATTAAGATACTATTTAGCTTCAAATAACATTCCCTCCCTATACCCAACCTCACAATCACACTTAGGACAGTACTGATGCTCACCTGCAATATATCCATGCTTTGGACAAACACTAAATGTCGGAGTAATAGAGAAGTAGGGGAGTCTGTAATTCTCAGCAATCTTTCTAACAAGATTCTTTGTAGCATTAACAGAACTCACTCTCTCACCAATATACACATGTTGAACAGTCCCTCCTGTATACAAACATTGAAAATCATCTTGAAGATCCAACGCCTCAAAAATATCCTCCGTATACCCAACGGGAATCTGAGAACTATTAGTATAGTAGGGTACTGCATCCTCACACTCATGAATAGCTACATCCGATGCTGTAATAATGTCATCTCCAAACTTCTTCTTATCTGCCTTAGCAAATTTGTATGTAGCACCCTCACCAGGAGTAGCCTCAAGATTAAACAGCTGATCTGTTTTCTGTTGATATGTCATTAATCTCTCCCTCATATGTTGCATAATCTCAACACCAAACTCCCTTCCTTCCACAGAGGTAATACCTTTCTCCTTACTCTTAAAGAAATTCATCAACGATTCATTAAGTCCAATTATTCCAATCGTATTAAAATGATTTTTGTAATACTCACCAAACCTTTTCTTAATATCTGCCAAATAGTATCGAGAGTATGGATAAAGACCCTTCTCCATATATCCTTCAACAAACTTTCGCTTAATCATCAAACTCTTCTTTGCCAAATCCATCTGCTTATTCAGTATCTTAAAATACTCTCTTTTATTCTTTGCAACATATCCTATCCTAGGCAAGTTTATTGTCACTACACCAATACTACCTGTTAGAGGATTTGCACCAAACAAACCACCACCTCTCTTTCTCAACTCTCTATTATCCAACCTCAACCTACAACACATACTTCTAGCATCATCAGGACTCATATCCGAATTAATGAAGTTAGAAAAATATGGAATACCGTACTTAGCAGTCATCTCCCAAATTGGTTTGTAGTCTGGATTATCCCAATCAAAATCTTTAGTTAAGTTATATGTTGGAATAGGGAAAGAGAAAAGTCTTCCCTGTGCATCACCCTCCATCATAATTTCACAAAATGCCTTATTAATCATCCCCATCTCTTTCTGAAAATCCTTATACTTCTCTTTCTGCACCTGCCCACCAATTATCACACCCTGTTCAGCTAACTGACCCGAAGGAATCAAGTCCATTGTTATATTTGTAAAAGGTATTTGACAACCAACTCTAGTTGGAACATTCATATTGTAGATAAACTCTTGCATCTTCTGTTTAACCTCTTTGTAAGAAAGCTTGTCATACCTTACAAAAGGAGCAAGAAAAGTATCAAAACTCGAAAAAGCTTGAGCTCCTGCAGCCTCATGTTGCAATGTATATAAGAAGTTTACACATTGTCCCAATGCAGTGCTAAAATGCTTAGCAGGTGCTGAAGAAATCTTACCCGGAACACCTGTAAAACCTTTTAGAAGCAAATCCTCCAAACTCCAACCACAACAGTATGTAGCTAACATACCTAAATCATGAATATGGAAATCCTTATTTATATTCCCATTAGAAATCTCCTTTGGATATATACTATGCAACCAATAGTTTGCTTGAACAGAAGATGAAATGTAATTATTCAGCCCTTGCCAAGAGTAGGCCATATTACTATTTTCATTAACTTGCCAATCCAGCTTATCAATATAATCCTTAACTAAAGTATTAGCATCAATCAACGATTTAATATTCTTAATCTCATTCTTCAAACTAACAAAAAGATCAAAAGCAATAGAGGTCTTCCCATGTCCCATATCCTTTAAGGTTTCAGAAACAATCTCTGCAATCTTTTCTGTCTTAATGACATCCTTATTCCCATACTTCTTCTTAATTCTTTTAACAACCTCATCTGCTATCTCCTCAGCTCTCTGCCTATCTTTTCCACCAACACTCTCAGCAGCCTTAAATATACCTCTAACTATCCTCTCTTTACTAAATCTCACAACTCTACCATCTCTTTTCTTAACAGAAGGAGTCTTTTTTCTACTTACAGGAATACTTTTTTTATCGGGCATGTTTTTACTATCTAAAAATTAATCTTCTAATTTCTTAATTTCTTTTTTAATATCTTCTAAATTGTCAAATTCTTTATATACAGAGGCAAACCTAATATATGCAAGATGATCCTTACCCTTTAACCACTTCAATGTCTTAAGTCCAATGCTTTTTGTCTTAACAAGATCCTTGCTATTGAAAACAAATCTCTCAATCTCTTCAGCAAATGCCCTTATCTCATCCTCACTTACTTTCTCCGTATCAACAGCCTTCTTTACACCCTTAATCACCTTCTGTATATCAAATTTTTCTAAAGAGCCATCTTTCTTTACAACAGTTATATCCAACCCTTCCATTCGCTCATATGTTGTAAATCTCTTACTACATCTTAAGCACTGTCTTCTTCTTCTTGTCGAGTTCTCTTCGTTGTTATCTCTCTTATCAACAACTTTCGTGACCTCACATTCACAAAATGGACATTTCATCTTTCTATACAATATATTGTGTTATCGAATCCAACATACAACAACAGGTTGTGGTGGTCAATATCTCATAGTTTGGCAATTTCCTCAAATTTTAGTTATATGTTGCAAATAGAAGAAAAGTATTCAAAGAGAAAAACACTACAAGCCCCATTATCGTTTTTTTGACAATTATCAGTAGGGTAGGTAAGATACTTAATTAAGTTGTCATTTTAAAAATATGATAATACCTCTAGAAGATTTCCCTAAGTTAAGAGATGAAAAGCTCAAAGGAAAGAAGATTGTTTGTACATCAGGTTTTTACGATCCAATTCATCCAGGACATGTATCCTGCCTTATGGAATCAAAGAAGTTTGGTGATATTTTGGTTGTAATTGTTGATGGAGATCAAAGAGCTGTTACTAAAAAAGGTAAACCTTTTATGGCGGAGCTGGACAGAGCAAGGATTGTAGATGGTATTAAGGGGGTAGATTATGTTGTGATATACAACAGCACAACCAGAAACGATTGTGTTGAGGCAGTTGATATTATCAAACCAGATGTCTTCACAAAAGGTGGAGACAGAACAGCAAGAGAGAACATTCCAGAGTATGACACTATTGAAAAGAACGGTGGGATGATAGAGTTTAACGTCGGAGATCCAAAATACTGGTCAAGCTCCAACTACCTCCAAGAGTGGGTTGATTTTGTAAACTCTCAACAGGCCTGACCTAGGCCTGGCCTTCGTTCAGAACTTTTTAAGAACCTCAAAGTTCTTCTTTTTGAAAGGCTTTCTGAGATGTGTTCCCATACGTGTATATCTGTAAAAAGAACATCCTACATACGCCAAGGGTTAGGAAACCTTTTGTGATATGTATAACCCAAAGATGAAAATCTTCTTAACAAGGGGCAGACCTAGGTAAGGCTTTTAAGATATCTATATATGGAGCTTGCAGCTACAGCTCCTTCACCAGCAGCGACCACAGCCTGTTTGAATTGATTAGAGTTCGTTGTACAGTCCCCTGCACTCCAAACACCCTCAACATTTGTTTTCTGTTCCTTATCTACAATAATATAGTTAGAATCATCAACCTCTACACCAAGTTCATTAGCAAGTGCAATATTAGGCTGAGAGCCAATTTCAACAAAAAGCCCATCAATTTTGAGCTCCTCAGAGCCTTTGTAAGGGAGGGAAAGCTTCACACCCTCTAATCGGTCCTCTCCAAACAACTCTTTTACATTAGTACTGTATATCACCTCAACATTCTCTGTAGACTTTGCTTGCTCTGCCCAAGCAGGCTCTCCCCTTAACTCCTCCCCTCGGTATATAATGTATACCTTCTCTGCAATATCAGAAAGCATAACAGCAGACATCGTTGCAGAACTACTACCACCAACAACAGCAACCCTCTTCCCTCTGAAAAACATACCATCACATGTAGCACAATATGAAAGACCTTTACCTAAATACCTACCTCCACTAGCTAAAGCTAACTCATTTCGCTCTGTACCTGTTGCAAGTAACAATGTCTTGCTAAAATACTCCTTGTTGGTATCTGTCAGTAACTTGAAAACATCTCCTTCTTTCTTAATATCAACAATACTCTCTGTTGAAGTTTGCCCGCCTTCCTTCTTAGCATGATTAAACATCTTCATACCTAATTCCATTCCTGAAATATCTTCATACCCTGGATAGTTACATATCTTATGCCCCTCTGTTATGGTTCCACCGGATACTTTACCAAATACAATGTTTGTTAATTTATATCTACTTGCATAGATACTAGCACTTAATCCTGCAGGTCCTGAACCAATTATTGCGATATCATATATTTCTTTATTCATATGCATGATGAAAGAGAGATTAATGTATCTATTTTATCATATATATGAAATTGGGCAGGAAGATTGGAGAGGAACCACATACAAACATATTAAATGTTGAGCATTAGCTCTAGTATGCGGTCCTCTTCCAAGGTCTAATCTTTATTTGTTTTCTCTAGTTGGAGAAAATCCCCTCTTAATACCCAACTGTATCCGGGTGAAGCACGAAAAGTGCCCTCACCAAAGGTGGTGTAAGAGAGACCAACTCTTCTGTTTAAGTCCGTAAGGAGTTCAAAGTGGGAAGACCACTCTCCTGTTTCGATCCAACAACCGTATGAAGCACCAGCTGCTGCTGCTGGATTACACCTTTTAAGGGTGTAGGAACCTAGATATCTAGGGTTCTGTTCTCTTACAAAACTGAAGTTCTCGAGAGAACTTGTATCTCCCTTCTTTCCAGGAGCAATAAGCAAAAACAATAAAACGAAAATGATAATTGCCAATGCGGCAATGATCCTTTTCTTTACTTCTTTTGATATATACATTTTATCTCCTTCTC